>JBBRDD010000068.1:0-21945 GCA_038204235.1 Desulfobulbales bacterium
GGGTTTAGTGGAGGCCAGAAGATTACTGTCCGACATCGAGGGGCTCAAGTTCTGTTCTTTCTCCAAGGAAGACGTGGTCCGCCATCCCCTGGTCCAGGCAATTATCAACGCCTACGAAAAACAGTAAGCAAAAGGGAAAAAATCGTGTCGACCGATCTCACCATTCACCTCCAGGCTACCGGATATCCCCTCAATAAAACAAAAATCAAGACAATGGCCAACTGGCTGCTGGCTGAGTGCGGCGTGCAGGATCACTCCCTCAGCCTGCTCATTACCGGCGACCAGGAAATTACGCTGTTAAACGGCCAATACAGAGGCAAAAACCAACCGACAAATGTGCTCTCTTTCCCTTTCTCTGATGGTGCCGATGCTTCTCTGGCCCTGCTGCCGGTGCGTGAGTTGGGCGACATTATAATTTCAGTGGAGACCGCCCAACGAGAGTCGATTGAATACAAACAGACCTTGCATGAACGTATGAGCTGGCTTATCGTCCACGGCCTTCTCCATCTCCTCGGCTATGATCACGAGCGGTCAGAGCACGATGAGCAAGAAATGCTGGATAAAGAAAATGCATTATTACAAAAGCTTAAAAGATACAGGAGAACAGCAATGACTAAACTGGCTATCAATGTCGATCATGTGGCTACCATTCGGCAGGCAAGAGGAATCAATGAGCCGGATCCGGTTACCGCTGCCGCGATCTGTGAACTCGCGGGAGCCTCTGGCATCGTCATCCACCTGCGCGAAGACCGCCGCCATATCCAGGACCGCGATGTTTTTCTGCTGCGACAGACGATAAAGACCAAGCTCAACCTGGAAATGGGTGCCAATAAAGAAATCGTCAAAATAGCCTTAAACGTCAAACCTGACCTGATTACCTTAGTGCCTGAAAAACGACAGGAGCTGACGACTGAAGGCGGCCTCGATGTTCTTTCCCAAAAGAAAAAAATCGCCAAGGTTATCGAAAAAATGACTGCGGCATCAATTCCTGTCTCCATCTTTGCCGATCCCGATCCAGATCAACTTACCGCCGCTTATGATGTTGGTGCGACCTTTGTTGAGCTGCACACGGGCAAGTACTGCGATGCGATGGGCGAAAGCAATCGACAGCACGAATTCCAGCTTCTCCAGGAGGCAGCCGAAGCGGCCGCACAACTGGGTTTACGGGTCTGTGCCGGACATGGCCTGAGTTACCAGAACACGGTGCCGATTGCCGCCATCGACACCATTGAAGAACTCTCCATCGGCCATGCGATAATCGCCCGAGCAGTTTTTGTCGGTCTCGATCAGGCTGTGCGGGAAATGCTCGCTCTTATCCGGCAGGCCGACGCAACAATGTAGACCGCATCAGGTACTGCCAAAGGATTGCCTGTCGGTATGCAAGCGAAAACGAGTTGCTATTCTGGATTGACAAGCTTGAACCGGTTATGGTAAAAGCAACCATCTTGCCTGGATGGTGGAACTGGTAGACACCCGAGACTTAAAATCTCGTGCTCCTTGTGAGCGTGCGAGTTCGATTCTCGCTCTAGGCACCAGAGTAGATAAGGGTTTCCCCATAAAGGAGACCCTTTTTTATTGCCCTTTTTTTGGTGACGGTTGGTGACGGCTGTATAAATTGGCCATATGCTAAATGCCTGAAATGGTGCAATATTTCAACCATTACCTCCCTTTCTCATTTGCCCTTCTCAGTACCCTCACTTCTATATTAGAGACACCCTGCTTTACCTCATAAACGCACTTTGCCACAGGTTGGTGACGTGACATGACCACTTATAGAAGTACAATGCGTAAAAACATCTTTAGGGACGATAAGCTTGATTCGCTGGCAATTGCTGTCGCTCATTGGGTATTCCAGTGGTAAGAGTGTCACACCCTCGTTAGTGCTGCATATCGACGAGGCCCAGTCAGTTCTCTACCAAGGGATCGAAGACTTGTTTGCCAAAGCCGGTGGGGCTGAAGTCTTTATCCACGGCTACTGCCAGTCAATCAGTCAGTTGTATGCGGAAGTCGGAGAGGACCGGGCCAACACTATCCTGGACAACTGCAACACCAAGCTCTTTATGCGGGTACCGGACGCAAACACTGCAAGCTATGTATCCAGGCATCTTGGCGAAGAACGGCGGTTCTCGCCGATTATCTCGGTTGGCGGCGGTTTGTCAATTCGGGAGACGGAAGAGATAAGGATCAAGCATACCGAGATTCTTAATATGGCGCCGCGTGAGCTGTTCCTCAGCACCTATTCCGGCACCTATAAGGGGAAAACCGCTACGGTCAGTGACGGGGAATTGAAGGTAATATTCCCTGATCTGTCATTGAAAACTCAAGTCAACCGGCCAAGTGGTATCTGAGAGTTGATGCTTGCCCTTGGCAACTGGGTCAGGAGGGTTGACTGGAACCACTGCATGTTATGGCTAGCTTTAGGGCTGGCGGCGATCGTTATTTTAATCCTGATTTTTAGCAGGAAAAAGGTGGTTGAAGAAATTCATCTTCATGAGCTGGCCAAGATCTGGATTAAGGAGGGCTCTAAGACAATCCATATCTCGGAGATCTCCCCTCTTTTGCGAGTCCAGGAGCGTGTCCCAGCAGAGGATGAATTTCTTGAACTGCACAATCTCAGAGCCATGGCATTTATGGGAAATATCCTGCAAAGACCCTGGTTTGACAAATTCCCACAGCAAAAAGCTGTTTGCGGACAGATCTTGAAACTGCTGGACCGGGAGGGGCAATGCCCGTCAGTGGTCAATATCCATGGGGACGTGGAAGGCAACTGGGATGAAAACACCTACAGGTTACTTACCCAAACAACCTTGCTTGATTATTCGCTCAACGTAGCCGAACAGGTCGTGCAGATCCTCTCCGACCATAAGGCCTGGCATGTCATCCCGGATACAATGGTCGCTGCCTTAGGTCACGATTTAGGTAAGTTGCAATCAATACGTGGATATCTCTAGTCTCTGGGGGAGCATCCCCTGGCTGCAGGACGACCTTTGGCAGCAATTGTCGGTTTTAACGAACTGCCCAAAAAAAATGAAATCTTACGGGCGGTCAGGCTGCATCACAAGATGGACCAGGGACTGCTCGGCAAGAGCTTGAAGAAGGCAGATCAACTGGCCAGGCAGAAAGAACTGGAAGAAACAGTTCTCCAAGAAGAACCCAAAACGGTGGTAAATGAAGATATCTCGGCGGATATTTAAAACGACAACGACGAATCCAACGAGGAAAAGCAAACATCCGTCGCACCGAAATTAATGGATATTTCCGGCTGGTTCGATGCTTCTCAGTTTCTGGCAGAACTGAAGCCGTATATCAACAAGATGTTTAGTCGTCGCTTCCTGGCCTTCTCCATGCCGGATGGCCACGTCTACTTTCAAGTCAAGGTGCTGGAAGAAGTGGCCCGAAACCAGGCACAAAAGGCTGGCTGCATGGAAATCGCTCCCATGGCCGAGAGGGATGAAACCATGCGGCAGGTCCTGTTCACTATTGTCCACCGGTTGCGGGTAGAAGATGAGGTTGTCGACCGGGGGCTGATCAAGGATTCCTTTTTCGGCGGATATTTCACTGTAACACGAAAGATCGGCAAATCCATCAAAGGCTATTACACGCCATTTCATGCCGAAAGTTTCTATTGATTCCATAATTTTATTGTATTGTCAAAAATCTGTTCGGGCAACTGGTAGTGTCGTGGTATCGACCAAACATACATAACGTGGAAGAAAGTAGTATCTGCCATGGATTGCGGCAGAAATGGAGTAGTCTCAATTATTGATACTTCCGGGTAGAAGCACCGGTTACCCGGAAGCATCTTGCCAATTACTGCCTGCTTCAACTAATAGTAAATACTATTTTTAAACTACTGTTTACTACCTATTGAAAATAAAACTAAAGGTCATAATTTATAATTAGGTCAACAAGAAATATAATCATGGATGGCAACTGTTTAGAACCAAATTCAGTGTTGACCTTGGTTACACAAACATTCAAATGAACTTAGAGGTGACGATATGAGTATGCGAGGCGAAATAATTTCAAAAGAGTATCAGGGAATGGTTTTTGTACACGATAAAGATGGTAAAGAATATGCGTGCTATGCTGAAGATCTTAAAAATCTCCAAAAAGCTGAAGACCTCACAGACAAGGAGCGGGAAAAGTGTACGGATTTAAGTCAAGTTCTCGGCGATAGCTGGTAAGCTTGAGTGGGGTGCACCCGATCTGCCAACCATGATCGGGGGTATCCTACTCTGTTATAGAAAATTCCTGTAGATTTAATTCAGCAGAGATTTTTTATTTTGTATTGTGAAAGGCATCAATGCTCTCTCAAGTTAATGTTAAAGAAGATTCTTCAAGAGATTATATTTGCTGATCACTTTGGGAGGAGCGGCTTTGCCTTATTCTCACTTAATGTGGGCCCAGATTTGTGACTATTGCGGGTCCGAGCGTTTATCATTGCGGGCCGCTACAGCTAATGTTCGCCGAAGAAAGGAAAAAAGTCCCAGCTATAAGAATAGGTCAAACATGCAAGTGCATTGACATTAGTGACCAATGCTATAATTATATGGAATACGTCGTAGATGCAGGTAGTTATTGATCAGGTTAAGGCAGAAGAATATTCTGTCAGTGATGATGATTTAGCCCACATTTGGCCTAGTCGCTTTGATCATCTTAATAAACGTGGAAGGTGTGTTTTTAGGAGATGGAAGAAACCTTCATTTCGATGTACTGAGAACGAGAGATGGCTAGGAATTCGAGATTGCTCCAATTTTACTCAAAGGTGTTGATGAATGACATCGGTTAATGTAAAAAATAGTTGGTCAACTATCATATCGCGGGGGGGAGCGTTCTCACTCATCTGGTGGGCTCTCACTGATAGTGCCACAACGTCCTGGTGGATTGGTGTGCCGGCGGTGTTGCTGGCGGTTGCTGCCAGCACTGCACTAATACCACCCAGGCCTTTCGTCTGGTATGAGTTTCTAAAGTTCGTGCCTTTTTTCCTCATCCGTTCCTTGCTTGGTGGAGTAGATGTGGCATGGCGCGCCTTTCATCCCGCCAAACCCATCGCCCCGGATCTCATTGAATATCTGATTCGACTACCACCGGGACTGCCACAGGTGTTCATGGCCAACACGATCAGTCTGCTGCCAGGCTCACTGAGCGCCGCGCTTGATCGGGGTGTCTTAAAAGTGCATGTGCTGGACAGTCGGAGCGATTTCCTGGCAGAACTCGAAACAGTGGAACAAAGAGTGGCTCGGATGTTCGGTATATCCCTGGCGCTTTCTGGAGGAGGGCAAATTATATGAAACGATTCAATAATATTCTTTTCGTGGTCGAACCCGGGGAGACATGCAAACCCGCCTTGGAACGCGCTGTCAAGCTGGCGGAGAACAATCATGCCTGTCTAACGGTTGTTGATGTTGTCGAGCGAATCACCGCCGACATCGGGATGCCGGAGGGTACTCCGATGTCGGCCGATCTGCAGACCGCGATGGTGAATGCCCAAAAGCAGGGGCTGGAAACCTTAGTCAATCCTTACCGCCCACGGATTAAGATCGAAACCAAAGTGCTGCAGGGTACGCCATTTCTGGAAATCATCCGCGAGGTACTGCGCTACGGGCGCGACCTGGTGATCAAGATCCCCGAAATCCAGAATTGGCTGGATCGGTTATTCAGCAGTGCTGACATGCATTTGTTGCGCAAATGCCCCTGCCCGGTTTGGATCATCAAACCAACCCCGCTGAAATCTTACCGGCTTATCCTGGCAGCGGTGGATGTAGACGATGCATATCCGTTGACGGAGCTGAATTCACGCCATGCACTCAACCGGCAGATTCTTGAAATGGCCAGTTCCCTGGCGCTATCCGACTTTGCCGTGCTGCACATTGTATATGCATGGCATGCGACTGGCGAGAGTGCCATGCGCGGTTCGTTTATGCGTACACCGGAAGAGAAGATTATTGCCTACGTCGAACAAGTGAGGCAGCATCACGCTGCCAATTTGGATGCCCTCATAGGTGAGGTGACTGATAAACTGGGTAAAGAAACCCTGGATTATCTTAACCTCCGAACGCATAAGGTGAAGGGTTGGGCCAAAAAAGAGATTCCGGCGCTGGCCAAAAGGATCGAAGCCGATCTAGTCGTCATGGGGACTGTGGGCCGTACCGGCGTTCCCGGATTCATCGTGGGCAATACAGCAGAGATGATTCTGGCCCAAATCGATTGTTCCGTGCTTGCGATCAAGCCGCCCGGATTCGTAACGCCAATCACGATGGAGGGTTGAGTACACATGCAGATCCTTTACCTCGCATTGGCACTGTTTCTGCTGTTGAATCTCGGTGCCGGAATGTGGCGCGTAGTTCGCGGTCCAACCGCCGCCGATCGCATGATGGCTGCGCAGTTATTCGGCACCACCGCGGTGGCTGTGCTCTTGCTGCTGGCGCAGGCCTACGGAAAAGCAGCCCTACTCGATGTGGCGCTGGTGTTCGCCCTACTGGCCGCGGTGACAGCGGTGGCTTTCGTGCAGCGAGCCTGGCCGGATCAGGAGGTAGGCAATGATTCTGAGTGATTTCCTCTCAGCCGTTCTGCTGATCGCTGGGGCCGTCTTTTTTCTGGCCGGGACCCTAGGCTTGTTGCGCTTTCCAGATGTCTATACCCGGCTTCATGCGCTGACCAAGGCTGATAACGTGGGCCTGGGCCTGTTGGTGGTTGGCTTGGCCGTACAGGCGGAATCATGGGCCTCGGCGGGCAAGTTGTTGCTGATCTGGTTATTTGTTTTACTTGCCGGAGCCAGTGTTGCCCATCTGGTCGCTGGAGGGGCTCTGAAGAGGGGAATTCAGCTGTGGAAGCGATGACTTTTCTGCAATGGACATTCGATACCCTGTCGGGATTGGGCCTGTTATGGTTGGCCTGGCAGGCGCTGGCCTGTCCGGATCTGTTCAGGGCGATAGTGTTGTTTGTTGCCTTTGGCCTGTTGCTGGCGTTGGCCTGGGTCCGTTTGGATGCGCCGGATGTCGCCCTGGCCGAAGCGGCCATAGGCACCGGCCTGACCGGCGCTTTGTTGCTGGCTGCCTTGGCACGACTCCAGGATACCAATAGCAGGGCACCTGATGGCGATGATGTTCATTTACCCATTCACAATAATTTCAATGGCAATCCAGCAAAAGTGACGAACCAAGATGATTGATTTCCTGAAGAAGTTCGAACATATCGTTACTGCATTGTTAGTTATACTGTTGGCTGTGGTGATCGTCCTGGCATTGATTGATCTTGTCTGGCTTCTGGTTCAGGACATTTTGAAGCCCCCGTTATTCATTCTTGAGATTGGAGATTTACTGGAGATTTTCGGATTTTTTCTCCTGGTGCTCATAGGTCTTGAACTATTGGAAACCATAAAAAGTTATTACGTCGAAGGTAGGATCGACTTGAAAGTGATCTTTACCGTCGCACTGATTGCTCTTGGCCGAAAGATCATAATCTTGGAGCCTGAGAAATATAGCGGCCTGACACTCATCGGTATTGGTGTCATTATTCTTGCCCTCGTTGTGGGTTTCTTCGTTGTTTCCACAAGAGGTCTGGAATTTCGGCGGAGCCGAACGAAACCGGAAACCCCGGGGAGGTGATATGGGCAGGAATCGTTGGCTTCTGCTGCCGTTGTTGCTAGCACTCGCTGTGGGTCTCGGTTATGCTGTACTGTCTCTGCCTGACCATGCGGAAGGTCTCCAGAAAATGGTGGCCGACAAAATGGAGGTGAGCGGAGTAAGCAACCCGGTGACCGCTGTATTGCTCAACTTCCGGGGGTACGATACCCTGCTGGAGATGGTGGTGTTGTTGCTGGCGCTACTGGGTGTCTGGTCGCTTGGGGCTGCGTCCTCGCACCGTGAGGCCGTGCCGGGCCCTGTATTAGACACCCTGACGCGGCTATTGATCCCGGTGTTGATCCTGGTGGCCGCGTATCTACTGTGGGTTGGTGGTCATGCACCCGGAGGTGCTTTTCAAGCGGGTTCGGTGCTGGGAGCGGCCGGGGTACTGTTGCTGTTGACCGGGTGGCGCCTCCACGCCGGTCTCGCGGCAATACCTTTGCGACTTACTCTGGTGGCAGGCCCTGGTACCTTCCTGGCAATTGCTGTATTTACCTTACTCATTAAAGGGCAGTTTCTTGAATATCCCCAGGCGCAGGCGGGCATCCTGATTTTGGTTCTCGAGACTGCGGCGACGTTCTCTATTGGTGTAACGCTGGCCGCCCTGTTTCTCGGGAGCCGCCCGCTAAATAATCAAGACCGCTCATGAGTACCTCGTCCCTTTACGCCTTGGTGGGCGTGGGGCTTTTTTCCCTCGGGCTCTACGCCGTGATCGTTCACGAGCACCTGCTTCGCAAGATTCTGGCACTCAACGTGATGGGAAACGGGGTCTTCCTAGTGCTGGTGGCGCTGGCCAAGCGTACCGGGGAGGCCCAACCGGATGCCGTGCCCCACGCCATGGTCATCACCGGCATCGTGGTTGCCGTCTCGGCCACGGCCCTGGCCCTGACCTTGATGTTGAAGCTCACCGCTGCAACCGGGCGTGCCGAGCTTCATAACGATGAGCGAGAACAGCACTGATGGACATGGTGTTCGCGGATATCCCCTGGGCTGTCGTCCTGATCCTGCTGCCGCTGGCGGGAGGGATGATTTGTTTTCTTTGGCCAGAGAAGTCAAAGTTAGTGGGATTGGCTACAGCCTGTGCCGTAACCTTGTCTGTCGCTGGACTGGGTTGGCAAATCCTCACTCATGGTGTCTATCGCCACGCCGTGGGCGGCTGGGGCGCACCGCTGGGCATTGATCTGTATGCCGATGGTCTGAGCCTGTTGATGCTCGTTGCAACGGCCCTGGTGGGACTCGGTGTCAGTGTTTATTCGGTAGGTTACTTCCAGGGCGAAGGTTCGGCCCGGTTCTGGCCGTTGTGGCTGTTCCTGCTAGCCGGGCTGAACGCCCTATTTCTTTCTGCTGATATTTTCAACCTGTACGTCACTCTGGAGTTGATGGGGTTGGCGGCGGTCGCATTGACAGCGTTGCCGGGCGGCAGGGATGCGCTGAGCGGGGCCATGCGTTATCTGTTGGCGACGCTGTTGGGATCGCTTGCTTACCTGTTTGGCGTTGCCTTGCTCTATCACCGCTTCGGCAGCGTGGATATCGCGATACTTACCTTGCGGATCGAGACCTCTCCAGCAGTCTGGGCCGCGCTGGGACTGATGGGGGCCGGGTTGCTACTCAAGACGGCGCTGTTTCCCTTGCATTTCTGGTTGCCGCCTGCCCATGCCAGCGCTCCGGCGCCGGTGAGTGCGCTTCTCTCAGCGCTGGTGATAAAGGCCTCTTTCTATATCTTGCTTCGTTTATGGCTCACGATTTTTGCTCCTCTTGTCGAGGGCGTCGATGCGTTGTTCGGCCTGCTCGGTGGTGCGGCTGTACTCTGTGGCTCCCTGCAGGCATTGCGTCAGACCAGGCTGAAACAGCTGGTGGCTTATTCCACCGTCGCCCAGGTCGGCTACCTGTTTCTGGCGTTTCCGCTTGCCGCGACCGCCGGTGTAACCGCCTGGAGTGCGGCCGCGTACCTGGTGCTATCTCATGCCCTGGCAAAGGCGGCCATGTTTCTGGCGGCCGGCAATCTGTTGCATTTTGGCGGGCATGACCGCATCGCCGACCTGGATCGGGTGGTACAGCGTCTGCCGCTCAGCACGGGGGCCTTCGCGCTGGCCGGTGTAAGCATCATGGGGCTGCCGCCGAGCGGAGGTTTTATCGGTAAATGGTTGCTCCTTGAAGCGGCCCTGGTGCAAGGACGATGGGACCTCGCGGCGGTCATTCTCCTCGGCGGCTTGCTGGCGGCGGGTTATGTGTTCAAGGTGCTGGGGTACACCTTCACCGAGGCTCCTATATCGCACGAACCGAGAGCGGTTCCCGCAAGCATGGAATGGGCGGCGCTACTGCTCGCATTGGGCGCGATCCTGCTGGGTTTCCTGGCTCCTTCGGTGTTTTCGCTGGTGGGTATCGGCGACCCTTTTGGCGTCATGGAGGTCCGTCTATGAACTGGGATGCTTGGCTTCCCTTGCTGGTGATTGCCAGCTCGCTGCTGCCCGGTTTGATCATCTTCGGTCTGGCAGAGTACAGGGTGCGCCTGCGCACCACTTTCAACCTGCTTGGGACCTTGGTGAACATCACCTTGACTGGCTGGATGCTGTGGGGTGTCTACCACGGACATCACTATGAAGCTCGAATGGCACTTTTGCCGAATCTGGAATTGGTGTTGCTTGCCGATACGCTGTCCCTGTTCTTTCTCATCCTGTCTGCTGGACTCTGGTTGGTGACCACAGTCTATGCAATCGGCTACCTGGAAGGCTCGCCCCATCGAAGTCGCTTTTTCGGCTTTTTCAGCCTGTGCATCACCGCGACCTCCGGCGTGGCTCTATCCGGCAACCTGATTACCTTCCTATTATTCTACGAACTGCTGACTTTGACTACCTATCCGCTGATCATGCATCGCGGCACGGAAATCGCCCGCAACGCAGGTCGGTCCTATCTCGCCTACACCTTTTTCGGAGGCGCGTTGCTGCTATTGGGAACTGTGTGGCTCTATACCTTGACGGGCACCCTGGAGTTTACACCAAAGGGGTTTCTTAATGGCATCGGGGCAGAGCATAATCCAGCTTTAATGGCCATCTTCGCCCTACTGATCGCTGGACTGGGCGTGAAGGCCGCGCTGGTGCCATTGCACGGTTGGCTGCCGCAAGCTATGGTTGCCCCGGCGCCGGTCAGCGCAATGCTGCATGCGGTGGCTGTAGTGAAGGCCGGTGCGTTCGGTATCGTACGCATAGTCTATGACATATTCGGGGTGGAGTTTGCAGCGGGACTGGGTGTGATGGCCCCGCTGGCCTGGTTGGCGTCTATCACCATTATCTACGGCTCGTTGCGTGCCCTGTTCCAGGATGACTTGAAGCGCAGGTTGGCCTTTTCTACGGTCAGTCAGGTGTCGTACATCGCCTTGGGGGTCGCCATTGCTGGACCTGTCGCTACCATCGGTGGCGTGGTGCACGTGGTGCACCAGGGTTTTATGAAAATCACCTTGTTTTTCTGTGCGGGTAATCTGGCTGAGACCTTGGGGGTTCACAAAGTCAGCGAGATGAATGGTGTGGGCCGGCGCATGCCCTGGACCATGGCAGCGTTTACTGTCGGGGCCCTCGGTATGATCGGTGTACCGCCGACTGCAGGATTCATCACCAAATGGTACTTGGGGGTGGGCGCGCTGGAGGCGGACCAGAGCTGGGTTATCTTCGTGCTGGCCGGCAGCAGCCTGCTCAACGCCGCCTATTTCTTGCCCCTGTTGCATGCTGCCTGGTTTCGGGAGCCTCCCGTCGCATGGCCGGAGGAACACCACTTTGGCCGCAAAGAGACTGCCTGGGCGCTGTTGCTTCCACCGTTGGTGACGGCCGCCATGGCCCTGGGAATGGGACTGTTGGCCTCAATGCCTTTTAGCCCCCTGGGGTGGGCAAAAATCATCGCGGTCCGGGAGTTCTATCAACCATGAGCGAAACAATTAAACAACTGGTTCTATTGTTAATTGTGGCATGGCCTCTGGCTTTGGCCGTGGCAATGGTGTTCAATTCCACGCGTTCGGCTGCCTTGCGACTAGCACCTTGGGCGGCGCTACCCGCGTTTATCCTGGCCGTATTCACATCCCCAAACCTTGCTCTGCCCCTGTCCTGGTTACTTCTCGGTACCAAACTGGCCCTTGTGGACGACACTGGTCGCCTTTTCCTGCTGTTCACGGCCTTGTTGTGGTGGCTGTCCGGCATGTATGCGCGGGTCTACCTGTATGATCAGTCTGGTCGTTGTCGTTTCTTTGTCTATTTTCTGCTGGCCATGACGGGTAATCTGGGGTTGATCCTCGCTCAGGACCTGGTGAGTTTTTATCTTTTTTTCACGCTGATGAGTTTTGCCTCCTACGGCTTAGTGGTGCATGAGCGTAGTACCCAATCTCTGCACGCCGGACGGATTTACATCGTATTGGTTGTCATTGGCGAGATTGCACTTTTTGTCGCGATGGTTCTGGCGACCACCGCGACAGGATCCACAGAGTGTGGTACTGTGCGTCAGGGATTGGCGCAAGCCGATTCACGCGACCTGATAATATTCCTGGCGCTTATCGGCTTTGGCATCAAGGCCGGGGTGCTCGGACTGCATGTATGGCTGCCGCTCGCCCATCCTGTCGCTCCAACCCCTGCCAGCGCTGTATTGTCTGGCGCCATGATCAAGGCGGGTCTGTTGGGCTGGTTGCGATTGTTGCCACTTGGTGAAGTAGCGTTGTTCCAGTGGGGCGAGGCGTTCATGACCCTGGGGGTAGCTGCGGCTTTCTATGGAGTATTGGTGGGATTAACGCAACGGGATCCTAAGACGCTGTTGGCCTATTCCAGCATCAGCCAGATGGGTATCATGACCATGGCCGTGGGATTGGGGCTGACGGCTCCGGGAGCCTACCCGGCGATCCTGACTGTCATCATTCTGTACGCCCTACACCATGGTCTTAGCAAAGGCGCTCTGTTTCTCGGTGTCGGGGTTGTCGGTGCCTTTAGCGGTACGAAACGGCGCTGGGTATGGCTTGCCTTGTGGCTGCCTGCACTGGCACTTGCGGGTGCACCGCTGACGAGTGGCATGGCGGCGAAGGTTTTATTGAAAGCACAGACAGTCAACGCACCAGACCCCTGGATTTCTTTGTTACCAACGCTTCTGTTTTGGAGTGCCACGGCCACAACGTTATTGCTTGGTCGGTTTCTTGTTCTGCTGTATCAGCCCAAAGCAGAGGCCTCCAACCACCCATCTCCTGCTGGGTTAGTATGGCCATGGGCGCTGCTTGTCACGGCGGGCATAGTACTCCCCTGGTGGTTCGTACCGGAGTCACCAACACTGTGGTCTAGAGCTGCCTTCTTGTCTAGCCTCTGGCCGTTGCTGCTTGGTGCTGTATTGACATTGGTTGCAGTTTTATGCAGAGCTCATCTGACCCGGCAATCTGGAGCAATACTGCTGGTTGATGGACAGGTACCCACGGGAAATCTCCTGCCGTGCATCCCACCGGGCGACTTGCTGGTGCCCATAAGCCGCGGTTTAACTCCAATCCTCACTCATGGGTGCCGCCTAGCCGAAGAACAATTACCACATTGGCGGGACGCGTGGCAGGCGTTGCTGAAGCGACTCTGGAATAATGTAAATTGGTGGAACATCATCGGACGACTCGAATCCAGTCTCAATCATTGGCCAGTGGCGTTGGTGATTCTTATACTGTTGGGTCTGATCATGGCCGCGCTTGGCGCGCTTGAATAAGTCGATCGTTCTGAATCCTTACCTGTATTTTGCTTAGATTAAATATTGCCTAACGGTTTTCAAACCGGTACATGTTCTTTGTCAATTCGAGCAATTGATGTTCAGTTAGAGTTTCGGCTCTGTCGCAAACTTGACTCTGCCTCTATTACATTGAATGCCATTGAGATAGTTCATATGCTCCGAAAGGGGCAACTGGCAATGCAGGATATCTCTGTGCAAAGTTTTGCTGAAACCTTCTACTCTTTGGCAGCATAGTTGATCTGAGGAAAGCGATATTTAACTTTTTTGAAAACTTTACGACAGAACCTAATTTTCCTAAATCCATCACAAAAATACGAAAACTGCATCATCATAGATGATATCTTTTAAAACTGCTCTTTTTCAATACTTTTCTTCAGTAGTGCTATCTCGAGGCCAAGTGGAACACATTTATTTCCCTCCATGCACTCGTCGGCCTCAAGTAAGTCTTGATAATGCTTGAGCTCATGTGAATCTTTTAGCACATCGACCACCCATGTCTTCTTTTCATCATCATAGCTAACATCTATATCTATTTCGCATTCACCTATTTCCGGATAAATATCTGTTATTTTTTTTGCATAGTTCTTCTTTGATAATACATGGTTTTCTCCTGTTCTGACACTCGCTGAAATATTTAACCATAAGATCTCTTAAACGATGTACCGTCAGAAAGTGCCTCCCTTTAAATATCAGCATGGATTCTCTCTAGAACCAGTATATTTTTACTCAGGCTTCGAGGTCAGCTGATGCAATGGGGGCACAATCAATGTTGGTGTGGCACCTTGAGGAATGGTCTTTTCAGTCACACAGCCCATCATAAAAGTGAATCGCCTGGTACACCAATGATTTGCATACCTTTCAAGGGTTTTTTCTCAGCACTTTGTCTGCTGCCGGACATTTCCTTACATGTCTCTCTATGACCGTACCACTACATATAAATTTGCCATTATTTTGGTTTTTCAATGTCTATGGCGTTGTAAAAACTTTTCATGTGCAAGATTGACGTCAGATCAAGCTCGTGTCGATATTTTCATGAAGAGTGGAACCTATCCAATTGATCATCGGGCTGTGCGGCGGTACCTTCTGGCTGTTTGAGAAAATCCCCAGCGAATATGCCCCAAAGGAAGATCGGAGAGCATTCTTTGTTCTGGTCAATCGCCCTGATGGGGCAACCTTCTCCTACATGCAGGAGTATATGGATGAGATTGAACGGCGGCTGCTTCCTTTTGTTGAGAGCGGCGAGGCACAGCGGCTGCTGGTGAGGACCCGCGTTCCTTTTCAAATTTTGCCAACTTCAACAGCGGGATAGTGATCTTTACCTTAAGCAGCTGGAGCGAGCGACGTTCCGCCTGGGACATTATGGATGAGGTGCAAGCCCTGCTGGCGGACCTGCCAGGCGTTCTCGCCTTTCCGGTGAGCGTCAGGGGCTTGGCGGCGCAATTCAGAAACCCGTACAGTTTGTCATCGGTGGCGGCACCTATTTGGAGCTTGCCGCATGGCGCGATACGCTACTGACAAAGATTGACGAAAACAATCCCGGTCTTACCGGCATTGACTGGGATTATAAGGAAACAAAACCCCAGCTGCAGGTCAATATCGACTATACCCGAGCGGCAGAACTGGGGGTCACCATCGGCAGTATCGGCAGAACGCTTGAGACCATGCTCGGCTCGCGTCGAGTGACCACCTTTCTAGAGGAAGGTGAGGAATATGATGTCATTCTGGAATGTGAGCGGGACAACCAGCGGAGTCCCGTCGATCTCCAGGCTATATAACGCAGCCACCAGTGAGAGATGCACCATTGACACTAAGGCGCCATCCATTCTTGACAGATTGTCCCAAAAAATGATTTTCAGGTTACTTGGTGCCATACAGTTCTGACAAATTGTTATAAAGGACGCTGAGAACCGGTGGACCTTTGGCTCAGACGAAACTCTCACCGCTCATGTAACCGTTCGTGATCCGAGTTTTTATTGCCAGGTAGTCTTCGGCGGATCTATTGGCGCAGGGGAAGCGTATATCGGTCATCTCTGGGATGTTGACGATCTCTCAGTACTGTCGAGGATAATGGTGCTGAACATGGACTTGCTGGAGCGCATGGAACGTGGTCTGGGTTGGATTCTACAGATTCTTCGCCTGCTAGGTCATGTCACCCGACACAATTCTCGAAAAGGATCCAAACGAAATATCATAGCCCATTATGACCTTGGCAATACGCTGTACAAGTCGTTTCTCGACCCGACCATGATGTATTCGGCTGCGATCTATCCAAAAGGAGATAACTGCATGATGCTGCTTCAGGTGATCACCATACGTGACAATAAATATGACCAATATTCCCGGTCAGTCGATTTCATTCAGCACCATATCTTCCTCGGCGGCCATATTCTGTCAGACACCAAAATGCTCAATCTCATCGCATTGAAGACCGATATGGTCGTCCGCCATCTCGAAGACTTTGGGCTTGATTATGCAAAGACTCTGCAAGACTGGAGAAAACGTTTCAACGAGCCCTGTTCCCTCCCTGAGGGAACAGGGCTATGACGAGCGTTTCAGAAGACTCTGGGAGTATTATCTCTGCTACTGCGAAGGAGGCTTTCAGGAGCAGTCAATCAGCGTCGTGCACATTGTGGCAAACCGTCCCAAAAACGCTGTTGATGGGGTGGGCGAGTGAATCCGCTCATCAATATCGGGATCAACCAGTCAATCTGGTTTCTGTGTGTTCTCGGGGGCGATGCCGGGGCACTTTTTGCCCTGCCCTTCCTGGTTCTGAACAATCTTCTCTCTTCGAACCGGCGTGCTGACCTGCAGATGATTGCTCTTCTACTGCCAATAGGTGTGCTCATCGACTCCATTCTCCAGGCCATCGGTTTCTTCAGTTTCACCTGGACAGGCTTCCCCATCCCCTTCTGGTTAGCGGTGATCTGGGTTGCCCTGGCCTCCCTGCCACATCACAGTCTGGCGTGGATGAAAAAGCGACGACTGGTCTCGGCGCTCTTTGGCGCGCTCGGTGGACCTCTCGCCTATTGGGCTGGAATTCGACTTGGGGCTGCCACCTTTCACTGGCCTCTTTTTTCTTCACTGGCACTTCTTGCTGTAGTTTGGGCCCTTTTATGGACAGGGATTATGGCTTTTGCCGAATGGCAAACGCTTCATACCTATGACGACATTCAAACATCGGCTTGACCCATGGCCTGTTTGTTGAAATGAATCCCTGTGCGGGCTACGCTCTCATTCAGTAAAGCTTTGCCGGATCTCTTCCAAACGCCTGCGGTTCTTGCCCAGATCCGAATATCCCAGTCGGGAGGCCGAGCGAACCTGAATCAGCCGCTGCTCAACATCCAGCAAAAATTCTCCGTCATCGACAAACAGGAGAGTATGGAACTCAACCCGCAGATAGCCTGGACGCTCTTCAATAATGGTGGTATCTCCCCGACCATCAAGTACCTGTTTTAAGCGGGCAAAGGCCATATCAGGTGTATCTTTGAAAACCAGCGGCGCTATACGGTGTGCCTCATCCTCAGTCTGGCTCGACACACAATTTGGAGAACGGGGACATGCTGTCAGTCGACCATCTGATACTCCCAGGTGGTTTGCACTTTTCCCGGCGCAAGCCGTGAGGATTGTGGTGAAAATGCTCATAATTACGATCCTTCGCAGATAATGTTTCATTGTCTACTGTCCATTATTCATGGTATTCATCAATCGTATAACCGCCAACTCCTTTGCTTTTGCTTCAATATCGACGGTCATGACACGCTCATGCCAACAGGCGGGAATATCATCTGGATTTATATAGTCAGCATGAGGCTTGGGATTACCTTCCCCCCAGCCGGCCTTCGGCGACGACAGGTGGCAATATTGCTCCCTCCCCTGCCGCTGCCAGGTTGCCGCGGCCAGCTGAGTCGCCTCCTCTACTGACAAACCATCCGGTTTGCAGCGATGGTGATGAACATCATAGACCAGCGGAATGGCCAGTTTGTCGCATACCGGCAGAAGGTCGGACACGGTATAGCTTACATCATCATTTTCCAGGGTCAACCGGCTGCGCACATTCGCCGGAAGATCCGCAAAAACCGGGCTAAAACGCTGCAGAGCTGATAGCTTATCGCCATAGACCCCGCCGGCATGCAGATTGATAACACCCGCCCCAACTGCTTCTGCCAACCACGCCTGATACTCCAGCTCCCGGATGGAATTGGCAACAACCTGAGGATGAGGCGAGGAGAGGACAACAAACTGATCAGGGTGAAAGCTGAGGCGAATGTCATGCAGCTGAGCAAAAGATCGTACGACGCCTAGCAGAGTGCCAATTTTTTCTCCATCCGGGAGATCATCAAGACTGTAACCAACCTCGGGATGGGTCATCCGCGGAAACAGCGGCGACATGATGCGAAATGCCCCGATACCAAGGCGATGGACGGTTTGCACTGCCTGCACGAGACTTTGGCTATTGTCGTAGCAGAGTCCGGACAATTTTTTCAGCTGTTCACCGCGCGGCATAGTGGAAAGTACCCTGGCAGTGGTTGTCCGAAAGGCAATTTCCTCGTCTTTAAAGTGACAACATAGACCAAAGCGCATGGGTCCCTTTCCTCACAAGCCATGTTATGATGCGTGATTGCAGATATAACAGATCCTGATACTATAAATCGGATTGTTTTTTATTCACGAGTATTCTGTTCGGTTTGTCCCGGGGTGCTTGAATACTAATCAAAAATCGACCCAAGTTCATGAAAAGCGAGCAGTTGACCCTTCTTGGGTAATGATTATCAAAGAATAGAGGTTTTTTTATCTTCGCATTATTTTAAAATTCCTTCGCGAAAAAGTGATGGTCACAACTTTTATGAGTCATACAAGGGCCATGTTCAAAACAAAAAGAAAAGCCGCTGCATTCGCGCCTCCTACCCCCGATCACCAACAATGCGGCAGTCCCACCCAACCAATTGCCTCAGTTCATTTTATGAAATCTTTTACTGTTATCGCATTACTCACCCTTCTCAGTTCTTGCGTTTCTTTCCAACACGGCAGCCAACCGCCACCCTTGCAGACCGTCACCCATGTCGCTCTTCATCGTTATGTCGGCCTGTGGTACGAGATCGGCCGTTACCCGAACAGTTTCCAAAAAGGCTGCAAGGACAGTACCGCCATGTATACCATTCGTCCTGACGGTAAGATAGATGTAGTAAACAGTTGCCGGGACGAACATGATGGTAGTTTGCGTGAGGCCAAGGGACGCGCCTGGGTGGTCGAAAAAAACAGCAATGCCCAGCTCAAGGTTTCTTTTTTCTGGCCATTCCGTGGAGATTACTGGATTATCGACCTCGGCCGGGAGTATGAATATGCAGTTGTTGGAACCCCGAACAGGCGGTACCTCTGGATACTCAGCCGCACCCCGGAAATGCACCCTGATATTCTTGAAAAAATAGTTCAGAACGTAGAAAAGCAGGGCTTTGTTCGAAGCAATCTTCTCCTCCATAACAAGGGAAACGTATTATGAGCTTGATTTTTTGGGTAAAACTCTATCTTCTGACCATTCCGGTATTCTTTGCCATTGACATGATCTGGCTGGGCTATGCAGCACGAAATTTCTACAAGACACAACTTCATCACCTGCTCAGTCCAGAAGTAAACTGGCCGGCGGCCTTTCTTTTCTATTTCGTTTATATTGTCGGGATTATCTTTTTTGCCGTCCGCCCCGGGCTTGAGGCCGGATCCCTCGCCAGGACCTGTCTGCTTGGAGCACTTTTCGGCTTTTTCACCTATGCCACCTATGATCTCACTAACCTGGCTACACTGCGCAACTGGCCAATTGCTGTAGTCCTTGTCGACATTGCCTGGGGAACACTGCTCTGTACCCTGGTTGGCGGAGGTTCGTACCTGATAGGTTCCTGGCTTAAGTAGTACAAAAAGGAGAATCCGACCATGGCCGCCATCTTCCTTACCGCCGCTCTGCTGCTTGTTGGCTATATGTGCTGTATGTTTATTGTCGGCCTGAAGGCCGAAGACAACAGTCTGGTAGATATTGCATATGGCCCCGCATTTCTTTTCGCCTGCTGGGGAACCTGGTTTTTCAGGGGGGAATTGATCCCCCATTTCCGGCCCCTGCTGCTCCTTTGCCTCCTCACTCTCTGGGGATTACGGCTTGGCCTGCATATCGGGCTGAGGCATCGCAGCCAAGGGGAAGATTTTCGTTACCGTAAATTTCGCAAGGATTGGGGCGACACCATAATCTGGCGCAGCTTTCTCCAAATCTACATGCTTCAGGGTGCAGTTGTTCTTGTGGTCGCGACTCCGATCCTGCTGACTATAGGGGCACCGGGCGGGGCCCTGGCGTGGATTGATCTCCTTGGAATTCTGCTCTTTTCTATCGGTTTTTTCTTTGAGGCGATCAGCGACTGGCAACTGACCGTCTTTAAACGAGGCGGTGCGAACAAAGGTAAAATCATCATGCACGGGCTATGGCGCTACAGCCGCCATCCCAACTATTTTGGCGAGGCGACCCTGTGGTGGGGCATTTTTTTGGTCGGCCTGGCTGGGCCATATGGTTTGTATGGCTTGATTAGCCCACTGACCATCGCTTTTCTCCTCCTCAAGGTCTCGGGAATACCCATGCTTGAGGTAAAGTACCAGGGGAATCCGGAATTTGAAGCCTACAAGGCAAGAACCAATAGTTTTTTCCCATGCTTTGAGCGTAAAACCGATATCGGGATATCATCTTCGGAGGGACCGAAGCAATAATGGAACAACACAATGTTCTCCATAGCGACCTGAGCGTTCTGCAGCCCAGGCACCGAACCTGGTCCTGCTGGAATTTCCTCCATCATGGCGATCCTGACAATTTCGTCATTGACCAGTGGTGTGCGCAAAATATTTATCAGGCTTTGGCTCATACCGGTAAAATATTTATTTATTCTCCTGGTCTGTCAGAAGAGAATGTTGCTCGGTTCCAGGGAGTCAAAGTTATGGACTGCCAGGCAACCGTTGACGATCTGCTAAATACACACAAGAACGTTGCAGTAATTCCGGACGGTCCATATGCTGTGGGGAAAGTGGTGGAAAAAACAGTCAATCCATAAAGTATTGCGTCTTCTCAAGGGAGATAAGCCTAACGGAGCTTTAAAAATTCACATGCATAACGTCATTACAGCAACAGATCGCCTCAGAGGTGCGCTTTTCGGCATGTTTATTGGAGACGCCTTGGCAATGCCGGTCCACTGGTATTATAACACCCAGACCCTCGTAAACGATTATGGCAGGGTTACAGATTACCTGTGCCCCCGCAATCCACATCCCGACTCCATTCTCTGGCGTTCATCCTTTACCCCACCACCTGGAACGGCTGATATCCGCCACGATCAGGCACAATACTGGGGCAAAAGAGATATCCATTATCACCAGTTCCTTCGAGCCGGAGAAAACACCCTGAATCTTCAGCTGGCAAGAGAACTTCTGCTCCTGCTGGAGGCCGAGGGCAACTACTCTGCCGCATCCTGGCTGAACAGACTCATTACCTTTATGACCACCCCCGGCAGTCATCAAGATACCTATATTGAAGAGTATCTCCGACATTTTTTCATCAACTATGGCAAAGGCAAAGAGCCTTCTCAGTGTGGCCGGATCGACGAAAAACATATTGGCGGATTCAGCCTGATGCTCCCATTGACCATTGCGTTTTCCAAGAACCCTGCGTATGCAAAGGAAGTCTCCTTACATCACCTTGCGTTAACCCATGGTGGCTCTGTCATGAAACAATGGGGCGAGTTGATTTCCGTCACCCTTCTCAACCTTTTGCGAGGACAATCAATCCACCAGTCCATTACAGCGGGGGCAAGCCATTCAACACTGGACATTGACGCGCAGACCCTTCAGACCCTTACCGACTATCCGGAATCGATTGTTGTCGGCAAACATTTCTCATCAGCCTGTTATGTTGAGCAATCTGTTCCGGCAACGCTCTATCTTGCCCTCAAATATCAAGACTCCCCAGAGGATGGAATGATTGCCAACACCATGTGCGGCGGCGACAATGCTGGCCGGGGAGCAGTTTTGGGCGCTCTTCTAGGGGCTTTGAATGGACAACAAGGCTGGCCGGCGCGGTGGATTGAAGGCTTGCTCCATCCTCCACCTATTTTACTGCTTGAGTCATAAAAAATGAGCTGACAATCCGGTCTCATACTACACAGGAGGTTAGAAAATATGGAATTTGATGTTGTTATCGTTGGTGCGGGAATTGCTGGATTGAGCTGTGCCCTTACTCTCCAGAAAAACAATCTCACTTTTGCCATTGTCGAGTCAGGAGATACATCTGGCGGAAGAATTCAAACAGATGTTATAGATGGATTCCGTCTTGACCATGGCTTCCAAGTGTTGCAAACCGGGTATCCCGAAGCTCAGAAAATGCTGGACTTTAAGGATTTAAAACTGCAAAAATTCCCGGCTGGTGTTGCTGTACGATACAACGGAAAATTCCATATAATTGCCGACCCTCGACATCATCCCCGATATCTTCTGTCAACTCTTGCATCCCCAATAGGTACCCTGAAAGACCGTCTCTGCATGTTGCGCCTGGCTCGCTCAGTAGGTCAGGGGA
>JBBRDD010000069.1:0-20391 GCA_038204235.1 Desulfobulbales bacterium
GATCGCAGAAGGAGATGGCCTCTTCACCGTCGAGTTCAATCACAATGGACTCGAATTTTCGTCTCTCCCCCCTGTTGATTGAAACAACTGTCCCGCATCCAGGCGAGGTGAAAATCACTCCCGGGTTCTTTTTGTCGGTGAACAGCTGTTGACCGAGGGTCACTCTATCGCCGGGATTAACCAGCATGGTTGGCTTCATACCGATATAATCATCACCGAGCAGTGCGACCTGACGGATAGGGTTGCCCTGTCGAATTGCTTGCTCAGGACTGCCGGAAATGGGAATATCAAGTCCCTTGCTTAAAGAAAATGTCTTCATATCAGCTGAAAAAACCTGAGGTATGGAAGTGGTTGAGGTTCTTGTCCACCATGTAGGCCTCACATCCTTTAAGGGGCTCCATGAGATCCAGGGCGTCTTTTTTGCCGAGCACCATTAAGGTTGTTGCCAGGCCGTCGGCGAGAGCAACGTTTGGGGCGGTAACGGTGCAGCTGGCCAGCTCAGGTGGTGAAAAACCACTCCGAGGATCAATGATATGGTGGTGTTTCAGGTCCGGAGTAAAGGCCTGCAGATAGTCTCCTGAGGTTGCCACTGCTTTGTTGCTTACCGCAACGGTAACCAGTTTTTGATTTTGTTGCGGCCGGGGGTTTCTGATGCCGATGCGCCAGGGAACTGTATCTTCTTTCAGGCCTGAGACCATCAGATCGCCGCCGGCTTCAACATAGACATTATTAAAACCAAGGTTTTTGAGAGCCGCGACGCCTTTATCGACAATATATCCCTTGCCTATCCCGTCAAGAGAGATACCCATTCCGGCATCTTGCAGCTGTATGCCCTTGTCGCCGGAACCAATTTTTTCATAGCCGACGAGCCTGCGCGCCGATGCAAGCTGCTGCGGGTCGGGATGGTCGTTTGTCCCGCGGATTCTTTCATGGAGGTGAAGAAGCGGCAGTATTGTCACATCAAAGGCTCCGGAGCTCTTCCTGCTGAGATCCTGGGCCATGGTCAGTACGTTAAGGAGATCCTTACCCGGTTCGAATAGAACAGAGGTCCGGTTCAGCCGGGAAAGTTCGCTGTCCGGCATATGCCTGCTTAGCTTGCCCTCCAGTGTCTTCATGGTGGCGATGGTTTGCTGTAGTGCCTCTTCGCAGCTGTCTCGGTTTGGCCCGTAAACGGTGAGATTGAGCACGGTGCCCATGATCTGCTGACTTCTTCTGGCCACCTGAATCGATTTTGTTGAGCCGAAAAGACCGAGTCGCCAGCAGGCGGCGGCTGTACCCGCCACGGCCACAATCTGTAAAAAACCCCGTCGATTGAATCTGCTCGCTACTGTGTCTTCTGTCTGCATCCCCTCATCCTCTGCAAAGATTCCGACTGGTGAAAGTGTCATTAATAACAGGTTGATAATCAATATTAACAAAAACATTTTTCCGGGTAAATGTAAACCCTCAATAGCGCTCGTGAGGAGGCAGAAGATCGAGCACTGCAAACAAATACTATCAAACGATTGAAATATCGATTTTTCTTGTTATCAGTAAGACATTGACCTTCGATAGACCAATTTGACAGTCTTACAGGAGAATAAAAGATATGGAAAACACCTATCCGTATGAAAAGTTAGGTATGCTCTATCTGGGCCGGGAGCTGGATATCGGCAGCGGCACCCCTGCGCAGCAGCCATTGTTGTATAAAAATAAGGATATGACGACCCATGGTGTCATTATCGGCATGACCGGCAGCGGTAAAACCGGTTTGGGGATTGCCCTTATCGAGGAAGCGATTATGGATAATATTCCTTCAATCATAATCGATCCGAAAGGGGACATGGGCAATCTGCTGCTCACCTTTCCCCATTGTGCGCCGGAAGATTTTATGCCATGGATTGATCCCGCCGAGGCAGCGAAAAAGGAGATGACGGTTGAACAGTATGCAGTCAAGACTGCCGAAACCTGGAAGAACGGCCTGCAGTCCTGGGATCAGGGACTGGATCGCATCGCTGCTTTGCGATCCAAAACTGAAATGACTATCTATACCCCGGGGAGCAGTTCCGGCGTGCCGGTTTCGGTGCTCAGCAGTTTTACCGCACCGTCAGAAGAAGTCGTAAATGATACTGATACGTTAAACAGCCTGGTCAATTCAACCACAACCAGTCTGTTGGCTCTGGTCAATATACAAGGCGACCCGCTACAGAGTCGGGAGCATATTTTGCTGAGTTCGCTGCTGCTGCACTTCTGGCGTATCGGGCAGGATCTGACCATGGAAACGCTTATCGGCAATATTGTCAATCCGCCCTTTGACAAGGTTGGTGTTTTTTCACTGGATATTTTCTATCCCCAGTCGCAACGGATGGCGTTGGCAATGAGCCTGAATAATGTTCTGGCCAGCCCGACGTTCAGTGCCTGGACGACAGGGCAGCCCCTCGATATACAACGAATCCTCTATACCGAAGAAGGTAAACCGCGGACAGCTATTTTTTCCATTGCCCACCTCAGTGAAACCGAGCGGATGTTCTTTGTCACCATGCTGCTCAATCAGTTTATCGGTTGGATGCGGCGACAACAGGGGTCTTCTTCCTTGAAGGCGCTTCTTTATATGGACGAAATATATGGATATTTCCCACCAGTAGCCAATCCGCCATCGAAGAAGCCGATGATCCTTTTGCTGAAGCAGGCAAGGGCTTATGGCATCGGGGTAGTACTGGCTACCCAGAATCCGGTTGATCTGGATTATAAGGGGTTGTCCAACATCGGCAGCTGGTTTGTCGGACGGCTGCAAACCAGACAAGACCAGGATCGGGTGGTGGAGGGCATTGTCGGGGCAAGTGGTGGAACACTTGATGTGGGGCAGGTAAAACAACTGCTTTCCGACATGAAAGGACGCCACTTCCTGCTCAATTCAGTGCATCTGGACGATCCGCTTCTCTTTGAAACCCGCTGGGTTATGTCGTATCTCAAAGGGCCGATGTCAAATAATGATATTAAAAGACTGATGGGAGTGAAGAAGGAAGCCGCCGGGCCGTCGTCTGGGGCGCAGACACTCTCTTTAGCTAAGCCCTCTGATATCAGGAATGGGGCAGGGCATGCTCCTCTTGTGCCGCAGGGTATCGAGCAACGCTATTATCTGCTCAACGTTGTAACTGAGGAGGTTCGCTTTGAACCATGGTTGAGTGCTGAGGCAACGGTCAGGTTTTTTAATGCCAAACGCAATATCGATGTGGTTGATAAAATATACCGGCGGCAGTATCTGGATGAGTCGTTTGCCCGGCCTCACTGGGAGTCGGCTGACGTTGGACCATATGCTTTTGCCGATTGTAAGCCGAATCCACCTGCAGGCAGTCTCTATTATCCGCTGCCGCCGACTATCAGTCGAATGAAGGATTTTCGGGAACTCACCAGAGGGTTTAGTGATTATCTGTATCAAAACAAACAGCTGGATCTTTTTCGGGTTAAAGATGCTGGTTTTGATTTTGAGTCCGATCCAAAGGAAAATCTGCGCGATTTTAAGGTCCGTCTCGGCGATTTTTTGCGTCAGCAGAAAGATGAAGCGATCGACAAACTGAGAAAGAAATATCAGATTCAGCAGGACCGGTTGGAACAGAAACTGAAAAGTGCCCTCGATAAATTGGCAAAGGAAAAAGTGGATGTTCAGGCAAAAACAACGGATTCTCTCATTTCCTTTGGTGTTGCTGTTATCGGGGCCTTTTTTGGCCGAAAAGCGTTTTCCGCCGCCAACATCGGTAAGGCGGCGACGGGAGTGCGCAGTATTGGCCGGGTTGCCAAGGAAAAAAGTGATGTGCGGCGCGTCGAACAGGATGTGGTTGATATCCAGAATTCCCTTGAAGAACTCGCTGTTGAAATTGAAAAGCAGGTGACTGAGTTGGCCGACTCGTTCACTGCCGATAACTATGAGATTGAGATTTTTGCAATTAAACCAAGCCGTTCTGATGTCTTTGATGTGCGGATTGTGCTTCTTTGGGAAATGGTTGCTTGATAGCGTAGTAAAAATGCACCCTGCGTATTGGAATTTTCTCGAAGTCTGCGTTGAGCCGTGATTAAGAGGATGCTTATCTGACTGGTTATCAACGTATTGCGCTTTTTGAGCAATTATCTTCCTTAACCAAGGAGTTTTCTTTTCCTGCACAATATACTGTAGTACAGTGTAGCTATAAGGCCGGTACTTCCTGATAAAAAGGAGTCCGGAAAATGCAAATTGAACCGATAGGATATGTCATGAAAAAAGATCATAGCCCCAGCAAAACCTACCATGATATTTCAAAACGTTACCCCAAAGTCATCGCTGCTTTAGAAAATCTGGGGACAACCGTCAGAGACCTTGGGCCTCTCGACGAAAAAACCAGTCATCTCGTGCAACTCGCCGCTGCGGCTGCATCAAAGTCGGAGGGGTCAGTTCATTCTCACACCCGCCGGGCGATAAAGGCCGGAGCGACCCGGGAGGAAATTTATCACACTTTGCTGCTTCTTATCTCGACTGTCGGCTTTCCTCAGGCTATGGCTGCTATCTCCTGGTGCCGGGATATTTTGGAGGGTGAGGGCGGGGAATAATACTGGCAGGAAAACAGGCAGTATTGACGGGGCATTGATCGATCACGTTTGCAGCTGGAACAATATTTTAATGTCTTTTGGTTAAATTTGGGAATATTTCAGGCAAGGCCTGTTCGTTCAATTGTGAAAAAATAGGTAAAATCAAAGCTGATCAGACTTAGGCTGCACAGAGTCTATCAAAAGAAACGCCCGCATTGGAGAGACAATGCGGGCGTTTCTAAACTCAATCTCTGCTGATATAAGAAAGATTACTTTATTCTTGTTTTTCTTCGAGCAAGAGCAACTAAACCAATCAAACCGGTGCCAAGGAGTACCATGGTGGCGGGCTCAGGTACGGGTGCATTCTCGGGAGAGCTAAAGTCCTGGCCGAAGCCTGAGGTGGGTATGCCGCAATCCAAACAATCGGCAGGGTTTGTGCCATCATTGGTGAGTGCAATGCTGAGCTGATCGACAGGAGCAGGACGCTTGTCAGCACCTTTGCTGAAAATATGACCGATATGGTTGAATTTATACATGAAAGCATCAAGAAACATTTTCTTGACTTGATCCCCGGAGTGACCCATTGATCCCGCAAAAGCACTTCCCGTTATTAAAACTGATCCCAAAATGGTTGCTGCTAAAATTTGTACCAGTGCTTTTCTCATTTTATCCCCTTCTGTGTATTGCTTTGTCGTCTAGGTCTAAATATAGACTTGGGATAGGTATTTGCTGATTGCTTTAACTTATATATTGAATTGCAATATGCGTGCCAGTAAAATATTGTGAAAGCTGATCTTAAAGCTTGTGTGGCAGAGTAAAAAGCTGTCAATCCATGTGAGCCTCTATATTCAGTGATTATGCGCGATCATGGGTTCTTTTTGGGCTGAAATTACTGTTGGGTTGAATTTCCACGAACAACATCTCTGCAGTGAGATTGAAAATTGTGAAAAAAATCGATGAAAAACATATAAATCATATATGTTACATGCTTTTGGTAATCGATATTGCTGCGTGAATGGAGGTCGGCTGCCGGGTTGTGTTACTGCGGGTGCATACCGATATTGCAGTCCTTAGTTCCGGAAATACGGAAGTTCCGTGGGGATTATCGGAATGAAAAGATGGCCGGCAAACTTTCCCGTTGGCTGCTACCGGATAATGAGGTTGTGGAGTTCATCCTTATCGTCTTTCTGGTAAGGGAAATGGGTGTGCAGCATTTGACCTGTCCGGCGTACTGCTGCACAGATGGCCTCGGAAGGCATCCCGGCTTTGATTCCGGTGGTGAGATCAGCTACTATGGCGTCCCATTCACTTTGGTCAATTTGCGCATTGATATGCGCATCGGCGAGTATCCAGACCTTACGTTCCATGACGGAGATATAGATTAAAATGCCATTAGCGTCTCGTGTCTTGTGCAACTGCTCGGAATAAAAAGACGACAAGGCACCTCTTTCTACCTCATTTGTTACTTGTTTTCGGTTCAGGAAAAAATGTTTTAACCGATCGGACCGGATTACCACCGGATAGAGCATGGCGTAGAGACAGGTAAAGAGACCAAGAAAGAGCCACATATTCTGTGATCCGATCCAGATTCGCCCTCCTATAAGATGAGTCAGCAGCAGCGTCAATGGCAAAATCATCGAGACACAGCAGGTCACCGCCGCCATCGGATAATCATGACTCCGGGAAACAATCATCGGCACAATTTCGCCTGACGTAATTCGCTCCATTTCCTGCACAGTGTCCGTCACTTGCTGCTGCTCAGCTGTAGTGAGAAATTTCTCAGCCAGTGTCTTTGTATTCTGCATCTTACCAACTCCCCGATGAGCCGCCACCGCCAAAACCACCACCTCCACCACCAAAACCTCCGCCGCTGCTGCTTCCGCCGAAGCCTCCGGAAGAGTATCCTCCATAACCGCCAGGGCGTCTGCCGGATGACCCGCTAAAGTTACCTAAAAATATACTGGCCAGATAACCGGCTAGAAATCCGGCAGGAATGAGTGCGAGAAAGATCAACCATTGAAAACCCAGAAATAAACTGCTTAAAACCGGAAGCGCAACCCCACTGATTGTTGCCGCCACGATTTTCTGGCGGCCAAAGACCTTGCTGATATTAAACAGGATAAAAAGCAGAAAAATCACCATGCCTTCGATGTTACCATCTGACTTTTGGCCGGAGGATGCAGCCATATCTTCTGCCTTGAATTCCCCTCGAATTACTGAGATAATTGCCGAAACTCCATTGATTACCCCCTGGTCGAAATTGCCATTCCGGAATTGCGGAGTGATAATATCCCGGATAATACGTCCACTGGTCAGATCAGTCAGCACGCCTTCAAGACCGTAGCCGACCTCAATGCGTAGTTTGCGGTCGTTTTTGGCAATAAGCAGCAGAACTCCATTGTCGAGACCCTTCTGGCCCAGTTTCCATTTTTCGACAACTTTTAATGAAAACTCCTCAAGATTCTCGCCCTCAAGCGAAGGAATTGTCAGCACAGCGAGCTGGGTGGAATCACTTTTCTCCAACGCGGTCAACACACTTTCAAGCTGCTGTCTGGTGGCGGGAGAAAGCATTTCGGCGTAGTCATTGACCCTGTTCGTCACTGACGGTACAGCCAGCGCCATTGCCCATTGGGCCTGGCAAATAGTGCCCAGGCTCAGTGCTGTCAATATTAAGAAAGATCGCAGCCAGCGGCCCCCTTTACCCGATATCATGCGCAATCCTGTGTTAAAATTTAACTTTTGGGACAGCTCTTGCCGCTTCATCTGCTTTAAAATATTCTTTTCTTTCCAGGTGCAGTAGGAGGCTGTTGGTCAAACTTGCCGGAAATTTTCGTATCGAACTGTTGAAACCTTCAACCGCCTGGTTGTAGCGCTGTCTGGCAACATTAATGCGGTTTTCAGTTCCTTCCAGCTGGGATTGTAAATCAAGAAAATTTTGGTTGGCCTTCAGGTCAGGATATCGTTCGACTACCAGCATCATCTTGCTGAGGGCTGAGGTAAGGCCACCCTGAGCCTCCTGGAACTTGGCCATGGCCGCCGGGTTGCTCAAGTCATCCGGAGAAAGTTGTACTGATGTTGCCTTTGATCTGGCATTGATTACTGCTTCCAGGGTGTCTGCTTCATGTTTGGCATAGCCTTTCACCGTTTCGACCAGATTCGGGATGAGATCACCTCGCCGCTGGATGGTCGCTTCGACATCAGCCCACGCCTTGAAAACTCCTTCTTCCTGGACCTGCAAAGAGTTGTAGCCGCATCCGCCAAGTAGAAAAAGGGTGCACAACAGTATGGTCGATCGAGTAAATCGTCGCATAGTTCCTCCTGAAATAATGGGTCAATGGTACATTGCCGCATTTGCGTTTCATCCTCACGCGTAACAGTAGTACTTCTCTGTGTCAGTGTCCATACTGAGTTCCTTATGACCAGCTTTTATCATCTCTTGACAGTGGTTGCGATTACGCGTAAATTGTTGCCTCGTTAACTATCGGGGAGAGGACATATGGATACAGGGTGTGAAGCATCTTTTTGGCGGTTGATCGGTGTCACTGCTCAGGCGATGCGAAGTTATGCCGATCAGCGGTTGAAAAGCTATGATCTCACTGTGGAACAGCTACAGGTGATGAAACAAGCTGACCTTTATGATGGCCTTCCTCAGCATGAATTGAGCGCACTGACGGGTAAAAGTGCAGCCAATATGACCAGACTTCTTGACCGTCTGGAGAAAAAAAACAGAATTGTTCGAAAGCTTAATCCGGAGGACCGGAGATCGATCCTCATTTTTCTGACCAAAGAAGGGAAAGTTCTAAAAGATGAGGTGATATACCTTTTTGAAAACTTGCGGGCCGAGCTGGTTCAAGGAATTGAAGATGACAAGCAGCAGGTTGCCGCTGAAGTGCTTAGGGCAATAGGCAATAATATAGAAAAAATGTCTGAAAGGTAAAAATGTTATCCTGTCGATATCGACGTGTTATTGTTCAGCTGTCCTTGAATATCGTGCAGTGAAACACCTGATAGGTGTGAAGTCCTTCCGGGTATCCCCTCATTACGAGCTTTTGTCATATGATTAGAAAGGAGTCGATCTGATGAAGATGTTGCGTGAGCTGGAGAAGATTCTGTTTTTGTTTGTAATGTTAATGTGTTGTGCTTCATCTGGCTGGGCCATAGATCTTGCTGGAATGCAGACGCTGGCGCTCAACAACAGGCAGGTGATCAGCCATTATATGACCAGCCTTCAACAAAGTGAGAAAGATATTACGCTTGCAGAAGGCGGGTATTATCCTTCTGTTAATATAGGGTATACCACCAATTCCCTCAATGAGGTCACCCCTCTTGGAGAAGCCAGAGAAAACTCGGTGATAGTGGGCAGTATCAGCTGGAATATTTTTTCCGGGTTTCGGGATAAGTACAATGTGCAGTCGGCACAAAAACAGAGACAGGTTGCCCAATATCAGTTGGAGGGAATCAGGCAGGATATTCAACTGAATGTCGCCCTTGCCTATTTGACTGTTTCTGAACGATCGGCTAATCGCCAAGTGGCTGAAACTGCATACCAGACCCTTGGAAAAGTTTCTCGAGACGGAGAGAGCAGGTATCAGGTGGGCCTTATCGGGAAAAACGATCTGTTGAAATTCCGTGTCGATTACGATAATGCCTATATCACCCTGAAGGCTGCCGATGCAGGGTTGAAAAAAAGTGTCAACGGCCTTTCCCGGCAGGTGGGGAGCGAGATTAAATTAGCAGACCTTGATTTTGCCGATTTCAAGAACCTGCCTGCATCTGTAAATAAAGAGCAATACCTCCATAAGATGCTTGTTGCAAGAAGTGAAATTAAGGCTCTCGAGTCGGTGATTGACGCGAACAGGGCCAGATCGACGGCGGCGAAAAGTGGCTACTATCCCAAGCTTGATGTTGTGGGCAGCTACAGCAATTACGATGACAACTATATCAATAGCAACGGCTTGTTAAAAGACGAAGAATATCGGGCACAACTGGTCTTGTCGATGAATCTGTTTCAAGGATTCGCCACCGAGGCTTCGGTAGCCCGGGCAAAACTTGCAACCCGGTCTGCACAATATGAGCTGGATGAATTGAAGAATGACTTGGTCACAGATTTAAATAATCTGTATATCGACTTTGAAGTAAGTCTGGAAAATGTCGGGGTCGCCAAGCGTTCGATTGAACAGGCTGAGGAAAATTTGCGGATAACGCAGCTCAAGTACAATGAAGGACTGGAGCGGGAGTCGGACTTGCTTGCTGCGATTACCAACCTGTCCCGGGCCAAGTATAATCATGTGGCGGCGCTGCAAACTGCTTTTTTGAATAATTTTAAATTGATTCGTATGGTAGATGGGTTCTAGTGGCATAGAAAATCGTATTACTTGCGCCGTTGGCAAGTAATAGGACTTTCGTGATGCCACTGATACCCGTCAAGCGAGCACTGAAGGGAGTCCCCCCTGAGGGGGATGAGATCTTCGAAAAAGCACTCATATCTTTTCGGATTCTTCGTCAGGGGTTCATCAAGAACAACCCAAAACAAAATTATCAATAAGCAGCCTGGCAATAGTAATTTTCGAAGGTAAAACAGGCAGATTTTGCACCGAAAACCACTGCGCATCTTCTATCTCGTCATTATCAATTTCAATCTCTCCATCGACAAAATCAGCGGAAAAGCCGATCATAATCGAATGTGGAAACGGCCAGGGCTGGCTGGCGACGTATGTAATGTTACCAATCCGTACATTCACCTCTTCCCGCACCTCGCGTTTCACCGCTTCCTCAAGGGTTTCTCCCGGTTCGACAAAGCCGGCCAGGGTACTGTACATGCCGGGTGAAAATCGTGGTGACCGGGCCAGGAGGATATGGTCTTTTCTGGTTATCGACATGATTACTGCCGGCGACAGTCGGGGAAAGCTGACGAAACCACAGGCCGGACAGATCTTGGCCAGTTCGGTTGTACGGTTTTGCATGGCGGAGCCGCATTTTCCGCAGAACTGATGTTCTCGATGCCAGTGCAGGATCTGTATCGCCCGCCCTGCAAGGCTGAAGATGTCTTCCTCCACGGTTCCGAAAAGGCTTCTGAGCCCTTTGAACAGCATTGAGGACGCAAGGGTGACGTTGTCGCCGACATCGGCCACAAAACAATTGATGCTGCCGTATCGGCCGAGAAACTGGCTGAAGATCGGTTGCACCCCCAATTGATCGGGAGAACAGGTGCAGATACTGTCCAGAGAATTTTCCGTAACGGTTGTCAACAGTTTTTCGCCCTGAAAAATAAACCAGTAGGAAGGGTCCGAGACTGCTTCATCGGATCTGAAAGCGGGGGTAAACCGAGCTTTCAGAGAGAAGTTATAGTGGTTATTCATGTGATTTTGGAAAGGCAATGGTGTCTTGTCAAGTAACAACTGACGGATATTGCTTGACATGGCACTACAAAATATTAGACCATACGATAATATAACACCGATACAGGCAGGCTTACAGTGGATTATTGCCAGGACAGGAGCAAAACATTTATGCCTGCTGATGTATGGACATCCTGATGGTAAAAAGTCAAGATGTGAGAGAAAAGACAAGTCGGCCTGAGTCGATGGGAAATATACCGTGAATTTTTTCAATGCCCTTTGAGAGGGGGAAGTGCCTTGGCGGTATCTTCGAGTTGTTCCTGTTGAAAAATACACGGCGTTTGGTTGTTTTTTGACAGACTTTCAGGAGTAAGGCACATAGAGGGGAAATCGTGAAAATATTGATAGCTGAAGATGAATTTACTACCCGGATGATGGTCCAGGTTAGCCTGGAGAACTGGGGGTATCGCGTGGAGAGTGTAATTAACGGTGAAGAGGCCTGGGCCAGGCTGCAGAGGGCTGATGCCCCCCAGATCGCGATCCTCGATTGGGAAATGCCTGTTCTTGACGGTCTTGAGGTCTGCCGGCGGGCAAAAGAGATGGATGTTGAAAATCTTCCGTATGTTATTCTGCTGACCAGTCGGGACAGCAAAATAGATATCATTCGCGGGTTTGATGCCGGCGCCGATGATTACATGACCAAGCCCTTCAACAACAACGAGCTTCGGGCGCGGACCAGAGTAGCTGAAAGGCTGGTTCGCACCCAGGCGTCGCTTTCCGAGTCAGTGACTGAGCTGCGTGAGGCTCTCAATCAGTTGGAGATGCTGGAGGGTGCCGTGACAGTCTGCCGGGCCTGTCAAAATATATACAACAAGTATGATGGCAAATGGCAGAGTTTCGATGAAATGCTGAAAAGCAGCGATGATCCGCAATTTGCTCTCTGCACCTGTCCGCGGTGTGCCGGAAAGTAAGCGAAGGCTGATTTCCCGGCAGTAGTGGCGAAGCCGGCACCTCTTTCTTCTGTCTTATACTTTACATTCCCACTGAAAACATAGCTTCCAGATCGTGTTTGGAATAGGCTTTAAAGGCGAGCATCGTCTCGGTTTTCAGAATTTCTTTGATCGCATGCATCTTGTTGGTAACCAGATTTGCCAGCTCTTCGTTGGTTGCCACACGGACGATGGCTATCAGATCATAATTACCACTCACCGAATACACCTCGGATATCCCCGGGGTGCCTTCCAGCTGTTCTGCGACCTTGTTGATTTTTGAACGTTCGACATTCATCAGGATGATAGATGTGACCATAGGGTCCTCCAGGTTAGAAAGTTTAAAGGTTCTTAGATGAAATGGACAAGCTCCATAAGGTCTGCCACTGTCATAAAAGCCTTATAAGCGACAGCGTAATCGGGTGCTTTGTAAAGTATACTGTCTCCGCGCACACGCTCTGTGCCCGGTAGACGCATTGCCCGGTCAACCGCTGAAGAGGTGGTGAATCGTATTTCCATGGTGACCGACCCTGTTGGCAGGGTGAGAGGCTGAACTCGAATACTGCCGGCAAGAGTATTTTTGGTCGTCTCATAGATCAGTTGTTGACAATAGGAAGGATGAAAACAGATTCCTGCATAGGAGCCAATAGCCTCCTTGACCACTGCCGTCTCGATCTCAGGGAGTAACTCCCTTGCCTCCCGACATGTCGTGTCATCGCCTGAGATCATGACCACCGGAACCTTGTAGTAGCCCGCGATAAGGGCATTGAGGCCGATTTCTCCGACCTTAATGGTGTTAAACTTCAGTTCGGCAATCCTGCCGTGGAAAATATGCGGGATGGAGGCATCGGCCGTGCCGGCCATGCTATGGTAGCCGATGAAACATACCGCATCAATTCCTCTATCGATCCCTTCCATCATAGCCAGAGGTCTGGGGGAACCCATTATCAATCGTGCCCGTTCGTCAAGGGCTTCCGGGTTCAGGTTCAGCCCGACGTTGTGGGCGTCAACCACCAGCACCTCGGAGGCCCCTCCATCAAATGCCCCGCGAATCGCCGCATTCACTTCTTTGGTCATAAGATTTCTGGCCAGGATGTATTCCCTTTCCATGACCCCGGAGTGTTCGCGTCGTACAACTGAACCAATGCCTTCTATATCAGCGGAAATTAAAATTTTCATAATGTGCTCGTCATAAAAGTAATGTTGTTAATCGGGTTGAAGAGATCACCTGGTATGCAAGGACTAGGTGTATAAATGACACTCGACCCAATGGTCCGGTGCCAGGTTAATATTTGGCGGCGTTTTTTTTCTGCAGATATCCATCACCGCCGGACAGCGCGTGGAAAAACGGCAACCCACAGGAATATGCAGCGGGCTCGGGATATCTCCGCTGACAACCGCGAGTTCCTGTCGGTTCAACGGATCGGGTTTGGGAACTGACGCAATCAAGGCTTTCGTATACGGATGAGACGGATTGGCGAAAAACCTTTTTTTAGGTGCGGTTTCGACAATTCGTCCAAGATACATAATCGCTATTTGTGAACTGATATGTTTGACCACCGCCAGATCATGTGAAATAAAGAGGTAGGCATAGTTATGTTTTCTCTGTAAATCTGTGATCAGGTTGAGGATCTGGGCCTGCACGGAAACGTCCAGAGCGGAAGTGGGTTCATCAAAAACAATGAATTCCGGGTTGGTGATAAGGGCCCGGGCGATGCTGATCCTCTGGCGCTGGCCACCGGAAAACTCGTGGGGATAGCGGTCAAGATGCTCGGCACTTAAGCCGACATCAGTGAGGGCCGCCAGCACCCGCTCGCGCTGTTGACGTCCTTTGATACCCTGCTGAATAAGCAGAGGATTGCCGACAATTTTTGCAACGGTCATTCTTGGATCGAGAGAGGATTGAGGGTCCTGGAAGACGACCTGTAGTTTCTCTCGAAGTTGCCTGAATTCAGCTTCTTTTTTGGTCAGGATGTTCTCGCCTTTATACAGCACCTCACCACCATCGGCTTCTGTAAGCCGCAGGATGCAGTTGCCGACCGTTGATTTTCCGCAGCCCGACTCGCCCACGAGACCTAAGGTCTCACCGCTGTTGAGGCTCAGTGAAACATGGTCGACGGCGGTTAAATGCTGCACCTTTTGCCAGATAAAGTCGCTTGTTACCTCGAATTTCTTAAGCAGATTTCTTGTTGCAATAATGGCTGTCATGACCTCTTCCCCAGTTTAAAATGGCACGCCACCAGGTGACCTGGAGAAACGGACTCGAGCGGGGGCACTTCTTGCTCACATATTCCGTCGCATAATGGGCAGCGAGGGTGAAATCTGCAGCCCCGGGGGGGATTCATTAATGTTGGGACACTGCCGGGGATTGAGTAGAGCGTTTTCGCAACTGTCCTGTCAGGCTCGGTGCTGTCTTTGTCGTCCATATCCGGGATAGAGGCGATCAATCCTTTTGTATACGGGTGCCGTGGTGTGGCAAAGAGCTGATGCACTGGAGCCAGCTCAACAATCCTGCCTGCATACATCACCGCCACTCTATCGCAGATCTGGGCAACCACCCCCATGTCGTGGGTGATTAACAGCACGGAAATATTGCGCCTGCGGCTGAGAGAAGTCAAGATCGCCAGAACCTGTCCCTGCACGGTAACATCCAGTGCCGTTGTCGGTTCATCGGCAATTAACAGTTCCGGATCACAGATAAGCTCCATGGCTATCATCACCCGCTGGCGCATTCCTCCGGAGAGTTCGTGGGGAAATTTTTTCAATACCTGCTCAGGGTCCGGCATCTGCACCTGTTTCAGCATATCAACACACATTGCATAGGCAATTTTCTTTTTCAGTTTTCGGTGCAGTCGTACCACCTCCATCATCTGATTGCGTATGGTGAAGACCGGATTCAGACTACTCATCGGTTCCTGAAAAATCATCGAAATTTCATTGCCCCGGACCTGGCGAATGCGCTTTTTCGAGGCGGTTAAAAGATTCTCCTCTTTGAAATAAATGGCTCCATTGGAAATATTTCCAGGAGGTTGCGGAATAAGTTGTAATATGGCGCGGGCGGTGACCGATTTCCCGCAACCGCTTTCCCCGACCAGACCGAGGATCTCGCCGAGATCAACGGATAAACAGATGTTGTCCAGAACTCTGGACGTCCCCTGGTAATTGGAAAATTCAACGGATAGATCTTCGATTCTCAGCAATGGATTCATAACTCTTACCTTCGGATGCGAGGATCCATGATGTCTCGTAAGGCATCGCCGAGAATATTGAAACCAACCACGGTAATCAAAATAAATAGACCTGGGAACGTTGCATACCACCACTGATCCATAAGAAATTTTCTGCCGACGCTGATCATGGCACCCCATTCGGGAAGCGGTGGTTGCGCACCAAGTCCGATAAAGCTGAGTGAGGCGGCAATAAGAATTGTATCGCCCAGGGTAAGCGTTGCTAAAACGATCACCGAACTCAAACAGTTCGGCAGGATATGGTGCACAATAATCCACCAGTTTTTTGCACCGGAAGCCCTGGCGGCTGCAATAAACTGCATTTCTTTGACGGCGAGAGCGTCACCGCGGACGAGTCTTGCGAACTTTGGGATCATCACAAAGGAAACCGCCATAATCGCGTTGTTGAGGCTTGGCCCAAGTGCTGCGGCCAGCGCCATGGCTAAGACCAGGGAAGGGCAGGAGAGAATCACGTCCATCAAACGCATGAGCAAGTTGTCAATCCACCCGCCATAATATCCGGATACTGCACCTATTATTGATCCGAGCCCGCCTGCTATGCAAATGACAATAAAGCCGATTTTAAGGGAGATCCTGGCACCGAAAAGTATCCTGCTCAAGATGTCGCGGCCCATTTCGTCGGTACCGAACCAGTGGGCCATTTCAGGGGGCGTAAGCCGATGGCTTAAACTGATGTGAATCGGGTCGTAGGGGGCCAATATGTTGGCAAAAAGAGCCATGAAAACCAGTGAGGACAGGATGATAAAGCCGGCCACGGCAGTCGGATTGCGGCGGAGCAGGGTCCCCGTTAGTTTAATTTCCCGCCATCTTGGGCTGTTCTTTAAAAATGTTTTCATAATAGATACGTCCATACCGGCTTACCAGCGTCTCAGTATTTAATCCGAGGGTTTAGAAGGGCATAAAGCACATCGACGAACAGGTTCATCGACACATACACCAGGGAGACCATGAGGGTGAAACCCATAATTGCCGGAAAATCGAGATAGTTGACTGAGTCAACGACATATTTGCCCATACCGGGCCAGCCAAAGATGGTTTCGGTCAGGATCGCCCCGCCGAGGAGTTCGCCAAAAGAGAGGCCGATAATGGTAACTGTCGGGATCAGTGAATTTTTAAAGGCGTGTTTAACCACAATCATCGTTTCGGAGATACCATTGGCGCGGGCGGTGGTAATATACTCCTGACCAAGAACTTCAATCATTGATGAGCGAACGATTCTGGTCACAATTGCCAGGTAGACATAGGACAGGCAGAAGGCTGGCAGGATGAGATGTGAAAACACGTTAAGAAATTTATCGAACCGACCTTCAAAAAGGGTATCGATCAGGTATAAACCGGTGACAAAAGCCGGCGGACTGAAGTCAATATCGAGCCGTCCCGATCCCGGAAGCCACCCCAGGTTTCGGTAAAACAGCAGCAGCAGCATCAGGCCAAGCCAGAAAACCGGCATGGATACCCCGAATACCGAGAAGATCCGGGTTAAATGATCGGTCAGCTGATTGCGCTTTACTGCAGAGATAATACCTAGCGGTATGCCGATGCCGAGACAAATGATGATGCTTGCCAGGGTCAACTCCAGTGTGGCGGGGAAAAAATCGGATAAATCAGCGGTAACCGGCCGATGGTTTCGGATGGAGGTGCCAAGATCGCCCCTGGCAAGGCCGGTTATAAAGGTAACGTACTGATAGGGAAGAGGTTTGTCCAGACCATGTGCCTGACGGATATGTTCAATAGCTTCCCGGCTGGCTTTGGGGCCGGCGATCATTTGCGCCGGGTCTCCGGGGATTGCATGAGATATGATGAAAACCATGACAGTGACCCCGAAAAGCACCGGGATCATATAGATCAATCGTTTCAGTATAAATTGGATGATTCGCATTGCTGAGTTTTCCGGGCATAGAAAATTGCCGGGGATCGGCCTGGCTCAGGCGATCCCCGGCAATTGGTTCCAAGGGTTATTTCTTGGAAATATTGGCAAAATTATACATCGACTCGAGCATCGGGTTATAAATATACCCTGCTACGTTTTTGCGCATCGGCACAATGGTCTGCACCTGGTAAAGGAAAATGTACGGCGCATCTTCCATTATAATATCCTGGGCCTGATCGTAGAGCTTGGTCCTTGCGCCCTGGTCACTGACTTCAGCCGCTTTGCGTATTAAGCTGTCTACTTTGTCGTTCTTATAGAAACTGCGGTTGCCGGGGAGGCCCCAGAGTTTTGAGTCAAACCAGAAATTCATGAACATGTAGGGATCGGCAAAGTCTGGGCTCCACGCCCCGAGACAGAGTTCGAAATTTCCTTTGTCGACGAGGTCACGCAGGGCCGGATTGGCCATCAGCTGGAGTTTCAAGGTGACGCCGATATCGGCAAAATTACTCTGCAGGATGGTGGCGATCTGCTCCCAGGAAGAACGCCTGTCAGAGTACAGCAGGGTCAGCTCCATTCCTGAATCGAGCCCCGCGCTTTTCAAAAGGGATTTGGCCTTGGCTATATCATGGGAATATTGAAAAACATCTTTTTTATGTCCCCACATTCCTTCCGGGACAGGGCCGCGCATCTGTACCCCGTTGCCCTGCAGGACAAAATCGATAATGCTTTTGTAGTCAACAGCATAACTGAGGGCCTGCCTGACCAGCGGGTTGTTGAGAGGTGCTTTCTGGTTATTGACATACACATATTCGACCAGCTGGGAAGGAAAATGGTTAACAATGATGTCGCTATTTTTTTCCAGGGCGGGAATCTGGTCAATCAGGATATTCTCCGCGATATCAATATCCCCACGTTCGAGGGCCATCCGTCGGTCAGATGATTCGGACATAAACCGAATAACAACTTTTTTCAGCTTTGCAGCCCCGCCCCAGTAGTGTGGTTTGGCTTCCAGTACCGCCTGCTGGCCGCGATTCCACTCAACCAGCCTGAACGGACCGCTGCCGTCGGTATGTTCGGTCAGCCATGCCTGGGCCAGGTCACCGTCTTTTTCATGCTTCATGACCGCCGGATTAATGATCGAGGCACCATCTGTGGCCAGGGTCTGCAAAAAGGGGCCATACGCATTTTTCAAGGTTATTTCCAGGGTGTCGGCATCAATGATTCGCATCGATTTGATGGCGCTGATATTGTCTGCAGGGCCTTTGCCTATGGTAAGGGTTCTCTGGAGGGAAAATTTTACTGCCGCAGCGTCGAGTGGACTGCCGTCGTCAAACTTAATGCCCTTGCGGATTTTGAAGGTCCAGACCGTGCTGTCACTGGAAACAGACCACGATTCGGCCGCCTGAGGTTCAACTTCGGTTGATCCCTTGCCGTCAATTGTCCGATACTTTACCAGCCGGTCATAACAGGGATAAATTTGCCGCCAGTCGTAATTGTCGCTTGAAACTCCGGAATCGAGGGTGTGTATATCTGAAGGTACGCCAACAACAAGGGTGTCAGGTCCGGCCGCGAGAGAGGCAGCCGGAAGCCATAATAATGTCAGGCACAGGAAAAACTGAAGACATGGAATGAGTCGTTTCATACGTTTTCTCCTCTTTAAATTTTTTCGATGATGAATGTAACTCCTGCATTTCCTTGTAAGATAGATCGCATCCAGACCATATAAACGTTTATACAGGAGCAATGGTTTTGTGTAAAGAAGCAACACCATAAGCGCTTGAAATGAAAGTGCATCAAACCATACCAATCGATTGTCGTCGATGATTTTACGTTGGAATAAAAAATGATAATGAGTATAGTTATCATTTAACAATAATTCCCTTAAAGAGGATCCCCATGCTACCAGAAAGATACCGGAAATTTTATCTAAAGATTGGGCGTACTATCGCCAAAAAAAACATAATCATCGATCCGCTCAGGACGATAACCTTTGGTACCGATGCCAGTTTTTATCGCCTTATTCCTAAAATCGTCATCAATGTACAAAACGAAAAAGAGGTGCAGCTGATCCTGCGAGAGGCAAGCAAGCTGCAGCTCCCGGTAACCTTCCGGGCCGCTGGGACCAGTTTGTCCGGGCAGGCTATCAGCGATTCCATACTGGTGCGATTGGGGCAGGGGTGGCGGAAATACCGGGTGTTTGACAATGCCGAAAAGATACAGCTGGAGCCGGGCATTATCGGCAGCCATGCCAACGCAATTCTGGCCGAATTCGACAAAAAGATAGGACCGGATCCCGCCTCGATAGACAGTGCGAAGATCGGCGGCATCCTCGCCAACAATGCCAGCGGTATGTGCTGCGGGGTTGCCCAGAACAGCTATCAGACCCTGGATAGCATGCGGGTGGTCCTGGCCGACGGAACAGCGGTTGATACCGCCGAGGATAAGAGCAGGGCCGAGTTTGAGCGCAGTCATGCTCCTCTTTTGGCAGAGCTGAAACAGCTGAGAGCCCGGGTACTGGCCGATGAGCAGCTCACGGAGCGTATCCGCTATAAATTCAAGATCAAAAATACCACCGGCTATAGCCTGAATGCCCTCGTCGATTTCGAGGATCCCTACGACATCATGATTCATTTGATGATCGGCAGTGAGGGAACGCTGGGGTTTATCTCCGATGTTGTTTATCGAACCGTCATAGAGCATCGCCATAAGGCAAGTGCCCTTATCTTTTATCCGGATGTCAAAACTGCCTGTCAGGCTATCCCTCTGCTTCGCCGACAGCCGGTGGCCGCGGCCGAACTGATTGATCGTGCCGGGCTCCGCTCTGTGGAAAATAAGGAGGGGATGCCGGATTACCTCAAAGATCTGGCAACAACGACAACCGCCTTGCTCGTTGAGACCAGGGCCGAGTCCGCCCAGGACCTGCAAGCCCAAATTGATCAGATTGAGGCAGCCCTGCAGGAGCTGCCGACGGTGCGGCCAATCACCTTTACCGACGTCCCTGCCGAATTCAACGCCCTGTGGAAAATCAGAAAAGGGCTGTTCCCGGCAGTGGGTGCGGTTCGTAAGACCGGTACCACTGTCATTATTGAGGATGTGGCCTTTCCTGGAGAACATCTGGCCGATGCCGCGCTTGATCTGCAGGAACTGTTTAAGAAATACCATTATAATGAGGCAATTATCTTTGGCCATGCCCTTGAAGGCAACCTTCATTTTGTCTTCACCCAGGATTTCTCCATTGTCTCGGAGGTCGTTCGGTACCGGGATTTCATGGCCGAGGTGGTCAAGCTGGTAGTCGAGAAATATGACGGTTCCTTAAAAGCGGAGCACGGCACCGGGCGCAATATGGCGCCCTTTGTCCAAAAAGAGTGGGGGGAAGCGGCCTTTAATTTGATGCGCGAGATTAAAAA
>JBBRDD010000070.1:0-20353 GCA_038204235.1 Desulfobulbales bacterium
GAGTCATGGAACATGTTGACAGAAAGTGGACTGGGAATTATTTTTGCCCTGACTCAAAAAGCAGTTCAATAAAGAAATCGAGTTGTATCGTGCTTTATTGTTTATATCAAAAGCAGGGAATTTACCTGCAATGTTTTGCAATGTAATAGGTGGAAAAGAAATGCCAGTTTACGAGTATGAATGTAAGGAGTGCGACAAGGTCTTTGAAGTACAACAGAAAATTGCTGATGATCCGCTGAGTGAATGCCCCAAATGTCACGGACCGGTGAAAAAACTCATGTCAATGAGTTCTTTCCAGTTAAAAGGTGGCGGTTGGTATGCCGATGGTTATTCGAGCACCGCCAATGGTGCAAAAAAGCCTGATTCTGCTGCCAAACCGGCTGAGACGGCGGCACCCTGCAAAACCGGTGGCAGCTGCGCTGCATGCCCGGCTGCCGCGTCTACCACGTCTGCCTAGGTAAGGTCTATCCATAAAGGCTATGTTGTCGATGGTTCGGTAATAATAGCCATTGCGTCCCCGTAGGAAAAGAAACGATACTGCTCCTTGATTGCTATGGCATAGCAGTCAAGGATGGTTTTTCTGCCGCATAGGGCGGAAACCAGAAACATCAGGGAAGAATCCGGCAGGTGAAAGTTGGTGATTAAATTATCGATCACCTTGAACTGAAAACCGGGATAGATGTAGAGGTCGCACCAGTCTTCGATTGCCTGAAGACGGCCCGTTCTTATTGCACCAAATTCCAGAGCTCGGACGGTCGTTGTTCCCACTGCCCATATCCTGCCGCCTCGCTTTTTTGTCGCCGTGATTGTATCGACTGTCTCCTGTGGGATGGTAAGATATTCCCGATGGATTTGATGGCGGGTGATGTCATTTTCCCGTACCGGCGCAAAAGTGCCATAGCCTACATGCAGGGTGACCTGGCCAATCGAGGTGCCTTGTTGTCTGATGCTCGCAAGTAGTGTGTCGGTGAAATGCAGGCCGGCGGTCGGGGCGGCTACCGCTCCCGGTTGGCTGGCGTACACCGTCTGGTAGCGAGTGACATCTTCGGCGGTGCAGCCGTTTTTCCTGGAAATATATGGCGGCAGGGGCACCTGGCCGCAACGTTGTAAAGTCTCGGCCAGGCCGAGGGACGGGTCGAAGTGTAGTCTCAGTCTCAGCTTACCACCCTCAAGATCCTCTTCTACTGTGCAGGACAGCCTATCGTTAATTCTAATCATCGACCCTTTTTTCGGTCGTTTGGAAGATTTAATCAGGCTGTTTGCTACTGCCGTGCTGTTGTTTGTATTATCGATGACTGGAAATTCCAGCAGGAAAACCTCTGCCTTGCCGCCGGTCTCTTTGGTGCCAAGGAGTCTTGCCGGAAAAACCCGGGTATTGTTGACCACCAGCATATCCTCTTTGCCGATAAACCTGGCAATATCGCTGAATCGATAATGTTCTGGTTCCCTGCTCGCGGCATTGACCACCATCAGGCGGGAGTCGTCCCGCTTTTCTGCGGGATGCTGTGCTATGAGTTGTTCGGGAAGGTGGTAGTTGTAGGAGCTTAAGCTAAGATCGTCTTGCATGATACTCTGCGGTATGGAAATAATGATGTCGATTGTCTGTGCACTCCGGACAATGCATTAATTTATGTTATACGGTAAGGTGAATTTTTTCTTACTTTAGTGTCGAGGAGCTGTCGTAGATACCATGATTTTAGCTGTTGCTGCAACTGAAATAGAAATGATCCCGTTTCTGGATGCATTGCCGCCAGGATCGTCTGCTGCCTGCCGGACGCTGGTGAGCGGGGTCGGTCCTGTTGAAACAGCCCTTCGACTGACCAGATTTCTTTGTCAAAGTGAGGAGCAGGTTGATGCTGTCATTCATTTTGGAGTGGGAGGAGCGTATCTTCGGCCGGACGAGAGCCGTCAGCGGCAGCTGGAACTCCTCGATATATGCCTTGCCAAAAAGGAAGTTGCCGGGGATTTTGGCATCTGTCTGGGTGAGGCAATGGAATATCTGAAAATCTCGCTTACCGGAGACATAGCGTATGACATGGACGCGTCGCTCCTGCGACGTTGTGAGACTGCTTTTAAGAAGCTTGGGATCAACTATACGGCAGGGGTATTTATTACGGTAAACGGTATAACCGGCACCGGCGCTCGCGGTAAAATGCTGCAGTCACGGTGGAACGGACTCTGTGAAAACATGGAAGGTGCGGCCATTGCCAGGGTATGCCGGGAATTTAATCTGCCCTGTGCTGAGCTGCGCTGCATCTCCAATTATGTCGTGGACCGCGACCCTGCGACCTGGCGTTTGCAGGAAGCCTGCCTGAAAGCGGCTCATACGGCGACACGGCTCATCAAGGAATTGGAAATATGACGAACAAACTTTCCCTGGGCTTTTCGCCCTGTCCAAACGATACCTTCATCTTCTATGGACTGGTTCATGGCATGATCGAGATGCCGGATGTAACATTTGCCGCACCGGTTTTAGCCGATGTGGAGCAGCTTAATATGTGGGCGCTGGAAGGAAAACTTGATGTCACCAAGCTTTCTTTTCATGCCCTGGGACATGTACTTGATGAATATTGTCTCCTTTCTGCGGGGAGTGCGCTCGGCAGGGGCTGCGGGCCGCTTCTGATTGCCGCTGCCCCGACACCGCTTGAAGATGTCGCGGCAATGACCATTGCTATCCCCGGAAAAATGACTACTGCCGCCCTGTTGCTGCAGATGTTTCTGCCGGACTGCCACAACCTGGTGGAGATGCGCTTTGACCATATCATGCCAGCGATAAAAAGCGGTGCAGTCGATGCAGGGGTGATTATCCACGAATCCCGTTTTACCTACGGTGAACAGGGGTTGTTCTGTCTGCAGGACCTTGGCCTGTGGTGGGAAGAAAGCACCGGACTGCCGATTCCGCTTGGCTGTATCGCGGCGAGAAGAAGTCTCGGCAGAGACAGAATCATGGCTATTGATCAGGCCATCAGGGCCAGCGTTGACTATAGTTTCGCCCATCCGGATGCATCTTTGCCATATATCAGGAGCAATAGCCAGGAACTGGAGCCGGACATTGTTCGCAGTCATATTAAGCTGTATGTAAATGATTTTTCCAAAGATTTGGGCAGGGAAGGGGAGGCTGCCGTCCAAGCCTTTCTGCAGCGAGGACGTCGGGCCGGTGTTCTTCCGGACAGCATGGGCAGTAATCCACCATTGAAGATATGATCATGCAGCTCAATTTCCCGGCCGAGTGCTTTGCTGGTCTTCCCGTACTGTCCGTTTTTGCAGATTCCGCGGAAGCACGAAGGAAAAGTATCCAACAGATAAGGCGTGCGCTGGAGCTGCGCTCACTGTCCAGTATCTGTATCAAGCAGAAAGAATTTCAGCAGCAGAATAGATACGGTGTGCTTTTACTGGTACAACAGTTCGATCTGGTAATAATCGACGCAGAGAGCGATGATCCGGCACCGCAGCGCAAACTCGACGCCGCCAGGGAATCCGTGCCGGGTTTCGAGCTTTTGTCCGGAGGTGATGACGGGGCAATGGAGCAATTCGTCGACCGACTGGTCATGCGGATGAACGCACTCGTGCAGCAGACACCTGTGTGGGGTTGTATCCTGATCGGCGGTAAAAGTTCCCGGATGGGGCAACCAAAGCATCTCATAGAGGATCAACAGAAAATCACCTGGCTGGAAAGAACGGTAAAAATCCTCGCTCCTCTGGTTGACGGAATTGTTGTCTCTGGAAACGGCAGGCTGCCCGAAAGACTTGCCGAGACCATTCGTCTTGCGGATGTTCCCGGTGTGGCTGGTCCCCTGACAGGAATTGTTGCTGCCTGTCGCTGGCAACCGATGGTATCATGGCTGCTCGTCGCCTGCGATATGCCGCATATAGAGACAGAGGCCATCCAGTGGCTTCTGTCCGACCGTCATGTCGGTTGCTGGGGCCGGGTCCCTAAACTTGCGGAGAGCAAAAGAGCGGAACCGCTTCTGGCCTGGTATGATTTTCGAGCAGGACAGATTTTCGAAGAGCTGGTGTCTAAAAGAAATTTACGCATCGGTGATGCTGCAGTTCATCCCAAAATTGATACCCCGCTCATTCCCGAGGCCTTGCGCCAAAGCTGGCAAAATATCAATACCCCTGATCAGTTGCCGGCATCACCTGCTTGAGCAGGGGACATCTTCCACATTTTACCTTTTTCTTTTTGATCTATCCCCGTCTGCCAGCAGACGTTTGCCCTGCCTGAAATCCTGCTGCCACACAGCATCCGGGACCATGCTCCCGCCTGTCGCCCAAATCAGGTGGGTAGCTTGCTGTTGCCGGGCTGGAGTGAGAAGCAGCTTTTCCCATGCTTTGGTAATTCTGGCAAAACCGGCAAAGCCAATGACCGCAGATGGTTCGAGGTGAAGATCTTCACAGTCGGCCAGCAGCGCCAGGAGGCGATGCATTTCAGTATCTTGAGCGGTAAATATTCCGGAAAGCATATGGCGCATTACCCGGCAGACCAGTCCGGAAGGCCGGCTGACGGCCAGGCCATCAGCAATGGTTTTATTTTTGATGCCCAGTTGCAGAGCGGAGATTTCATCGTCGAGTCCGGTGGCAAGTCCTACCAGCATGGCAGGAGACTGGGTCGGTTCGCCAAAAAAACAGTGGACATTATCGCCAAAGGCCAGCTTCAGGCCAAAGCTCACCCCTCCGGGACCCCCGCCAACGCCACAGGGAAGATAGACCAGGAGTGGGTGGTCCGCATCGACATGAATCGACTGTTCGTCAAACTGTGCCTGCAATCTCCTGGCCGCGACCGCGTAGCCTAAAAAGAGATCTCTCGAGTTTTCATCATCAATAAAATGACTGAAAGGATCAGCCAGTGCCTGCTGACGTCCCTCAGCAACAGCGATACTGTAATCGGCGTCGTGTTCGACTACGCTAACCCCCCTTGCGCGCAGCATTTCTTTCTTCCATGGTTTGGCATCCGCCGACATATGGACAATGACGTGAAAACCCAATTCTGCCCCAATTATACCGATGCTCAAACCCAGGTTCCCCGTGGAACCGACGATGATCGAATACCGACGAAAAAGGTCATGACACTTCGCTGAAGCCAGCAATGCATAATTATCGGTTATTTTCAGCAGACCGTTGGCAATTGCCGTTGTTTCGGCAAATTTAGCAATTGCATAGATACCGCCTCGGGCCTTAATGGAGCCAGAGATGGGCAGGTGGCTGTCCAGCTTCACCAGCAGCCTGCCTGGAATTTTGATAGCATAATTCTCTTCAATTGCCGCATGCATGGCCGGGATGTGTCGCAATGGTGATTCGATCAGTCCACCGGCGGGTGCCGTTTCCGGAAATGTCCGGACAAAATAAGGTCGAAAACGTTCCAGTCGATCTGCAGCATCCTGCAGGTCCGTATGATCGAAATCAATAAAAGCTTCTGCCGCAGAGAAGGATCTTCTCTGCGGATTCAACCAAAATACAGGTTGTGTGGCGATGATATCGGCTAAAACAGGACATTGGTCGAGCCACTCCCGCATCGGTTTGCCATGAAAATAATTTTCCACTTATATCCCTTTTTTATTGCATAGGGTTCTTTCTTGTTGCCGGAGACAATTCAGGATAAGTTATACTTTCTTATGGGTTCTTTATCTCAATATATGTATTCTATAATAAGAAACTATCCAATATTCCTGTTGAATATCATTTGCATCTCAGAGAGCGAAAGGCAATGGCTGGAAAACCAACCTACGAAGAACTGGAACAAAAAATACATATTCTGGAACAAGAAGCAACTGCGCGAGAACGTACTGAAAAACTCAACGGTGCCCTGTTAAAAATATCCAACGCTGTCCACATATCGGCGACCCTTGATGAATTCTTCAAAACAGTGCATGGCGCCTTGATGCCTGTCATTGATACGACTAATTTTTTTATTGCCATCTATGACGCAGCGCACGACAGCATAACATTTCCTTACTTTGTCGACGCTGTCGATACATGGTACCCTCCGGTTCTTGAAATCAGCAAAACAGCATCATTAACCGCAGAAATCATTCGTACTGGACAACCTCTCTTGATAACCAAAGAAAAATCGCTGGAGCGACGGGCCAGGAGTACCCTGACAATTCCTCCCTGCACCCCTGCAGAAATCTGGCTGGGTGTACCCTTGCAGATTAAAGGGAAAATGATCGGAGTGATGACGGTGCAGAATTATTCAGATCCTGCTCGTTATGATCAGATCGATCTGAATCTTATGGTCTCTGTTGCTGAGCTGGTTGCTCTTGCTATTGAAAACATGACGGCGGAGGAATCACTTCAGGCAAGTGAAGGTCGGTTTCGGGCTATTGTCGATCTGGCCGTGGGTGGTGTCGTTCTTGCCTCACAGGCGGGCAACATTATTGAAGTAAACGAGTACTTCTGTGCCTTGACCGGCAGGACAAGAGAAGAGATTCTTGGTAAGCATGTCAGCTGTCTACCTTTTAGTCAGGAGAGTCTGAAGAAATTTCCTTTTCGCTTTGATCTCTTAAGAAAAGGTGAAAAAGTCGCGATTGAACGGGTATTGATTCGTCCTGATGGAGCGGAAGTATCTATTGAAATGCGGACCAAAATGATGCCTGACGGCACTCTTCAGTCGATTTTCTTTGACGTCACTGAGCGTAGACTCCGCGAGAAAGCACTCAGTGAGGTCAAGGAACGTTTTCGGCTGGCTTTTCTGACCAGCCCAGATGCCATCAATATAAATAAAATGGATGGAACCTATGTGGACATTAATCTCGGTTTCACCGAACTGACCGGATATTCCCGCGAGGAAGTGATCGGCAGGTCTGCTGTTGACCTCGCCATTTGGGATATTGTGGAGGATCGTCATCTGTTCATCAACGCGTTACAGCGGGACGGCCAGGTCAGAAATATGGAGTCCCGTTTCAGGATGAAAGATGGTTCAAAAAGGATAGGACTGTTATCTGCCAATATGATTGAGTTGGGTGGAGAATCGCATATCCTGTCAATCACCAAAGATATATCGCTGCTTAAAAAAACCGAAAAAGAAAAATATGAACTTGAAGCCAAGTATATGCAGTCCCAGAAGATGGAGGCAATCGGCATCATGGCCGGCGGCATAGCTCATGATTTTAATAATATGCTGGCAATTATCCTTGGCAACGCAGAGATGGCCTTGCTCGCTTTACCAAAAGAAAACAAGGCAACCTATTGTGTAAACCAGATCATTATGGCGTCTCAGCGGGTAAAAGAGCTGGTCAAACAGATTCTCACCTTTAGTCGTCAGACCGATCAGGAATTGATTCCCCTGGACCTGCGCCTGGTCGTCAGGGAATCGTTGCAGCTTCTTCGCTCGACTATCCCGACGACAGTAGATATCGTGCTGAATTTTGATGAAGACTGTGGCTTGATACTAGCCGATGCGACACAGGTTCATCAGCTGCTGATGAACCTGTGCGCCAATGCAGTGCATGCCATGGATGAAAAAGGAACGCTGAAAGTGTCCGGTATGATGGTTGATCTGGCAGGAGATGATGTCGCCCATCAGCCTGATCTGTATCCCGGACGCTATCTCAAGTTCAACGTTGCTGATACCGGTATCGGCATTGCCAAAGGAATCCAGGAACGGATTTTCGATCCTTTTTTTACGACTAAAGGAGTTAATGAAGGCACCGGTATGGGCTTGTCGATAGTGCTTGGGATTGTCAAAGGCCATAAAGGAGTGCTGCAGGTCCACAGTGCGCAAGGTGAAGGGGCATCCTTTACTGTATATTTTCCGGCGCTGGAAAATCAACTGTTGGCTAAAAAAGATGAATTCCCGGTTCAGCTTAAACGGGGAAAGGAACGGATTTTGTTTGTCGATGATGAAGAATTGCTGGCAACGATGGGTGGTCGTATACTTGAAAACCTCGGCTACGCGGTTACTGTTGTAGTGAGGAGCAATGATGCGCTGGATACGTTTAAGGCCAATCCTCAAGCATTTGACGTGGTTATAACCGATCAGAGCATGCCGGAGATGTCCGGGGTGGAGCTGTCGATGCAGTTATTAAAAATCAGACCAGATATTCCCATTATTTTATTCACTGGTTACAGCAAAAAGATTAACGAGGAAGAAGCGATAAGGATGGGAATTAAAAAATACTTAACAAAACCCTTTAATATGAGTGGGTTAGCGCAATGCGTCAGAGATGTTTTGCCATGATATATTGCTACTGAACGTCTGTGCTTCGGCACTTCTTCCTCTCTGAAATCGGGGCGTTGTTATGCTTGAAAAAAAAATTACAGAGCTGTCCCACAAGACATCACGCCGCATAGCCCTGCCTGCTTTTCTCACCTTAGTCCTCTTTGTGACCACTATTTTTTTCGTTCTCATGCCGCAGCTTGAGGAAAGCTTTCTGGCCAGGAAAAAAGAAATGATCCGGGAACTGACCGAGACCACCTGGAGCCTGCTTGGGACGTATTATGAGCGGGAGCAGAACGGCGAATTAACCAGGGCCGAGGCCCAGAAGCGCGCGGTCCTGCGTATTCATAATCTTCGTTACGGCCCGGAGAAGAAAGATTACTTCTGGATCAACGACATGGTTCCGCGGGTGATCATGCACCCCTACCGACCGGATCTGGACGGCAAAGATGTCACCAATTTTACGGACGCGAACGGCAAGCATCTTTTTGTCGACTTTGTCAAGATGGTTCAACAACATGGGGCCGGGTATGTAGACTATCTGTGGCAGTGGAAGGATGATCCTGCCAACATATCGCCGAAAATGTCCTATGTGAAAGGCTTTAAGCCTTGGGGATGGATCATCGGCACCGGCATGTATACCAACGATGTCTATGCGGAGATTGCTGAAATTCGTAACAAACTGACTGCCATTTCTCTGGGTATCTTGCTGGTCGTCTCGCTGCTTTCGGTGTACTCGATCCGCCAGACCATTCTGGCCGATCGGGAGCGATTAGGCATATTTAAGGAGCGGGAAGCTCTGATGAAATCCCTGGAGCAGAGCAAGGAGCGCTACCGTAACCTGATTGAGACCACCAGTGACTGGATCTGGGAATCCGACAGTGCCGGACGATATACCTATTCAAGCCCGAAAGTGCAAGACCTGCTCGGGTATCTGCCGGAAGAAATACTCAATAAAACCCTGCTGGATATTGTATCTCCCCGGCAGGCAAAAACATTTGTCAGCGCCTTTAATGACTTGATTCTTGCCCAGAAAGCGATTAACGGTCTGGAGAATATCTGTCTTGGCAAAAGTGGTCAGATCGTGGTGCTGGAAAACAATGCGGTACCGATTTTTGACCATCAAGGTACCTTTCTCGGTTATCGGGGGATTGCCCGGGATATAACTGAACGAAAAGTAGCCATGGAAGAGTTGAAGAAAAGTCGTGATGAGCTGCACGCAAGCCTTGAGGAAACGGTTACCTCGCTGTCTTCCACTGTCGAAAAACGGGATCCCTATACTGCCGGTCACCAACTGCGCGTTGATCTTTTAGCCTGCGCTATTGGTAAGGAACTTGGTCTTTCGGCCCATCAACTCGAGGGACTGCATATTGCCGCCCTGCTGCACGATATCGGCAAAATAACTCTGCCTTCCGATTATCTGGCCAAACCATCCAGACTAACCAAAGAAGAAAAAGCCATCGTCAGATGCCACTCGGAGGTGGGGTATGACATCCTGAAAACTATCCACTTTCCATGGTCAGTTGCGGAAATTGTCTATCAGCACCATGAGCATCTGGATGGCTCGGGGTACCCTCGAGGGCTCACCGACAAAGAAATGCTTCTGGAAGCAAAGATTATTGTAGTGGCCGATGTGGTGGAAGCCATGTCCTCCCATCGGCCATATCGTGCATCGCTTGGCATAGATAATGCCCTTAACGAAATCCGATCAGGCAGGGGAACCCTCTATCATGCTGAGAGCGTTGATGCCTGTGTGCATCTGATAACAGAGGGGAAGGTCGATATTTGCTCCAAAGATGTGTGTCCGGTTTTTCTCTAATTGAGCCATTACATATCAAAATGTGGTGGTGTGAAAGGATAGGATCTCTATGAAAGACAACGGTAACCTGGTGTGGATTGATCTGGAAATGACCGGGCTGAACACCTTTATAGACAAGGTTCTGGAGTTGGCAACAATCGTCACCAACTCTCACTTGGATATTCTCGCCGAAGGGCCGGATATCGCCATTCATCATCCGGAAGAGGTCCTGGCTGCAATGGATGCCTGGAATACCCAGCATCATGGGGAATCCGGCTTGATTGAGCGATCCAGCAAGAGCACATATACCTGCCGGCAGGCAGAGTTGGAGACCCTGGACTTTGTTCGACAGTGGGTTGACCATGGTGTTTCGCCGATGTGCGGCAATTCGGTCTGGCATGATCGCCGTTTTCTGGCCAGATTTATGCCTGAACTGGAGCAGTACTTTCACTATCGCAATATCGATGTCAGTACTATCAAGGAGTTGGCAAAGCGCTGGGCCCCGGAACTGCCGCATTTCAAAAAAGAGAGCAGACATCGCGCCTATGACGATATCAGAGAATCAATCGCTGAACTGGAATATTATGGGGACTGCTTCCTCAGGAAAAGCTAATCAGGACAACGCTCTCTGGGGGAAATTACGGGGTGCAGATTGAGATGACGGTAACTGTTGCTCGTTTGGGGGACCGCTTGCTGTTACATGGTAATCCGTTGCATTACCTCGCATTTTCTGCACGTCTCCATCTTTTTCTGCCACGTTGCATGGGGAGCGTTGTTACAAATGGTTCCGCCAATAAACCAGCATAAATTTCCTGCGCTGAATTCCCAGGCCGGGCATTGCTTTATTGTTTCTTCCGGACAACGACGAATATCCCAGCAGTTTGCGGATTCTCCCGAGGGGTTAAGCTTTTTGTTCAGCAGAAAAATGAGCTGACGTTCCACATGGCCTGGTATCGTGCGCCAACCCTGTTCATAGCTGCAGACTGCTTTCAGGGAGATCCCCATAAGACTGGCGAGCTGTTTCTGGGTTTTGTCCAGTTTTTTCCTGATGTTGACAAATTCCTGGCTGTCCATAGCGTCTTTTTTCCGGGCAGAAGATTGATATTTTCGATCGATGCCATTATCCTGTCAGGTACTAACCCCGACTTATTGCCTATCTGTCAGGGTTAGTACCTGACTGATAACTTTTCCATCATGCAGCGAAGGGGATGCGATAAGAGGTTCGCACGCCCAAACTATTCATGATGTTATCTCTTCGTGATTGTGTCACACAGTAACATACAACCTGTTCCTTATGCAAACACGGAAATGGAAACTGGAAGCTCGGCTATGCAAATAAAAATAGATACAGCCAGGTATTTTCTTCCCTTTTTCTTATTGGCCTTCCTGCTGCTCGGATGTGTCCACGAAGAGAAACATAAACCGCTGCAACTTGGCGACACGGCCCCTGATTTTGCAGTGAAGGATTTACAAGGCAATGTCATTGTTTTATCTAATCTGCAAGGCAGTCCGGTTATCCTGCGTTTTTTCGAAACCAACTGTCGGTTTTGCAGGGCTGATACGCCTGCGTTTACTAAATTTTATGCTGCCCATAAAGACAAGAGGCTGCAGATTTTATATATAGGTAGTTTTTATGAAAAAGAGCACGATCTGCAGGCTTTTGCCAAGGAGCTCGGCCTGGTGTTTCCGGTCGCTCTGGATAAACAGGCGCAACTCGCCGATCTGTATGGTATTCGTGCTTATCCGCAGACCGTTTTTATAGGTCCGGACCGGAAGATACTGGCAGCTCTACTTGGTGGCGTCGGTGAGGCGGAGCTGCAGGAAATTTTTGGGTATTGATCGGCATACCTGCATCAACCCACCTGACCACTTTACCCGTGAGGTATACAATGAAAAATTTGCTTATAGTAATAACTGTTCTGCTCTTTGTCATTACCGCAGAGATCGGCAGTAGTGCAGGTCTTAAGGCAGGCGAACCGGTGAATAAAGAGAGTCGGTGTCCGGTCTGCGGGATGTTTGTGGCAAAGTATCCGCAGTGGCTGACGCAAATTAATATGTCCGATGGCAGTGCCGAGATCTTTGATGGAGTAAAGGATCTGATGGCCTATTACTTTGCTCCACAGCAGTTTGGTGCTGCTGCGGGGAACACGGTAGACGAAATTTTTGTGAAAGACTATTACAGCCAGAAATGGATTGACGGTAAAAAGGCGATTTTTGTGTTGGGCAGCGATGTGTACGGCCCCATGGGGCATGAGCTTATTCCTTTTGACAGTCAGGCTGGCGCTGAGAATTTCTTCAAGGATCACCACGGCAAGAATATCTACAGCTTTGCCGAGATAACCCCGGATGTCGTAGAAGCACTACGGAAAGGTCATAAGATGAAAGGAAATAAAATGAAAGAGCATTCAATGTCCGGTCATACGATGCAGGATAATGCTATGCCGAAAACTAACTGAATATGCGTCCCTCTGCCGGTTTGCTGATGGCATTGATGATATTGTCGATGCTGGGTGGTGCTGTTGCCCACGCGGTGCTTGCCAAAAGGGGTGAGCAGGTGGAGGAATTGCAAATCCTCCAGGGGGTGGTTGCAAACCTTGGTTTGTCCGATTTGGCCCTGTCCACCGAGGCGCGCTATACCCGTCACCCGGCAGTCAGCGATCCGGCAGTGGTGTCGATGGATCATCCCGGTGCAATCGACCATTTTCCCTCCACCTTTTTCTGGGCCCCGGTCCGTTAGTCCATGACCATAAATGTGTTGGGCCGCCTGCTGAATATCCTTGATTACGCGCTGTCTTCTCTTGGGCGAAAATCCCTCAAGAATGTGAGCGTCCTTATCATCTTTACCCTGGTCATTTTTCTCTTTGCCTCCTTTCAGCTGTTAAGCAGAGCATTGACCGAAGCGGCGCAGACAATCCTTGCGACGGCCCCGGACATTACCGTGCAGCAGATGTCGGCAGGCAGGCAGGTGTCCATTGCCTCTTTGGCCAAGAGCCAGCTTGCGCCGATCTTTGGTATCAAAAAATTAGAAGAGCGGATCTGGGGCTATTATTTTGATGAGAGCAACGGGGCGAACTATACGATTATTGGTCTGCCGGCCCAGGCAAAGGGGTCTGGCGGTACGCATCTGTTCGGGTTGTCCGAGGGCCGATTGCCTGTTGCCAATGAACGAGGACAGGTGACGATAAGCGAGAATGTCCGTCGCCAGCTCCAGCTTGGGAGTCGAAAACATTTTTCTTTATTCAGACCGGATCTCAGCCAGGCCTCCTTTGCAACCGTCGGCCTGTTTGCCCCAAAAACAGAGATCCTCACGGCGGATCTGATTGTCATGAATCTGGCCGACGCGAGAGATCTCTTTGCCATTGCCGACGGTTTTGTCACCGATTTACTGGTTTCGGTTGCTAATCCGAATGAAATTGAGACAATTGCCAGAAAATTAAGTGAGAAATTACCGGGGAGCCGGGTTATCACCAGGAATCAGATTCTTAAGACCTATAAAGTAGTCTTCAACTGGCGCAGTGGGCTGGGCACTGTCTGTCTCTTGACCGCCCTGGCTGCTTTCGTCATTCTGGCCTGGGACAAAGCATCCGGACTTTCCCGGGAGGAGATAAAAGAGGTCGGGATCCTCAAGATACTCGGCTGGCAGACCAGCGATATTATTCTTTTACGTTTCTGCGAATCCCTGTCCCTGTCTCTTCTCGCTTTTATCAGCGGCTATCTGCTTGCGTGGGTGCATGTTGTCTTTTGGGGCGGGGCTCTCTTCCGGCCGGTTTTTCTCGGCTGGTCGGTTATTCGGCCCGTATTTTCTCTGGCGCCTCCTTTTGCCGTCAGCGATCTGCTGCTGGTTTTCTTCCTGTCGGTTGTTCCGTATCTTTGTGCCACGGCGGTGCCTGCCTGGCGGGCCGCCACGGTCCGAGCTGATTCGGTGATCTGATATGCCAGACATTCTCGTTGAACTGCAGGAGGTGACAAAGATATACAATCAGGGCCAGGCCAATGAGGTTATCGCCCTGAAAAATGTAAGTTTGACTGTCGCCCGAAATGAGATGGTTTGTGTCCAGGGACCGAGCGGCTCGGGTAAGACCACCCTGCTTTCTCTTATCGGCTGTATTTTTGCTCCGACCAGCGGCAGAGCAACGATTGGCGGCAAAAAAATATCCAGGCTGCCGGATCATTTCCTCACCCGTTACCGGCGCGAACTGACCGGCTTTGTGTTCCAGCACTATAATATGATTGACCACCTGACCGTTCTGGAAAATATTACCCTTCCCCTTCTTCCTTTAGGAATTTCTCCCGGCGTTCGCGAGCGCAAAGCCGATCGACTGCTGGAAAAATTCGGCCTGAGTCATCGGAAAAATTTTTCTGTCAATCAGTTGAGCGGCGGGGAGTTGCAGCGGGTGGCAATAGCCCGGGCCCTGATAAATGATCCGCCGATTATTGTCGCCGACGAACCGACCGCCCATCTTGACGGAGAACTCTCGCGGGAAGTGGTCGACATGCTGGCCGGCTTAAAGGACGAGGGGCGAACCGTAGTGATTGCTTCCCATGACCCGATCGTCAGTGCCCATCCGGCGATGGCCAGGATAATTGAGGTGAGAGACGGAGTAATTCTGCATCATTTGTCGGGGCGGTGAGAGGATTATGCTTCTGAATTCCTGGTCGATTACCCTTCTGGTCACGTCTGCAGCAGCTTTATTTCTGGCAGGGGGAACGGTCCGGACAGCTCTCCGAATTTTGCGGTTCTGGGATGGAGAGGCCGACACCGCAAGACAAATTCAACTGGAAAAGGAGACCTGGCTGTCGGCACTCCTGATGGAATACGGCCTGGTTCTGCAGCTTTTCTCCCTGCTTCTTCTGGTCCTGGCAGCTGATACATATGCTGAGATCCTCATCGGGGCGATGTGCGCTACCGGCGCCTTTCTCGCCAACGGCTACGGCATACCTCTTTTACTGGTGAAAATTTGCGGCATATTCCTTTATGGTTTCTGGATCGTGCTGCATCGTCTGGACATCAGCTCTGAGTATTTGCCGCTGACCCGAATCAAGTTTTGGTATGCACTTTTCCTGGCACCGCTGCTCGTCCTTGATATGGTTTTGCTGCTGCTGTATCTGGCACAGCTGAAACCGGATATTATCACTTCCTGTTGCGGGGTAGTCTTCGGCCAGGCTACCGGTGACGGGAAAAACCTTATCGGTCCGGTGCCGGTTCGAATGGTGATGGTGGCTTTTTACGGTCTGGCCGGCCTCTTATTTGGTTTTGGCCTTATTCTGCTGCAAAAAACCGCAAGAACCACTTTTAAGAGTGAAAGAATAATTGGCATCATCTTCAGTCTGCTCTGGATAATATTTTTCTTTTTGTCCCTGCTGGTTATTACTGCGGTAATCTCTTCTTACATCTATGGGATGCCTTTTCACCGTTGTCCTTTTGATATCCTGAAAAAGCAGTATCATTTTATCGGTTATTTGATCTATCTGTCGCTTTTCGGAGCGACCTTTTTCGGCATAAGCATGGGGCTGACCTCGTTTTTTGCGACAATTGCCAATCTTCAACAGTCGGTGCGTTCGTTTCAAAGAACAGCTCTTCGTGTCAGTCTTCTGCTCCTGCCTCTTTTTCTGCTCCTGGTCAGCTGGTTTCCTATCGTCTATATCTTTGGTTGATTATTCCTGATTCTATTTTATCTTTAATAAGATCAGACTTAGAGTAGTTGGTAAGGCAAAAATGCGAGGCAACAAAATTGATGTTTCTTGCGTAGGGAAATAATGTTGAAAACTACCGATTCTAATGAGGTCATTGCCGATTTTGATCCCCATTTCAAAATCTTTCACGATCTCATGCCCTTTAAGGTGCAGGAGATTCTCCTCATTTCCAGTCTGTATGATGCCTACATCATGGAGGAGGATGGCAGTATCGCGACCCGCCTCATCAATGAATATCACGGTCTGAATCTTAGCAAGCCACCGAAAATAACCAGGGTTTCATCAGCTGTAGAGGCACTCCATCTGCTCACCCGGAAAAAATTTGATATGGTTATCACCATGCCTTTTCTGGGTGGGATGGATGCCTTTGCATTGGGTTCCGCCATAAAAAAAATCCAGCCTGAACTTCCGGTCATTCTTGTCGGCCACAACATGCGTTCGACTTTTCCTGATAAGGTGGACAGGCGTGGCGTCGATAAGATTTTTCTCTGGTGCTGCGAGGCGGATCTGCTGCTCTCTATCATAAAAAATGTCGAAGATCATCAAAATGTGGCGATGGATACCAAACGGGCAATGGTACGGGTGATTATCTACGTTGAAGACTCGCCGCTCTATCGTTCGCTCATTCTGCCTCTGATTTACAGTGAAGTTGTGCGTCAGACGCAATCGGTGCTCGACGAAAGTTTGAACGAGCGGCACCGCCTGCTGCGGATGAGAGCCCGGCCTAGAATACTCATGGCCCAAAATTATGAAGAAGCCCAACAGTTGTATCAAACCTATAAACCGTATGTCTTTGCTGTAATCTCCGACGCAGCTTTCAGAAGAGCCGGCCGGGTCGATGCCCTGGCCGGTTTTGATTTGTTGAGGTCGATTCGAAACGAATTCTCTGATGTTCCGCTGTTGATGGTGTCCACTGAACAAAAAAATCGTGGGGAGGCGGAGCGGATACCGGCTGTCTTTATTGATAAAAACTCCCCGGTGCTGCGAGACGAACTGCACAATTTTTTTTTAAACAATCTTGGTTTTGGCGATTTCATCTTTCGGATGCCCGATGGAACGGCCATAGGTCATGCCTCGAATCTGCGTGAATTTGAAAACCAGCTTAAAGTTATTCCTGAGGTCTCGCTTAGATATCACAGCAACAGAAACCATTTTTCTAATTGGGTCATGGCCAGGGCAGAAGTCATTCTGGCGCTTAATCTGCACAATGATTCTTTGCCGAAGAGTGATACGCTGGAAAATATTCGGACAGATCTGGTCGACAAGGTCCATTCGCTGCGTAAATTGCGCCAGCAGGGAGTTGTGGTTAAATTTTCGGCGGATGACTACGATCCGGATATCATGGATTTTGTGAAGATCGGCAACGGATCCATGGGTGGGAAAGCTCGGGGGATAGCGTTTATGTGGGCCTGTCTGCAGGGTGCTTATCGTGATCATGCCGTATTGCAGACGCATACGGTTACCATTCCGAAAACCTGTGTTATTACCGCCGACGGCTTTGATGCCTTTGTTGAAAAAAACAACCTGCATTTCAGTAAATCCATGCCCGACGACCAGCTGGCCGATCTTTTTCTGGATGCTGCTTTACCTGCCTGGCTCAGGCAGGAACTACGGGCTTTTATGCGAAAAACAACCCATCCTCTCACTGTTCGCTCGTCAAGCCTTCTGGAGGACGGCCAGTTCAAGCCATATGCCGGGCTGTATTCCACCTATTTCCTGGCCAATAACCATTCATCATTTGATGAACGACTGGGCCAACTGGAAAGTGCTGTCAAGCTGGTGTATGCGTCGACCTGGTTTGAAAGTCCCATCGCCTTTTCCAAAGCAACCGGTCGCGCCCGGGAAGACGCGATGGCGGTGATTATTCAACAATCTGTTGGCGATCAATATGGCAACTATTTTTATCCGGCTGTCTCCGGCGTCGCCCAGTCACATAATTTTTACCCGGTCATGGGTCTGAACGCTGATGAGGGAATCGCCCACATTGCAATCGGCATCGGAAAAACAGTGGTTGAAGGGGGCAAGTCGCTGTGGTTTTCTCCGGCAAAACCGAAAAAGCTGATCCAGTTTTCCACTGTCGAAAACATGCTCAAGTATAGTCAACGGGAATTCTACGCCTTGAGTGTCGAGCTCGATGCATGTTTGCAGCGAAACAACTCCAATCTGATGCTGAGAACCGTGCAGCAGGCGGAAAAAGAACTGCCGGTAAGGATGTTGGCATCATCCTATATTGCCGACGAGGACAGAGTTCGGGATGCCTGTCTGCCGGGAGTGAAAATCATGACATTTGCCCATCTGTTAAAATATTCCAGCTATCCACTGGGCAAAATTTTGTCTGAATTACTCAAGACGGCCAAGTCGGGCATGGGAGGGGATGTGGAAATCGAGTTTGCTCTGCGTCTGGACCCGGAGCTGGAAAAATCGGTTTTCTATTTTTTACAGGTGCGACAAATGGTTACCGGGAGCGAAATGGCCGATGTGCAGATTTGCGATCACGAGAGACAAAGTGCTTTCTGTCATGTCAGCAAGTCTCTAGGCCATGGGAGTTTTTCGAATATCTCCGACATCATCTATGTCTGTCCAGAGGCTTTTGACGGGGCGAAAACCATGGATATGGCCAAAGAGATTGGCGCGATGAATCGCCGGCTGGTTCAGGATAAAAAATCGTTTTTACTCATTGGTCCGGGGCGATGGGGCTCGGCTGACCCCTGGCTTGGCATACCGGTCCAGTGGGGAGATATCTCAGGAGTAGCGGCAATTATCGAGGTGCAGAGCGATAAAATAAGGGCCGATCCTTCACAGGGAACCCATTTTTTCCAAAACATCACCTCGCTTGGCATACCTTATCTGACTTTAAACGAAAAGGGCCGGAAGGAGGGCGAAAAGCAGACTGATTTTCTTAACTGGCCTTGGCTCAAAAGACAGACTCTCGCTGAACAGGGACGGTATGTGCATCATGTTCGACTGAATCAGCCATTTACCCTGAAGTGTGATGGGACAAAATCAGAAAGTGTCCTTTTCCAAATGGAAAAACCATGTACAATGGTATGTACGATTGAGGGAAAAGAGGTTTGGAATCAAAGCTCTAGTTTACCAGGAGAATGTGTGTGGATACGATAATCGATGAAATCAGAGGCCGGGACCCGGAACAGCATGAATTTCACCAGGCGGTTCAGGAAGTTATGGAAAGCGTCAAGCCGGTCCTCGACCGCAACATAGAGTACCGGCAACAGGCAATCCTGAAGCGGATAACTGAACCGGAGAGAATTCTCATGTTTCGTGTTCCGTGGATGGACGATGAGGGACAGGTGCAGGTAAACAGAGGGTTTAGAGTGGAAATGAACAGTGCGCTCGGACCCTATAAAGGGGGCTTGCGCTTTCATGCCTCCGTCAATCTCGGTATAATCAAGTTTCTCGCTTTTGAACAGGTGTTTAAAAATTCCTTAACCACTCTGTCCATGGGCGGTGGTAAGGGCGGCTCAGATTTCGATCCGAAAGGCAAGTCGGATAACGAGGTGATGCGTTTCTGTCAATCCTTTATGAGTGAACTCTATCGGCATATCGGTCCCAATACCGATGTGCCTGCTGGCGATATAGGGGTCGGTGCGCGCGAGATAGGCTATCTGTTCGGTATGTACAAAAGACTGAAAAATGAATTCACCGGAGTGTTGACCGGCAAAAGTCTTGCCTGGGGCGGGAGCTTGATTCGCCCTGAGGCCACCGGTTACGGAGCCGTGTATTTTGCGTTGGAAATGCTCCATACCCGCAAAGAGAGTCTGCTGAACAAAGGGTGCCTGCTCTCGGGAGCGGGCAATGTCGCCCAGTATACGACGGAAAAAATTATTGAACTTGGCGGCAGGGTACTCACACTTTCCGACTCCTCCGGCTATATCTATGACGAAGAGGGAATTGACCTGAAAAAACTTGTCTTTGTCAAAGATTTGAAAAATATTCGTCGAGGACGAATAAGTGAATATGCCGAGCAATACCCGAGTGCTGTCTATACCCCTGTGAATCCGACTCTTGGTTATAATCCGTTGTGGGACCATAAGGCTGACTGCGGTTTTCCTTGTGCCACTCAGAATGAAATAAATGACGTTGATGCGCTTCACCTGGTCGAAAACGGTATCCAGCTCATTTGTGAAGGGGCCAATATGCCGACCACTCCGGACGCGGTTGATATATTTCTGGATCGCAAAATTTTCTACGCTCCCGGCAAGGCTGCCAATGCCGGTGGGGTAGCCGTTTCCGGACTGGAGATGGCGCAAAACTCCATGCGCCTTTCATGGCCGAGAAAAGAGGTTGATGACCGGTTAAAGCAGATCATGAAGTCGATTCACAGGAGTTGTCTGGAAGCCGCCGAAGAATATGGAACTCCCGGAAATTATGTGGCTGGCGCGAATATCGCCGGATTTGTCAAAGTGGTTCATGCCATGCTCGACCAGGGGCTTGTTTAGTGAATTAGAAATAAGTTGCTTGTGCTTTTTACAAGTAACTTATTTCGTGAATGAACTTATCCCGCAAATCTTTTAGGCGGGGATAGATGTTGTGGAACGAACAAATTGGTGGTTAGACATTGTGCAGAGTATAACACTATGAGAGATGTCACATTTACATACGACGAGAAGTGCCGGGCGGAATTCTCGGCGCTTATTTCCCGGGTGGAGCATCTATTTGTTTCAATCGATATACGATGTCCCTATGGT
>JBBRDD010000071.1:0-20146 GCA_038204235.1 Desulfobulbales bacterium
CCGTCTACGGCCGACTATCTGCGTGAAGGAGTTCAGAAACTTGCGGAGGTGTCAAATCAATTTAAAGATTGGCACTGGCGCGACTTCTATCATCTGGAATATTCCTTGCTAAAGTTGCTTGAGTACGACTGGCGAAACAACTCTCGCCTGATTTTGTCTGATGCGGAAGTTCGGCAGCAATTCTCAACTCTTCTCAAGTCGATGTCAGATCGACAAGTTGCGCAGGCTTTAGAATTACAGGACAAGATGCTGAGGACTAAATAAGGATACGGAAAGAAAAGAATGCGTGAAGGAAGGCGGAACGTTGTTCAGTTGTTGAACAGATGGTAATAATTTCCAACCAACCATTCCAGCGGTCAAGCCGCTGAATTCGGCGTTAATATTGCCACATCGAAAGTCAAAATATTTTACCAGTGCCTTTATTTTACATACTTCCAGAAAACCTTTACCAGCGCCCAGGTCGGTTGGGTGTTGTGAACGACAGCTTTCCCAAGTCTTAAAAGTCAACATCTCTATATTGAAGATAGTCCGTCATGACAGCTCAGGTATTTCCTGTTGATCTTTAGCGAAAGGTCCACCTTAATTCGTAATGTGATTGCCATACCACTCTGAAATCCTTATTTGTTTGTTATGATCAGATGGGCGACGCCCTATTCTTAATTAAGTAAATTATTATAATTGTTCTAATTATTAAAAAATCTTGACTGAAAATTTATGAAATATCAAAGAGTATGTGCTTGGTGCAAAAAAGATATCGGAACAAAGGATGGGTGTGAGTCTGAAAGAACTATAACGCACGGCATATGTTCTCTATGTCTGATTAAAGTTACTACGGGAATTCAGCCTCGGTCAGCTTCTCAAATATTAAATTATGTCCAGGAACCTGTCTTTCTGATTGACGCTAATGGGATTGTAATAGCCTCAAATGAGAGCGGGTCGATTTCGGTTGGAAAGAAAATAGAACAAATTGAATATATCTTGGGAGGAGAGGTATTTGAATGCACTTATGCTCTTGCAGAAGGTGGGTGTGGCAAATCTGTGCATTGTAAAACCTGCGCTATAAGAAACATCGTGATGGATACCTTATCCACTAACCGAGGATATAAAAATGTTCCGGCCTACCAGAGCATCAACACAAGTGATGGGCCAGAATTAATGAGATTCTTAATATCAACAGAGAAGGTAGGAGAACAGATACTTCTAAGAATCGATGAAATGTGTAAAATTATTTCATGACATTGAACGTGATACCTATAAATAGTTGAAAGATATGAGCAAAGGTAAAATTATACCCCTCCAGCAGATAAACCTCTTTAGCTTAGAAGCTCAAAAAAGATGGAATACGATTCCTGAATCCATACAGAAAAATATCTTGGATAATGTTTGGTGCCGTAAATGTTCTGGCTCAGCTACTATAATTTTAGAATCTGCCACAATGGAGCGAGACGACTTAATTCTTCGTGGAAAATGTAGAGATTGCGGGCAAGAAGTTTGTCGTCTTGTTGAACCTGGAAACTAATAATTTAGATGGCCTCTGACTTCACACAGCTCTTGTAAACAGCGTAGATCCGGTTAGCCGAATCGTTACAAAATAGCTGTTTGTTGGATGCTTAACTGAAGATCGCTACTCAAACTATGTAAAGCTCAAGAATGAGTTGGATAAGAAGATAAATTATGACGACTTTAAACTGATATCAGCAAAGTAACCTCCGCCAACTGCAGAAAAACTTCGGCCAATAGCCAGAATTCCCAAAATCTGGGTGTTTACTGAGACGCATTTGTTCAAGACTATTCCCAGTGTAATCGCCTGCTCACAAGATGGTCAAAAAAATGATCTGACTGTCGCGATCACAAGGACGGTCTTTTGGTACTGAACGGTAAGTTTGAAGTTGTTCCTCAACTTTCACGCACTTCCATAGATATTACTTCTACAGGGCAGGTCGTTACACAAAGTCCACAGCCTAGGCATGCCGCAGGCGTGTATTCCATTTTCCCATCCTGAAAGACTCGGGCACCAAAAGCACATCTATCAACGCAAACACCGCAATCAATACAAGCCTCCGAAAGCGTTGCCGCTATATATTCTGAATGGATCATTAAATCCTTTCGGTCAAATCGCTTAACTATTTGCAAATCGTGGCAACAGCAGGAGCAGCAGCTGCATAATGCAAACAGTTCATGATCAGGCATATAGAGACCGAGATGAACAAGGCCACTTTCATTTGCCTTCTTTAAAATTTCAGCTGCCTCTGATAACTCGATATGACGAGCCCTTCCTTTTTTGACGAAAGTATCTCCGACACCATTGAGCAAAAAGCAGACTTCTAAAGGGCTATCACATCTTTGGTAATGGGTCCGGCATTCACAATTCTGAACCGCTACTGATTTCGCATCGTGAAGTATCCCCATCACCTGCTCTGTCGGGAGAACCCATTGTTTTGTGCTGAATTATTCTGAAACGGGTATGACCTTTGAAGAAAATGAAATCTGCCCTTTATCTAACCATTCATCGTACTTGATGACTCTTTTTTGAAGGAACGGATCGATATACTTCTCTTTATTCATCAGAAATCTCCTCACGATAAGTGAAAAAACTGTCCAATAATTGAGTTATGCAGGAAGCGAAGCGAATTTTCCAGCAGCTTTAGGTTGGTTCTGTTTTTCTATTTGATATTTCACTTTCCCTGGAGGCGATAGGCTAAGGTCGAACCAATCATGGCCAAACACTCCATATCCAGGTAGGAGGCTGCATTTTTCTGAAAAAGAAGTATTGCCTGGGCCGGAAAATCCTCGTCGGCATCATTGAACAATAGAAAAACAGGGACGTTGGGGAGAGCCTGGAATTTTACGGCAAGTTGACAGGACACCTCAGTATCAAAAGGATGGCCTCCCAATTCCAGGCATCTTTTTTCCAAATTAGGCAGACAGTTTTCAAAATAGCCGGCAATTGGTTGCTCAGCCGTATTTCGAAAACCGCCAACATAAGGCGTCGCATCCTTGAAATCTTTGTAGGTTACCAGGCTGCAATCGTTTGATGGCAGATTTGGACAAAGGAGTAAGTATTTACAAAGGATAACTGCTATAGCATGGCTGGCAGTTTTCCCGTCAGCATCGATAATGCTGTCAGTTGTGATTGTGTATCTGCTATTAAAAAATGGAATTGTATATCCGTCATTCATAACGGTGATCCCCAATGATGCACCGACTTCCTTCTTTGCTTCAATGAGTGCAACCTGGTGGAGATAATCCTTCATGATTTTATCAAAAACAGGTGCCTTTTCGGTCATTCCAAGTCCTCCTTTATGTTTTTTACCTCAGGTAAGGGCTCTGTCGTGCCTGAGGGCCAGTTTTTCGAACATCCGTGTAATGCCGGTGCTTAAAGAATATATACCTTAAATACCCAGATTGTCTTCGGCAGAGTCATCGAAATAGATGTTTAAATCCGACTCCAGCCCTTCGTCCGGGTGCCAGTAACAGATCAGGATCGGGACCAGGGGCAGGGGATGAAGGACCAGGGCGACATCCGATTGATAGTGATCCTTCACAGGTTGATCATTAAATATTTCTACCAAATCGGGAAACAGGTTCGGATACGTCTCGGCCACTTTTTATGCCAGGGAAGGTGCTTTTACACCAATTGGCGATATGGCTCAATCATTGGAGTTTTTTTAAAATATTTAATTTCATAGAAGATATTTTCAAGACAAGCGGGAGTATAATTTCCAGCCATAAAAAATTCAAGCCATCCTCTACTCTGGATTGCCCGCATTTGGGCAGACCGATAGGGAATAGCAACTTATCCCGTTTACGACCAGCGGGGAAATGTTGTTAAAACAGTTTCCTTTGAAATTAATTCCGATTGCTTGCTTAAAAAGGTAAGCTTAAATGAGGCTCGAATTCAGGATCTGCAGTCGGGTTTTGGTTTCTTTTGAAAACGAAAACGACGTAAATTTCGATGCCGCAAATTCGGCTCTGCCCGCCCCTTTATCCAAACGGGAAATTGAAGTACTTCGCCTGATTGCTCATGACGCCACTAAAACAGATCTCAGCTGAACTGCGTATCTCTCAACATACCGTCAAGAGCCATGTCATTCACATTTTTAACAAAATAGGGGTGAATGATCGTGTCCAGGCATCCACATGGGGAGCCATGAATGGCGTGATGAGCAAAAGGACATAGACAAAATAACAGAAGAAATATACAATGATATTAGCAGCCTGATGAAAAGAGCGCCCTGGTTATATTGACGAAGTCGAGCTTACTCAAGTCTCAACGATTCTTCAGCAATTGAAGAAAATTCCATTTGGTAAAAACCTGCATGATCTACCTTGATCTGATATTTAACCTTAGTCTGCTGGTGGCGCTTAGCGTCGTTTCCACCTTTATTGAAAAGCGTTGGAAACGGAACACACGGCTGGGTATGCTGCTGCAAGGTCTTCTCTTTGGTGGCATTGCAGTGCTGGGTATGCTGCGGGCGGTTCATCTTGATGCCGGAGTAATCTTTGATGGTCGAACAATCGTGCTCAGCTTGTGTGCACTCTTCTTCGGTCCCAGGGTCGCCTCTGTTGCCGGTGTGATGACAACAGTATGCCGTATATTCATAGGGGGCTCAGGAACAATCCCCGGTTTGCTGGCTATCCTAATATCGATTGTGATTGGCCTGTTGGCGCGTTTCCGATGCAAATCTGAGGTCGAGGCGTCATCAATTCAGGGGCTTTACCTTTTTGGCCTTGTCGTCCATTTAGCCATACTTGCCTCAATGTTAATAATGCTAGGATTTGTCGGGCCAAGCATTGTTATGCAAATTGGTATCCCCATGCTACTACTGCACCCCATTGCAACGGTTCTTGCAGGCAAGGTTTTGTCTGATCAGGTGGATGCAAATCGAATATTGGATGCCTTACGAAAGAGTGAAGTTCTCTTAAAGGAAACGCAAGCGCTCTCAAAGGTAGGTGGTTGGGCGTATGATATTTTCACCAGTCAAATGACCTGGACTGATCAAATGTACAAAATATATGATGTGAAAGCCGAGGAGTATGATCCGAGTGATATTGCCAGGAACTTAAGTTTTTATTCTCAGGAATCAGTCTCCGAATTGATCGATGCGTTTGAACGTGCCAAGAAACAAGGTGAATCCTACGACCTCGAACTAGAGTTCATTCGTACCAACGGTGAACGTATCTGGGTGCGTACGATAGGTAGACCGCAGCTTAAGGAAGGGAAAGTTGTACGTATCAACGGGAATATGATTGACATAACTGAGCTCAAGCAACGTGAAAGGGAATACCTGGAATTGATTGACGGTATGAACGACACTGCCTTTGTCGTCAGTTTTGAGGGTCGCTTCCTTGAGGTTAATGATACGGCAACAAAGGTTTTAGGCTTTTCAAGAAATGAATTACTCTCCATGGGACCCGCTGACATTGATCATAATTTGAATCCGAAAGAGATCAAAAAATCGATTGAAGAACTAAAGTTCGGCCGAAGACAGATCGTCGAGACCAAACACCTCACCAAGAACGGAGAGGTCGTTCCTGTAGAAGTCAGCTCTAGCCTAATCACCTATAAAGGTAATTCTGCAATTTGGAGCATTGCCAGGGACATTACCAACCGCAAGCGGAATGAAGCTGAGAATTTGAACCTTGAGGCGCAACTGGCTCAGGCACAGAGAATTGAAGCCGTTGGTAGATTGGCAGGTGGCGTCGCCCACGACTATAACAACGCACTCACCGTTATTCTTGGTTATACGGAGTTGGCTTTAATAAAGGTGAACAAGGATGAACCGCTGCATGAAGATCTGGAGCAAATTTTGAGGGCTGCTAAACATTCAGCGGATGTTACCCGTCAATTATTGGCCTTTGCCCGTAAACAGACCATTTCGCCTAAAATATTCAACCTGAATAAGAGAGTTGAAAGCGTGTTTAAAATCCTGCATCATTTGATTGGTGAAAATATCGATCTCGCCTGGATTCCCGAAACTCATTTACGGCCGATAGAGATGGACCCCTCACAGATAGATCAAATTCTGGCCAATCTTTGCGTCAATGCCCGGGACGCTATTGCTGATGTAGGCAAGGTTACCATCGAAACGAAAATGGTCACCTTTGACGAGGCTTACTGTAATGATCACGTTGGTTTTGTTCCCGGCGAGTTTGCCCTCCTGGCTGTTAGTGATGATGGATGTGGCATGGGAAAAGAAACACTCAATAATCTATTCGAACCGTTTTTCACCACGAAAGGCTTAGAGGAAGGCACAGGACTTGGGTTGGCAACAGTGTACGGAATCGTCAAGCAGAACAACGGATTCATAAACGTCTACAGTGAACTGAACAAAGGAACAACCTTTAAGATTTATCTGCCTTGTCACATAGGCGAAATCGAGGATCCGAGAAAAGAAGATGCAGAGGAAATTCCGTTGGGTCAAGGTGAGAAAATTTTACTTGTTGAGGATAGGGTCTCTATCCTCAAGATTGGCAAAAGGATGCTCGAAAGTCTCGGCTACAATGTTCTGGTGGCAAACCGTCCTAACGAGGCAATAAAACTGGCTATAGAACACGCAGGTGATATTAACTTGTTGATCACAGATGTTGTTATGCCGGAAATGAATGGACGTGAATTATCTGAGCAATTGCAGGCACGTTTCGCCGGTATCAGAACCCTGTTTATGTCAGGATATACAGCCAACGTCATTGCACACAGAGGTGTACTGGAAAAGGGTGTGCATTTTATAGGAAAGCCTTTTTCCCAAAGGGATCTTGCTTTAAAGGTCAGAGAGGCACTGGATAATACGAAGATCCAACTGAAAGGAAATAATTCAAATTGTGTCTGCCATGCTTGAACAATGGACTCTCTGGGGCTACTCTTTAACTTCCTTTGGTCTTTTTAAATAAACGAAGAGAGCAAACGATGTCAGTCCACCAAACAACAAATGGCAGATGGTTTGTCAGATATTCCAAAGGTAAGATCGCTGAGGACCCCGAAAGGACCAGAGAATATTTCGGCGGGGGACCTGAGGCCGAGCTCCAGGCCAGAGAACGGAACCATGAGCTGGGTCTTGGGAAGAAGGCTCCCGACACCTCGCCTCTTTTTATCGATCTCGCCAAGGCCTATATGGCAGCCAAAGGCCCAGCAATGGCTCCAGCCAGTAGAATCCCCCTGGTCTCCAAGATGGAAAATGTTGTTCTCCCCAGGCTCGGCCAACTACGGGCAGCGCAAATTACCCCGGCGATCCTCGATAAATACACCACATCCAGGCTAAAAAACGTCAAACGGACCACTGTGCACCGGGATTTATCCGACATCCGCGCGATCCTGCGATGGTCTGTCAAGCGGCGATATATAGCTGCCAATCCGATGGAAGGATTTGAGTTGCCCAGACGTGACGATGCGGTGATCACGCCGCCGACTGTGGCCGAAGTGCAGGCGATTCTAAGAGCAGCAGCACCGCACCTATACCGAGCGATTATCTTATCTTATTATACAGGTTTGCGGCCTGGGGAAGTTGAGTTGCTCCGGCTCAGTTGGGAGCAGGTGGATATAGCTGGCGGGCATATTGTGATCATTTCAGCAGACAAAGGCGGGCTTAAAAAAAGATCGGTACCGATACAGGAAGAGTATCTTTTGAAATTGCTGGACAAATGGCTCCAGGAAGATAAACAGGCAGGTAAAAAGAATAGTGATCCGGTAGTGACGTACAAGGGATTGCCGGTGCAGTCGCTGAAGTCTGCGTGGTCTGCAGCAAAGCGGAGGGCGAAAATTACCCGTAGGGTAAGAATGTATGATTTGAGGCACTCATTTGCGACAAAATTACTTGACAACGGAGCTGATTTGAAGCACGTTAGCGTTTTACTAGGTCACCGATCAGTTCAACAAACGGTCGACACCTATCAGCACTTTTCACAGAGATTGAGCGAAGAGGCTGTAGGGAAATTACCCTCAATTTTTGAGGAATAATACCCTTGGTAACACTGGTAACTGTTGGTAACACATTTCTAAAAACAAAAAACGCGCAAACATAGTCGGGGAGTGGCTCAGTCTGGTAGAGCACAGCGTTCGGGACGCTGGGGTCGGAGGTTCAAATCCTCTCTTCCCGACCAATTTTGAAGGGTTTCAGATAATTGTCTGAAGCCCTTTTTTTATTGCATATGTTGCCAACTGTTGCCAGGGCCGATTCTTTAGCTGCTCTTAAACCTCTTTCTTGAGTATTGGCCTGAGGTCTTCGAGCTTGTCAAACAGATGCCAGATGTAACTGCTCGTTCCATTGACGCGGTGCGAATGCAGATCGGCAAGAGCTGGGTCATTGCAGTAGTTGTCGAATGCCTCCTTTGAGGCCCACTCCACCAGGATAAAAACACTGCGAGGTTCGATGTCGCCTCCGACAGCTGCACGGAATTTTCCCAGGGCCACGACGCGGCCATCGTGACCTTTGACTTCCTGGACCGATCTCCGCGAATAAGCGAGGTATTCATCCCTGTTCGATACATTGAAGAGATTGAGGGCGTAGACGGGCTGGGACATGAGGCTTTCTCCTTTTTGGCGGGGTTTAGCTCTTTAACACCAGTTTAGCGGCATCCATAGCCATCAAGGTGATAGTGCTTCTGGAAACCATTTTTTCATGAGTGTCCCTGATATCAAAGACAGTGGATTGAGCCACAATTATTTGTTTTCCCTGGCTTATGATTTCTGAGTTGCATTGTAATGCATTGCCATAGGCGGGTTTTAAAAAATTAATTTTAAATTCGATACTCAATATCCTGATATTATCGGGCACAAGGGTGTAGGCGGCATAGCCGGCTGTATGATCAGACATTGTCGCAATTAAGCCGGCATGAATAAAATTATCCTGGGTTTTATGGTGTTCTCCAATTTTTACAGTGGATTCAAAAATTCCCTTGCCTACTTTTAACACCTCGAATCCACAGAATTTAATAAATCCTCTGCAAAAATCCTTTTCAAGAAACTCCAGCCTCTCCTGCGAGAGTTCTAATTGCATAATCAACCTCTATTGCTAAAATTATGTTCCCCGAGAGATCTGATGCCATTATTCTCACCTTACGGTTCCGAGATAATTTCATTTAAGATATTGTCGACAACAACAGGGGTGTCGAGGTACGTCAAGATGGGGTCGGAGCCATATTTACTCCGCACGAACGATTTCCATTCATCCGTGTACAAACTATCGGCATCTTCTCGAGATTGCCAGAGGTAGACACCTCCGGCTTTGGTGCCGTCCGGAGTCAGAAAGTAGTACTTTCTAATCAACCCAGGCATGCCTTGGTATTTGGGAGCTGTGCTCAAGAAAATCTGCTGAGCCGCACGGCTTGTGATCGGTTGGGCGAGTTTAAATTCAGCAATCACGGTAATCATTGATCCCTCCGGGTGAATGATGTGTCTCAAATTTGACGCTTATCAAATTACTAACCATTTTTCTTCAAAGGTGACAAGGATATCAATAGCAGCCAGCCGCTCGTTCTGATGCGATCGAGTGCCCCTTCTCTGGAAATTTAAGAAATGTCGATACTGCCGGCTGCAGTCGGGGTGAATTTGCCGCCCAGGGTATAGCGGGAGCCTGGTGAGTAAAAGGTGCTGCTGGTGGCAACCTTGTCACCGACCCAGGTCTTGCGATGCAGGGCCAGGCAGGGTTCTGCTGCGTTTATTTGCAGGAGATCGCGGATCCATGCGTCGGGGATCAAAGCCTCGACGATATGTTCAACCGCAGTTACTGCAGCGACGCTCAGCAGGTAGTCGCTCACGGTAATCTGGCTGAAGTCCTGCTCGAGAAATTCAGGCGCAATTTGAGGATTGATATATCTGCAGCCAAGTTGGATCGGCACATTATGGTCTTTATGGACAATAATGGAGTGGAATACGGGGGTGTACGGTTGCAGCTGCATCGCCAGAGCCACGGAAGGTTTGGCCTTTTCTTCCTGCAGCAGGTGCACCGTGCAGGAGTAGGATCCACCTCTGGCATGAATCTCATCGGCAATTGAACTGATCTGCAGCAGGGCCGCCTGTGGTTTTCGATCGGCGACAAAGGTGCCGCGGCCCTGGATGCGTTTGAGCAGTCCCTCGGCGGTCAGTTCCCGCACGGCCCTGTTGACGGTCATGCGGGAGACATTGAGGCCGGCAACCAGCTCGGCTTCCGATTCGATTTTCATGCCGGGCAGCACTGCCGAATCATTGATCTTACGGATTATATACTCTTTTACCTGTTGGTAGAGCGGCGGTCGGCCAGAATGAGAGGATAGCTTCTCCATGTGTATAGAATGTCAGGTGAAACTCGGCAAAAGTTCGCTGCTGACCAGATGATTGAAGGCACCCGCCTGCACCAGCTTCTGGGCGTTCTTGATATCCGGGGCAAAGTAGCGGTCCTGGTCATAAAAGGCCACCACTTCGCGGACCAGTGCTTTCGCCTCTTCGAGCAGGGGCGAGGTTTTAAGAGGTGCGCGGAAATCAACACCCTGGCAGGCGCCCAGCAGTTCGATGGCCACCACGCCTGCCGTATTGTCGGCCATTTCGATAAGCCGCCTCGCGGCAAAGGTGGCCATGGAGACATGGTCTTCCTGGTTGGCTGAGGTAGGCAGGCTATCGACGGATGCCGGATGGGCGAGAGATTTGTTTTCACTGGCAAGAGCCGCCGAAGTCACCTGGGCGATCATAAAACCTGAGTTGAGACCGCCTTTTTCAACAAGAAACGGGGGCAGCTTGGACATATGGGCATCAATCAACAGGGCCATCCGCCGTTCGGAAAGGGCACCGATCTCGGCAATGGCCAGGGCCAGATTGTCGGCAGCCATGGCGATCGGTTCGGCGTGAAAGTTGCCGCCGGAGATAATGTCGTTTTCCCTGGCAAAAACCAGCGGATTATCGGAGACCGCATTGGCTTCTGTCGCGATTATCTCGGCGGCATTGCGGATCTGGGTGAGGCAGGCCCCCATGACCTGGGGCTGACAGCGCAGGGAATAGGGGTCCTGAACCGCCTCACAGAATTTATGGGAGATCTCTATTTCACTATGATCAAGAAGCCGCCGGTAGCAGGCCGCAACATCGATCTGGCTTTTATGGCCGCGGACCGCATGGACCAGGGGATCGAAGGGGCGGCGACTGCCCAGCGCCGCTTCAACACTGAGACTTCCCGAAACCATGGCGGCGGCAAACAGCTCTTCGGCGGCGAAGAGTCCTTCCAGGGCAAAAGAGGTAGACGCCTGGGTGCCGTTTAACAGAGCCAGTCCTTCTTTGGGGCCGAGGGTGATGGGCGAGAGACCGGCTATCTGCAAACCTTCCAGGCCGGAGATTGTTTTCCCCTGATGTAATGCCTCCCCTTCGCCAAGAAGAACCGTGCTCATATGGGCAAGAGGGGCCAGGTCGCCGGACGCGCCAACCGATCCTTTCTGGGGGATGCATGGGTACACTTGGGCATTGACCAGTTGCACCAGCGCTTCGATGACCTCGATCCGAATGCCGGAATAGCCCCGAGCCAGGCTGTTGATTTTGAGGACCATCATTAGCCGCACTGTCGATTCCCGCATGGAAATACCGACGCCGGCGGCATGAGAGAGGACAATGGACCGCTGGAGATGCTCCAGCTCTTCGTTGGGAATAACGGTGCTTGCCAGCAGGCCAAAGCCGGTATTGATGCCGTAAATTACCCTTCCCTGTTTGATGACATCCCTGACGGTTGCAACCGATGCATCAATTGCCGCCCGGCAACTTTTTGCCAGGCTTACTTTCACCGGTGCTTTGGCTATGAGCCGGAGTTGTTCGAGGGTAAGCTTGCCTGGGTCGATTTCTATTTCGGTGATCATTATTGTAGTCCTGTGAAAGGTATCGGGTAGCGGTAGCCATGAGCTCCGGAGCCATACTACTGCAGAATAGTTAGTTTTAATTGTATAGACAATACAGGCTGAAATCAAGTGTAATCGGGCCATATATTGCAACTTGTATATACAAATTCCAGGTGGTAGTATTGCTGGACAATGATTACCAATAAAAGATGGCGTCGTAAAAAGCCCGATCTCCTGCATTGTACCGCAAGGGCACTTCCGCCTTGTATATCAAGCTTTTTACATAGCCATTTCTCGAGTCCATTCATAAAAGTATGTATTGTACATGAAATAGAAACCAGGGGGAGTGTATATGGTGCATAACACCCAGATTGCCGAGGTGATGAAAATTCGGCTCGATGATGAACTGCCGGAACAGCAAGAATTTCAGCCAGGTATCCGGCGTGCGCCGGATCGCGGCTTTCGGCTGACCAGGGGCCAGACTGAGACCGCCCTGAAGAATGCCTTACGGTATATCCCCGAACAGCATCACGCAATTCTGCTGCCGGAATTTCTCAAGGAACTCAAAAGTCGAGGCCGGATCTATGGCTACCGCTATCGTCCCGATGGCCTGATAAAAGCCAAACCCATTGATGAATATGCGGGCAATTGTCTGGCCGGCAAGGCGTTCCAGCTGATGATCGACAATAATCTCGATTTTGCGGTCGCTCTCTATCCTTATGAACTGGTGACCTATGGAGAGACCGGCAGTGTCTGCCAGAACTGGATGCAGTTGCGGCTTATAAAAAAATACCTCCAGGTTCTGACCGAAAACCAGACCCTGGTGATGCAGTCCGGTCATCCCCTGGGATTATTCCGGTCTAGTCCGGACAATCCGCGGGTCATCATTACCAACGGGCTGATGGTCGGTCTCTACGATAACCCTGACGACTGGGAGATTGCTGCACAGATGGGGGTTTCCTCCTATGGGCAGATGACGGCGGGGGGCTGGATGTATATTGGTCCCCAGGGCATTGTTCACGGTACCTACAACACCCTGCTTGGTGGTGGCCGAAAAATGTGTGGGGTATCGGCTGCCGGCAATCTTGCCGGGCTGCTCTTTGTCACTTCCGGACTTGGCGGTATGAGCGGGGCGCAGCCCAAGGCGGCCAAGATTGCCGGTGCCGTTTCCATTACCGCCGAGGTTGATCTCTCACGGATTGAAACCCGTCGGCAGCAGGGATGGGTTGATGTCGTCTCTGATAATCTGGAGGAGATCCTGAATACGGCCCGGCAGAGTCTGGCCGTAAAGAGCAACACCTCGATTGCCTACCATGGCAATGTGGTTGATCTGCTCGAGTATCTGGCGGCAAAGGAGTTTAAGGTCGATCTGCTGTCCGACCAGACGTCCTGCCATGTTGTGTACGATGGCGGCTATTGCCCGCAGGGGATAGACTTTGACGAACGCACCCGCCTGCTTGCCACCGACCGGACTACGTTTAGAACCTTAGTCGATAAGAGTCTTCGGCGCCATTATGGTGCTATCGAGAAACTGTCGCAGCAGGGGGCCTATTTCTTCGACTACGGCAATGCCTTTTTAAAAGCTGTTTTTGATGCCGGTGTGACCGAGGTGGTGAAGAACGGTGTCGATGCCAAGGATGGCTTTGTTTTTCCGTCCTATTTTGAGGATATCATGGGGCCGATCTTCGATTATGGTTATGGGCCCTTTCGTTGGGTCTGTTTGAGCGGCAAGGAGGAAGACCTTGATAAAACCGATCAGGCGGCGATGAGTTGCATCGATCCCGCGCGAAGATCGGAGGATCGCGACAATTATATCTGGATCAAAGAGGCCAAGGCCAACCGTCTTGTGGTAGGCAGTCAGGCACGGATTCTTTATTCCGATGCGGCAGGACGCACGGCCATTGCCCTCAAGTTTAATGAAATGGTGCGAAGTGGCGAGGTCGGTCCAATCATACTTGGTCGAGATCACCATGATCCGGGCGGGACTGATTCGCCGTTTCGGGAGACTGCCAATATTTATGACGGCAGCAATGTCTGTGCCGATATGGCGACCCATTGTTTCGCCGGCAATGCCGCCCGGGGAATGTCCCTGGTTGCCCTGCATAACGGTGGAGGAACCGGGATAGGTAAAGCGATTAACGGCGGTTTCGGCATGGTCCTGGACGGCAGCGAACGGGTGGATGAAATCCTGCGCAGCGCCATGTCCTGGGATGTAATGGGCGGTGTCGCCCGCCGCAACTGGGCGCGAAACCCCAATGCCATGGAAGTGGCGATGGCCTATAACAGAGACAACACCAATGGCGACCAGATTACCATTCCCTTCCGGACCGATGAGACAAGGGTGGCCGAGGCTGTGGCTGATCTTTTTTCAACGCAGGTCAAATAACGGATTATAGAGAGGCGGAGAATGTCACGACAACTTTTTCGTAATACAAAGATATACAGCCCGGTAGACAAAGGGAGGCCGCGGTTCGGCAAGGAGCAGGGTGCGTTGGTCCATTTCCCCAAAGGCGCACTGCTTGTTGAAGAGGGTCTGATTGTGGCCGTGGGTGATGAGCGCGAGGTGTTGGCCGATATAAAAACCGCCGGGGAAATACCGGAAATAGACTGCGAAGGCCGATGTCTGGTGCCGGGCTTTGTTGATCCGCATACCCATATGTGTTTTGCCGCCCTCAGGGAATCGGAATTTGCCCTGCGAATGCAAGGGACGGCATATCTTGAAATTCTCAGACAGGGCGGAGGAATCCTCTCTTCTGTTAAAGCAGTGGCTGCAGCCAGCGACGAAGAGCTCTATGCCAATACCCTTGGCCACGTAATGACTGCGCTGCGGCTTGGCACCACCACCCTGGAAATCAAAAGCGGCTATGGGCTGGACACGGAAAACGAAATGAAGATGCTGCGCGTTATCGGTAAGGTGGCGAGTGACACCCCGCTTGATATAGTGGCCACCTTTCTTGGTGCCCACGCTGTTCCCGAGCGGTATAAGGGTGATCCCGATTCGTTCATCAGCCTGATTATTGACGAAATGCTGCCGCGGGTCACAGAACAGGGGATTGCCCGGTTTTGTGATGTGTTCTGCGAGACCGGCGTCTTCAGCATAGAGCAGAGCCGCAGGCTGCTGAAAGCCGCACAGACGATGGGACTGGGAGTGAAGATCCATGCCGATGAGGTAAACGATCTGGGTGGTGCAGGGCTTGCCGCTGAACTGGGTGCCTGTTCGGCCGATCATCTGCTTGCGGCGGGAACGGCAAATATCCAGGCGATGGCGCAGGCCGGGGTTGTTGCCACCCTGCTGCCGGCCACCGCGTACAGTCTCAGAAAAAACTATGCCAGGGCTCGACTGATGATCGAAAGCAATGTGCCCGTGGCGCTGGCCACCGATTGTAATCCGGGTTCGAGTTTTACCGAATCGATGCAGTTCGTTATTGGCCTGGCTGTCCTGAACATGCACATGACTCCGGCTGAAGCGCTGACCGGCGCGACATTAAACTCGGCCTATGCCATCAATATGGCGGGTAAGGTCGGGAGCCTGGATCTGGGCAAGCAGGCCGATTTCCTGCTCCTGGACGGGGATTCCCCGGTAATCCTGGCCTACCATGGCGGGGTAAGCTCGGTTGCTGGTGTCTATAAAAAGGGAATGAAAATATGAACTGCCTGGTTGAAAAGAGGAGATCTCGATGAAAAAAATAGTGGAATGTGTCCCCAATTTCTCAGAAGGAAAAAACGAACAAACCATCGCGGCCATAGCCAAAGCCATCGAAACGACCGGTGGTTGCACTCTCCTCGATGTCGATGCCGGCAGATCGACCAATCGAACCGTCTACTCCTTCGTCGGTGATCCGGACAGCGTAGTCGAGGGCGCGCTTGCGGCGGCGCGGGTGGCTGCCCAGCTGATAGATATGCGCAAGCATAGCGGCGAACATCCGCGCTTTGGTGCCATGGATGTTTGCCCTTTTATACCGGTGGCCGGGGTGAGCATGGAAGAATGTGTCGAAATTTCGAAACGGTTCGCCCAAAGGGCAGCCAAAGAACTCAAGGTGCCGTTTTATCTGTATGAAGCTGCAGCGGCCCATGATTATCGCCGAAAACTCCCGGATATCCGTCACGGCGAGTATGAAGGGCTGGCGACACGATTGAAAGACCCGAAGTGGCAGCCGGATTTCGGCCCGAAAGAATTTGTGCCGACCTGGGGGATCACCGCCACCGGCGCCCGTAATTTTCTTATTGCCTATAACGTCAATATTCTGGGAACCCCGAACCAGGCCCATCGTATTGCCCTGAACCTGCGCGAGGCGGGCAGGGGGGAAGACCAAACCGGTCGATTGGCCGAAGTGAAAGGCATGGGCTGGTTTGTCCAGGAATATAATATGGCCCAGGTGACCGTCAATCTCCTTGACTTCAAGGTAACTCCCATCCACGTCCTGTTCGAAGAGGTAAAAAAAGAAGCCGCCGCACTGAATGTGGGCGTGGCCGGCTCCGAGATAGTCGGGCTTGTCCCGCTTGCGCCACTGCTGATGGCGGCTGACTATTATATCGAAAAAGAAAAACTCTTTATTTATGAAGAGGATCAAAAGATACGGCTGGCAATCGAACGGCTGGGGCTCAACTCCGTTGCGCAATTTGTTCCTCAGGACAAGATCATTGAATATCGGGTGACTGAAAAACCGGTCGAGCCTCTCGCCGGATCTACCGTTCGTGGTTTTATTGAAGAAATCGCTGCCCGCACCTCCGCTCCGGGCGGCGGTTCGGCGTCGGCCGCCATTGCAGCCATCGGCACCGCTCTTGGCGCCATGGTTGCCAAACTTACCTACGGGGTACGTAAATTTGAAACGGTTCAGCCGCATATGCAGCAGGCAATCCCTGTGCTGCACGAGCTGACCCGCAAGCTTATCCCGATGATTGATGCCGACACCTCTGCATTTAATATGTATATGGAAGGGGTGCGGATGCCCCAGGATACAGAGGAAGAAAAGACAGCACGAAACGACTGCATGCAGGCCGGTCTGAAGACGGCCATTCAAGTGCCGCTGACCACCATGCAGCTGGGTGATGCGGCCTGGGACAGCCTCTGTGAAGTGGCCCGGTACGGCAATCCGGCCTCGAGTTCAGATACTTTAGTTGGTGCCCGGGCCCTGGAAACCGGAATATGGGGAGCCTATCAGAATGTGCTTATCAATATGGTGGATATCCAGGATGCGGCTTATAAAGAAAAAACCCTTGGCGAAGCGGAAAAAATAGCTGTTCGCGCCGCAGAAAAATGTACTGAAGTGCGGCGATTGCTAACTTCCTGATAGCTGGTGATTCTTTGTAACCCCATACGATAATTTGGCTTACCGTTAGACCATTGTAACCATCAATGAAGGGACGATCTTTTTTCTGCTAAAAATTTGAATTTCCGGAAATATTTGGGTATACTCCCCGCTTTTTTCAACACCTTGCCCGTGGTGCGAAGACATCTTATCGTATATCACGGTGTAATACACAGGCCGCAGGCCGAGCGCTTTTTTTTAACTTTTGGAGTTTTGCAGTAGAGAAAATCATGGCAAATAAACTGTATGTAGCGGGAACCGAACCCCGCAGTGGAAAATCGGCGATCATCCTAGGTCTGATGGAGCTTCTGACGAGGAACATTAAAAAGGTGGCCTTCTTTAAGCCGCTTATAGAAGATGAGTATTCCAGGGTCGGTAAGCTCAGGCGGGATAATACTATCAATCTTATCATGCAACATTATCATCTGTCTTTTGATTATCATGAGATGTATGCATATTCGGTAGCCCAGGCCAGTCAGCTTATTGCCATGGGCAGAAATGCAGAGTTGCATGATGGTATAATGGCTAAATACAATAACCTGGCTGAAAAGGCTGATTTTGTCCTGTGTGAAGGTATTGAATTGGCAGGGGCAGCCGCCTCCTTTGATTTTGATATCAACGTTGATATAAGCAATAATCTCGGTTGTCCCCTGATGCTGGTAGCCGGAGCGAAGGACAAGACGATTGAGGAGGTGGTTCGCTCAATCAAGGTGTACTATGAGTCTCTAGCCGAACGGAGTTGTGACCTGGTGGCAACTATCGTTAACAGAGCCGATCCTGCAATTGCTGAAGCTATGGAGGTACGACTTCTCTCAGAGAGTATAAACAGGAAAAAGCTTGTTTATGTTATTCCAAACAATGAAAACCTGGGTAATCCTTCTATAGGCGAGGTCGCCCGGCTGTCGAACGCTGAGATCCTGTACGGAGAGGATAGCCTCACCCGCCATGTACGTAGTTTTACCATTGCCGCCATGCAGCTGAGAAATTTCCTGAGCAGGATTGAATATGGCACTCTGGTTATTACTCCCGGTGATCGCTCTGATATCATTCTTGCCTGTCTGGCTGCGGGAGAGTCATTGACTATGCCGAACATCTCCGGAATCATGTTGACCGGGGGGCTGGTTCCTGAAGAACCGATACAGAGAGTTATTGAAGGATTTAAGCAAACGGTCCCTATAATTTCAGTAAATGAAAATACTTTCCAGGCGGCAATTCGAGTCGATAATATCCATGCTAAAATTACTCCAGACAATACCAGAAAGATAACTCAGGCCCTGGCCGTTTTTGAACGGCACATCGATATGGATGAGCTCAGTGACAGAATTATCAAGACCAAAACCACCATAGTTACACCTCTGATGTTCGAATCCCAGTTGCTGCAGCGCGCCAAGGCTCACAAACAGCATATTGTGTTGCCTGAAGGTGAGGATGAACGGGTTCTTAAGGCCGCAGAAATTTTGTTGCGTCGTGACGTTGTCGATTTAACCCTGCTTGGACGGGAAAACAAAATACACGAACGTGTCAGAAGTTTGGGTTTGCATCTGGAAAAAGCTACAATCATTGATCCGAGAAAATCTGCATTTCTTGATGAATATGTGGAAACCTACTATCAGTTGCGAAAAGATAAAGGCATAACTCTCGATAATGCCCGGGATATAATGATCGATTTGAATTTTTTCGGTACGATGATGATTTATAAAGACCGTGCCGACGGTATGGTCTCGGGTGCGGTTCATACCACCGCAGATACGATACGTCCCGCTTTTCAATTTATTAAGACGAAACCGGGCTGTTCGGTTGTTTCCAGCGTATTTCTGATGTGCTTAAATGATAGGGTACTGGCCTACGGAGACTGTGCTGTTAATCCGGATCCGACAGCCGAACAGTTGGCCGAGATCGCTATCGGTTCTGCCAAGACGGCTGCTCTTTTTGGTATTTATCCGCTGGTGGCCATGCTGTCCTATTCATCCGGCAGATCAGGAAAAGGACTGCAGGTGGACAAGGTGAGAAAAGGTACTGAAATTGCGCAGGAAATGGCGAAAACACTGTATCCTGGCCTGGAAATTGAGGGACCAATTCAGTACGATGCAGCGGTCGATATGGAAGTGGGCAGGGCCAAAATGCCCGAGAGCAAGGTTGCCGGCAGAGCGACTGTTTTTATATTCCCGGATCTGAACACGGGAAACAATACCTATAAAGCGGTACAGAGATCAGCTGGTGCTGTTGCGGTAGGCCCAATTTTACAGGGATTGCGTAAACCTGTTAATGATTTAAGCCGTGGCTGCCTGGTGGCGGATATTGTCAATACCGTCGCGATCACTGCAGTTCAGGCATATGCGGAGAAAACTAGTCAATTATTGTAGGATCATTATCGAAATAGACTACAATATTGGTGAGCCATTCCCCCAATATTCACCTATTGATTAAAACGAACTGGCCGCTGTCCGCATTTTGCTGACAGTGGCCAGTTTTTTTTATTTCACGCTTTTTTGCCAGCCTGCATCTTTTTGACTAATTCGCGCAGGTAATTGAGCCAGTTGTCCATACCTTGTCCTGTGGTGGACGAAAGATCCATAGTTCTCAAGTGTGGATTGAGGTGCATCGCGTCACCAATTGCTTCGGCAACAGGAAAATCAAAATAGGGCAGAAGATCTGTTTTGGTGATGACAAAGGTGTGCGAACTGGTAAATGCCTTGGGATATTTTGCTGGTTTATCGGGGCCTTCAGGGACGGAAACCAGGACCACGCGCTCATGCTCGCCGAGGTCAAAAGTGGCCGGGCAGACCAGGTTACCGACATTTTCGATAAAGAGCAGCTCGATGGCTCCGCCACCCGGTTCTTTCTGCAATCGATGAAAGCCCTTGTGGGTCATGGCCGCGTCAAGATGGCAGGCTCCACCGGTGGTCAATTGAATTACCGGAACACCTTTTGCCCTGATTCGATCGGCATCGCGTTCCGTTTCAATATCACCTTCGATGACCCCAATGTTTATTTCTCCCTTCAGTGCCTCGATGGTGTGTTCCAAAAGGGTAGTTTTGCCTGAACCGGGACTA
>JBBRDD010000072.1:0-20137 GCA_038204235.1 Desulfobulbales bacterium
CAGCCAGGACAGTAACGTCACCCCGCCGGTATGTCTTGCCGCCTTCACCGCCGCGGCCATTGCCAAGACCCCGCCGATGCAGACCGGGCTTTATTCCTGGAAACTGGCCAAAGGGCTGTATATCGTGCCAATCCTTTTTGCCTATACCCCGATGCTCGGGGGCAGCTGGGCAGATGACTTCACCATTTTCTTCTTTGCCATAATCGGCCTCTACGCCTTTGCCGGAGGATTTCAGGGCTTTCTGGAAAATCGCCTGAAGCCATTTTTACGTATCCTTTCTCTTGTTCTGGCCTTCTTCCTTATCGCGCCCTGGCCGACCCTGGTACATGCTGCGGCTGCAGTGCTGTTCGTGGTTCTTTTTATTGTCAATCTCAAACAGCAGCCACAAGCGAACAATATTCTTCGGCAAACAGCGGAGCCATGAACCGAAACAGGACTTTTTCTGTCGCCTACGGGAATGACCGACGGGACCTTTCCCTGCCAGCGCATACCAGGTACTTGCAGGTGCAGGAACCGCAACGCGTTATTACGCCAACCCTTTTTCAGCAGAGGCTGGCCGATTTTCTAGCTAATAATCCTTTGGATCTCACCTGTCCGGTGCTGGTCCTGGCGGATAAAACCAGGCTTTGCGGCTATCCGGACTATCTGCCGCTATTGCTTAGTAGCCTTGAGCAGCAGGGGATGGACGGGACCCGCCTGAAAATTATTATCGGCTACGGGACCCATGCCCGCCAGAGCGATGCCGAATGCCGGCAGGCCTACGGCACAGCCTACGACAACTATTCTTTTATCCACCATGATTGTACCATGCAGGATGGTTTTAAAGAGTGTGGCCGGACCACACGGGGCACCCCGATTCGTTTTCGCCACGACCTGCTTGAAGCCAGTGCGATAATTACCATGGGGGCGGTTTCGCACCATTATTTTGCCGGCTACGGCGGTGGCCGAAAGCTGATCTTCCCGGGCTGCGGTGAGCGTGAGGCCATCTACGCCAACCATGGACTGTATCTTGACGGGAATACCGGAACCATCGCGGCCGGTTGCCGGCCGGGCATTCTTGACGGGAATCCGCTGGCCGAGGATTTGTTTGCAATCGAAGCTAAACTGCCGGTTGATCTGGCCATTCACGGCATTCTCGATTCCCATGGCGATCTCTGTAATCTCGTTTTTGGCCGAGGTCGGGAGAGTTTTCTTGAAGCCTGCAGGCTGCACGGTAAAAACTGCGAGATTGCTGCCCCGGGCTTTGCGGTCGTTATTGCTTCCTGCGGCGGTTATCCCAAGGATATTAATTTTATCCAGAGCCACAAGGCCATTCACAACGCGGCGATGTTTGTTCGTGACGGCGGCTTACTGCTGCTCTACGGGGAATGCCGGGACGGCATCGGGTCAAAGACTTTTTTGCCGTGGTTTGCGATGGGTTCCTTTGCTGCCGCTTTTCGGGAGTTGTCCCGCAACTACCAGGGTAACGGCGGGACGGCGCTGGCCATGATGACCAAATTGCAGCGAATCCGCATCGGCATGGTCACCGACCTGGATGAGGCAAGCTGCCGATTGATCGGCATGGAGCGATGGTCCCATGAAAGTGTCCGGCAGTTTCTCCGTGATCGGCACGATGAAGCGAGCATCGCCTGTATCGGTAATGCAAGTCTTGCCGTGAAAAAGGAGCAGGCCAGGTAAAAACATACGGCCTGCTCTGCAGCCGCTTTACCAGCCCTGAGCGTACGACTCTCTTCTGGGGTCGGCACCAGCAACCAGCGTTCCGGTGTCCTGCTTGAGAAGAATGACACAGACGCCCCCTGCCTTCCAGGACCAATCGGGCCATGTCGCCACCTTATGACCGCGTTTTATGAGATCAGCAAGAGGCTGCGCACCGACCCGTTGTTCTATCCTCAGTAAATTGGGATGATAGTCGTGGGGGGCAAAGGAGTTTGGGTAGGAAAAAGTGGCAAAACGCGGCTGCTCCGTGGCTGTCTGCACGTCCATGCCAAATAGCGTGACGTTGAGAAAAGTCTGTAAGATTGTCTGGCACTGGGTGTCGCCGCCGGGGGTACCGATAATCATCCACGGACGGTGATTTTTAAAGATCATAAACGGGGCGGGGGTCAGCCTCGGTCGCTTGCCACCCTGGATCGAACTGGCATGCTCCTCATCGACAAAGGACTGGGAGCCACGGGTAGAAACCACCATGCCGGTGCCCGGAATCACCGGCCCGCTGAAGGCCATATCGCTCGGCACTGCCGAAACACAATTGCCGGCCTGATCGACCACACAGATGTAGCTGGTATCGAGGTTGTCATTCGGCGCTGTATTGGGGGCGACGGTATCGTGGCGCAGAGTGTATCCTGTGGGGGGAGGTGTGTCGTTAAACGGCCATGGATCGCCACAATCAGGCATGACCGGAGAGGCGGCAGTTCTGATGCGTCCGGCGCAAAGTTTTGCATACTTTTTGGCCAGGAGGCCGCTGATCGGTACTGTGATAAATTTGGGGTCTCCATAGAACTGTTCACGATCGGCAAAGGCGATTTTCAGCGCCTCGGTGACGGTATGGATATACTCGCCGGTGTTATGGCCCATCGCCTGCAGATCAAAGTGCGCAAGGATATTCAGAGTCTGCAGCAACACCGGACCCTGGCACCAGGGACCGGCGCTTTTGACGGTATACTCGCCAAAGCTTACGCTGAGAGGATTTTCTTCGGTGCAGGAGTACGCGGCCAAATCGCTTGCCTGCATCAACCCGCCATGAGCTCTGTTGTAGGCAATAATATCACCGGCTATTGAACCCTGGTAAAATTCATCTCGGGCGGCTGCAAGACCGGCAAGGCGATCCCCTTGTTGCGGTGCATCGTGTTCTGCTGCGATCATGCGTCGCATGGTTGTGGCCAAATCTTTCTGGTAGAATATTTCATCGACTTCCGGCGGCCTGCCATCTGGCTGATATATCTCAATATTCGCGGGCCATCTGGCGTGTTTTTCCTGTAATTCATGCAGGGAATTGCGCATAAACTGGTGCATGGGAAAACCATTTTCGGCCAAGTCGACAGCATCGGCGCAGATCTCGGCGAAGCTCATGGTGCCGTATCGGCCAAGGGCCCTTATCCAGGCATCAGGAGCTCCCGGTACAATACAGCGATGGATGCCGTCAGGGATCCGGCCGTTATGGTTCTTCGTGAAAAAGGCCACGCTGGCCTTCTGGGGCCAGACGCCAAGGCCGTCGATTGTTGTCGTCATCCCGGTTTTGGCAATATGGATCATCATGGGTGCCACCCCGGCAAAATTGACCATATCAGACTGCAGAACCGTCAGGCAGAGCCCCGCAGCCGCTGCCGCATCAACGGCATTGCCGCCTTTGTCGAGTATTCGCATCGCTGCCTGAGTAGCCAGGTTGTGGCCGGAGACCACCATCTGTTTTCTGCCCCGAATAGCAGGACGATAGGAGGTTCTGGTTTGTTCGTACTCGGAATAGACTTTTTCATCAGACATTGCATTCTTCCCTGTAAAAACAATACGATTTATTTTTTAATATGTTCAGATAAGAACGTATATCCCACTATTTTGCAATATCTTCAAAGCATTGACGGCACCTGACCGGGGATGTATTGTCGCTTTCAATTTGTGACACAAGCCTTATAGTTGCAAATATCACTCATACTATAACCAGGGGAAAGAACATAAATGGACAAACTGGTAATCAAAGAACTTATAAATATTGCAGGAAGAGATAATGTTTCGACGGCAACGTCAGATAAAATCACCCATTCCTATGATGCCACGCAGCAGCGATATTTACCTGATGTGGTCGTCTATGCCGAGACAACAGAGCAGGTGAGCCTGGTGGTGAAACTTGCCAATCGCTGGAAAATACCGGTTCTGCCCCGTGGGGCGGGCAGCGGTTTTACCGGCGGCACTCTGCCGGTCCGGGGTGGTATCGTACTGGTACTGACCAGGATGGACAGGATTATCGATATCGATACCGAAAATCTCATCGCCGAAGTGGAACCCGGGGTGGTCACCGCCGAACTGCAGCGTCAGGTGGAGAAACTGGGCCTCTTTTATCCACCTGATCCGGCGTCTAAAGAATTCAGTACCCTGGGCGGTAATGTGGCCGAATGTGCGGGAGGCCCGCGCTGTGTGAAATATGGTGTGACGAAAGACTATATTCTGGGCCTTGAGGTCGTCACCCCCACCGGTGATATTATCAAAACCGGTGGTCGGACCCTGAAAAATGTGGTCGGCTACGATCTGACCAAACTGTTTGTCGGCTCGGAAGGGACCCTGGGCATTGCCACGAGAATTATCGTCAAACTGTTGCCCAAACCGGCGGCGAAGAAGACCATGCTCGTCCAGTTTGCCTCGATCGACGGGGCGGCCCAGTCGGTTTCGGCGATTATCGGTGCCAAGATTATTCCCACCACTCTGGAGTTTATGGATGCGGCCACCATCAACTGTATCCGTGGTGTAAGCACTCTTCCTCTGGCGGAGTTGTGCCGGGCCATCCTGATCATTGAAGTGGATGGCGATCCCGAGGTGCTGGATCGACAGGTGCGGGAGATCCTGGCCGTTATCGAGCCATTTGGTATTCTGCATACCCGGATTGCCGAGACCGAGGAGGATTCTGAAGAGATCTGGCAGGTTCGACGCATTGTCAGCCCCAGCCTGCGCAAGGTTAATCCCGACAAGTTCAACGAAGATATCGTCGTGCCCCGTTCCAAGGTGCCGGATATGATCCGCGCCCTGGAAAAAATTTCCAGGGATTACGGGGTGCCCATCGTCAATTTCGGTCATGCCGGGGATGGCAATATTCATGTCAATGTGATGGTCGATTTAAAAGAAGAAGGCATGCCGGAAAAAATTGAGAAGGTGATGGATGAGGTCTTTGGCGCAGCTGTGAAATTGAAGGGCGCGATTTCCGGAGAGCACGGCATCGGTACATCCAAAGCGAAATATATGCATATGGAGCTGGATATCGCCACCATCTCGTATATGCAGCGGATTAAAGCGGCGTTGGATCCCAATAATATCCTTAATCCGGGGAAGATATTCTTAGTGACTTAGAAATTCTTTCTCGGCTTTCTGAGAAAGAATTTCATGAAGGAACTTACCCCGCGAATCTTTTGGGCGGGGTTAGTGGCCAATTGTCAATTTTCTTGTGTTTTTTAAAAGAGAATTATTTCGTGAAGGAACTTATCCCCGCACAGCACGGGGACTGAGAAGAGTACCCGTCAAGCGAGTACCAAAAAGAATACCCGCAAAGCATTTGGGCGGGGTCAGATAACTAGAATGAGTCAAAGGTAAAAGCGAGCTCCAGATAAGAAGTTCATTATGACCAATACAAAGAATAAGAGTTTACAGGATTTCGAAAAAATAATCCGTGAGTGTGTCAAGTGCGGCGTCTGTCAGGCCCATTGTCCCGCCTATCAGGTGACTAAAAAAGAAGGAGCGGTTGCCAGGGGCAAGATTGCCCTCGCTGCGGCCCTGCTTGATGGGGAGACCGGACTGGAAGAGCATTTGCAGCAGGATATAAGCATGTGCCTGATGTGTGGTTCCTGCGTCAATAAGTGTCCCAACAAGGTGCCGACCCACGAGATTGTCGGTGCCATCCGCCGGCAGATTACCGATAATCAGGGCCTGTCGCTGATCGGCAAAGGGATTTCGACCCTGCTGGGGTCTCCGTTGCTGATGAAAACACTCAGTAAGGGGGGCGCATTGCTTGCACCTCTGGTGTTGAAAAAGGTGCCGGAATCAAGTGGCTTACGCCTTCGCTTTCCGACGCCGGTCATGAAGGATCGGACCGTGCCGAAGATTGCCCTTCGCAATCTCTTTGAGCGGGTGCCGGAGTTCATCGAGGGACGACCTGATAAACCGGTGGTTGGTTTTTTCGCCGGGTGTTCCATCACCTATATCTATCCGGAAATAGGTGAGATTATGGTGTCCATTCTGCAGCGGATGGGATATTCGGTGTATGTGCCGAGAACGCAGCAATGCTGTGGTATCCCGGCTCTCTCCTCGGGTAATGGCCGACTGGTCGAGCAGTTGGCCGAGACCAATGTCGGTGCCTTTCGCCAAAAAGAAGTACAATATATCATTACTGCCTGTGCTTCCTGTAACGGCGGGATCGGCGAATATTACCGGACCATGAAGGCTGATTATGACGACTTCACCGGCAAAGTGGTTGACTTCAGTGTCTTTTTGAAAAAAGAAGGGCTTGTTGAAGAACTGGCCGGGATGGAAAAGTGGCCGGATAGGGTGAAGACCACCTATCATGATCCCTGCCATCTCAAAAATCAGGGGATAACGCGAGAGCCTAGAGAACTGCTGCGTGCTCTGCCCAACGTCGATTTTGTCGAAATGGAAAATGGTTCCACGTGCTGCGGCCTGGGCGGGACTTTTTCGGTGTATCATTACGAGGCCAGCAAAGCCATTGGTGCCAGGAAAATTCAGGGATTAAGGGAAAGTGAAGCACAGTTGATCGCCACCGCCTGTCCCGGCTGCATCATGCAGTTGCAGGATACAATCAATCACGCGGGTCTGCCGGTGCGGGCCTTACATATACTGGAATTGCTGGCAGAAGCACTGACCCCGTAAAAAAACCGGGACTCTTTTCAGTATCCCCTTGAGGGGCGTAAGTGCCTTGGTGGTAGAGTCAAGTTCTTAAATGTTAAAATACAGTCCGTATATTGACAAGGACAGCAGGCTTCCTAGGAGTAAGGCACTAAAATAAGAGCAACGCAAAGCAGTAGAAAACGGACTCTGGCAGATGTGCTTTATCATCAGCGTGTCAAAGAGAGTATGATTATTGTTGCAAGACTGGTAATATCCATATAGGGTTTTGGACGGAACAGTCCGGATCATATGGAAGTCAAGGCTATGGTACTCTTCTGTTAGCGGCAATCGATCAAATATTCACCCTGTTCTTCTATAGGGTGCCTAATGAAATTTATAAAATAGTGTTTGGATGAACACCTTTCTCACGAAAATATCACAACTCCCTTCCATTCAGAAAGTACTCTTTCTTTCGACTCGGGGAGATGTCCTGTTTTTGCATAATAACAGTGATATAGGTGAGGAGAGCGAACGCGTTTCCCCGTGGCATGCGATTATAGGTCAGCTGCATTCGCCGGTCGAGGCGGAGTTGTTTTTTGAACAGGGCCGCTATTATCTCCACTCTACCGAGATTGGCTATATTATTGTCGGCATGAACGGTTTTGACCGGTTACAGAGTATAAAAGCTGCCTGTACTCAATTAGAAGCGAAACTGAGCGATTCGACTATCTGTAAGAAAGTTTTGCTCCGGATGCTGCAAGATGCTGATGAGACGCGTAAGCCGCAATTTGTCATGTCACTTCTGCCTTTTGCTGATGAAGAAATTGCCGACATACTGATTGCTTTACTTGACCGGAATGCTCAATTCAGTCCGCAGATAAGAGTAAAGCTGGTGGGCAATATTTGTCAGGTGCTTGGCCAATGTGAGGCTCCTGCAGCTCGGCAGGTACTTAAAAAAATGTTGCAGGACCATTATTCAGGCAAAACCGTGCTGGATAATGACGTGAGGTACGCAGCCCAGGTGGCAGTTGCCCAACTGGGACTGGCCTTACCGCCGGAAACCAGCACGGCCTTTCCAGACAAAGACAATCTCGTTGCAAAGGTGCTGCCCAAAACCAAATCACCGCTTTCTGTTCCCTCTTCTTCTCCAAAAAACTATGCAGATCAGGTGCCGGTGGGATCTGAAATTCAAGATCTGTTGAATCGGGGCAAGAAATGTGAAGCTATCGCGCTTATGTTGGCACAGGTTGATATCTGCGCCCATAAAAAACAATTCGACATGGCTGAGCAGCTGCGTGAATGGATTCTTCAGACCGATTCGACTTCGTTGCACGAGATAATCCTTGCCGCGGAGATAATCGAGGAACAAAAAAATCGTTCCATCAGTGATGCGTATCGTGCTGCCTGGGCCAAGCTGGCCGGGAAGCTGTCGACAGAAGAGTTCTCTTCTCTCTATCATGCGATGGTTCATAAACATTATAAAACTGGTGAGATTGTCGTCGACCAGGGGCAATTTGTTTCGACATTGTTTTTTGTTGATCGAGGAAAGGTCCAGCTTTTTTCGGCAAGCCATGGGGGAGAGTATGCAATGAAAACCCTGGAAGCCGGGGAAATATTCGGTGCTGAGACTTTTTTTGATATATCTATATGGACGATGAGCGCACGAAGTCTGGGGGCAGATATATCCCAGCTCACCTGGGATCGTCTCCTGAATCTCAAAGAAAGTAATCCTGCACTTCGAACTAAGCTCATGGATTATTGTAGTCAATTTAAATTGAACAATATCGCCTTTGATAAGCCCGGTACGACCAGGAGACGCTTTGAGCGGGTGAGAATATCTGGAAAGGTGGCCGTTGCATTGGTCAGAAATACGGGCGAAGAGAGTCTCTTTGGTACCAAAGGGAATCTTATAGATATTTCAAGAGGAGGTCTGGCTTTTAGTCTGCGTTTTTCTAAAAAGAAAAACGCTATAGCTCTTCTCGGTCAGGATGTGAGTGTCACCGTACGAACGGATCTGTCTCCTCATTCAGTCCAGCGCAATGGTGTGATTAAAGCGGTCCAGTGTCACGACTTTGTCGGCAATGATTATACCATTCATATGGAGTTTCAAAAAACTCTGAGCAGTGCGGAGGTTTCTCAGGCTATCGGGCGAATTCGATAGGTACTTTTTGTATATCACAATTTCGTTTTGGTGAGCAGGTCGACGATTTTGTTCGGAGCACAGTCCGGGGCGATGTCCAGCACAGTCGGAGGTTGTCCGGACAAGACTATCTGGTGGTTCCTGTTGTGGGTGATATAGGCAAAGCTGAATGCACCATAGCTTTCATTTTTACCAATCTCCGTCAATTGTGTCACTGCCTGCGTCACCTGGGCATCTTGAAAAGATTTTCTCAGGCCCAGTTCATCGCCTAACTCGGTTTTTAATAATTCTATTCTGGCCGCAGTCGAAGAGTTTGTCTGTTTATTTTCGTTGCCTAGCTCGCGCGGAGGATCGGGTGAATCTTCCGGCAGGGGGCTCGTTGTCTCATCTTTCATACCCACCGCCTTCATGATTATGGGAGTCAGTTCGCTGTTGATGGCATTTTTTCTTGGTTCACACTCATTGCGTATAAAGATTGTTGCCGAATCCCAGGAGAAAAGTTCATACGCTGCCTTGATACCATGTAATTCGCCTATCCTGGCATCAAGTAGCTCTCCTTCCTGGAAGAAAAGAATACCGCCTTGCTGTGTCGCGTTGTCAATTATTCGTATGGTGCAGGATTTTGCATCCATTTCCATCAGTTGCAGAAATACTGTCGGAGAAATATCATGCATTATGCCGCCAGCCGCCTCATGCTGCAATACGCCGTTTATGGCGGTGACCAGTTTGTCTGCCTGAAACGGTTTTCTGAGATATTCTTTAATTCCACTCCCTTTTGCTACTGCCTGAAGACGCATTTCATCCATTGATGATATCATAATGGTCGGAATGTCTGGATAATGCTGTCGAATGTGGTTGATCAGGCTCATACCATCCATGCGCGGCAGTATCAGTTCCACAATTACAAGCGATGCCGGGACCTTCTTCAATTGCTTGACAGCTTCAAAACCATCGCAGGCAGTGACAACCGCAAAGTTTTCCCTGTATTGAGCCAGACTCTTGGTCACCGCATTGCAAAGCACTTCGTCGTCATCGACAAATAGAATGTTTCTCACCATAGAATATGCTGCCGCTCCAATTTTGAAATTCCAGGTCCCCTGTCTATAACGAGTGAGTAAATCATTGTAACTCTAATTGCAAGTGGTATAGGTCTTAAAACAAACTACGGTAGAGCGGAAGAAGGCGAGGACTTTGTACAACTACCCCCTTGATGGGTGTTCTTTTCAATGTTCCTTGATTCTATCTGTTTTGGCCGGCGATTGATACGTTTACCGACCGATAACAAAACAGATTCGGTGCTGGGGAACGCTTACGAATATTGAGACAAGGAGCTGATTGTGACTGCCAGAAAAGCAATTGGAATTCTTATGCTGAGTTCGATATATTTCAGGATATCACCCCGGAAACGAATTAAACGCATCAGGGAATATTGTCTGATGTATGGTGCAGACGACACAAAAAAGAAATAATCCAGAAACAGTTATCCTTCGGCAGCAAACTCCACTTCCATATCGATCATTTCCCGCGCTCTTTCCAGAGCCCGCTGTTCATTGTCCCCGCCCATTGCGACGTTTTGCGCCTTGCCTGATGGATCGGTGATAGTAAAGCTGAAATTGGAACACAGCTTCTCTGCACCCACAACGGTTATATTCCAGCCGCGATATACATCTTGAATCTCTTTCATGACTCACCTTCATTTATTTGGGTACTTGCCTGTTGTTTACAAAATAGTAAAGCAGTTTGCCGCCTTTGCAAAGGTTGTCAATAAAGACAATTCCAGAGTTGTCCTGGTTTTCTTGTTGTTCCTCGGGGTTTGTTGCCGCGGCACGCGGTTATAAAAGATTCCTGCAGTTCATACCGTCCGAACCGGAGATAGATTTTTTATCGACTCATACTGTACCGATGAGGAAGACGTGTTTATAATTGATTCTGACAAATATTTGAACTGACGATTTATTGGCGGAGGTATCGACAAAAATCGACAATTGGCTGAAACTCAACGATTAGTGAACCGGTTGGACCGGCAAGGGATATGGATTATAAGGACTATTACAAAACCCTGAATGTCGCCAAAGATGCATCTCAGGAGGATATCAAAAGGGCTTATCGAAAATTGGCCCGGAAATTTCATCCCGATGTCAATAAGGACCCAAAGGCTGAGCTCAAATTTAAGGAAATTAATGAGGCAAACGAAGTACTCGGCGATGTGGAGAAGCGCAAAGCCTATGACAGCTTCGGCAGCAACTGGCAGGCAGGCCAGGAATTCAGGCCGCCACCGGAGTGGAATACCGGGCAGCAACCGGGCGGTTTTAGGTCGCAGCAGGCATCTTCGGAACATTTCAGCGATTTCTTTGAATCGCTCTTTGGTGGAGGACGCGGCAATTTTACGACCGAAGATTTTTCTTCATTTGGCCGGGGACAGCATGATCGGGACAATGATCTGCATGCCAAAGTGGCCATTACTCTGGAGGACAGCTATCACGGGGCGAAAAGAACCATCACTCTGAATAGAACCGTGGGGGACGGTAATGGCGGCATGACTACCCAACCCCAGTCTCTGCATGTTACAATTCCCAAAGGAGTCATCGAAGGTCAGCAGATCAGACTGGAAGGTCAGGGCGATGTTGGTTATGGGCGAGGAACGCGCGGTAATTTATTCCTGGAAATTGTCTTTGAAAAACATCCGTATTTTACTATCAATAAACGCGACATTTATCTCATTCTGCCGGTGACACCGTGGGAGGCGGCTCTTGGGGCAACTATTGCCGTACCGACTCTCGGTGGGCATGTCGATTTAAAGCTGCCAGCGAATTCGCAGACAGGTCGAAAATTGCGACTGAAAGGCCGGGGACTCTCATCAAAAACTCAGGTCGGTCATCAATATGTAACTCTTGCAGTCCATACCCCGCCGGCTGAAACGCCGGAACAAAAGGATTTGTATGAAAAAATGGCGAATTTGATGCCCTATAATCCCCGGTCAGGGTTTGGAGGTTGAATATGAAAGAAGAATATTCCTGCATTGTCCTGGATGACAGCACGACGTGGGGAATCGCCGAAATCTGTACCCTGTGTCGGGTGGAAAATGAGTTGATCCACGAAATGGTCAATGAGGGTGTTTTGATTCCTGAGGGGACCTCACCCGAGACCTGGCGGTTTAACGGGCTGGCAGTGAAAAAAATTCAGGTAACGCTGAGATTACAAAACGACCTTCGAGTGAATCTCCCGGGAGCCGCATTAGTCCTTGATCTGCTGGAAGAGCTTGATGAGTTGCGCGCTCTATTGAGACAGCTTGATTGAAAGCTGGCAGAAAGCAACGTAACTGCCGGAAAAAGAGTAGATACGCGTAATAAGTAAAATTAAGGGGCAGCTTTGCAGCAAAAGGACTTAACCCCGATAAATGAAAAACAGGCGGGGGAAGTGCCTCGGTGGCACTATTTAAGTTGTTTACGTTAACAGTGCTCTCCGTATTTTTTGTTTCTTGACAGATTTTCGGAGTAAGGCACTTAAAAGGAGCAGCACATGAAGATCTATGTGGGGAATATGTCCTACGATGTTAAAGAGGATGATTTGCGGCAGCTCTTTGGCGAGTTTGGCGACGTTCAGTCTGCCAGTGTAATCATCGACAAAGACAGTGGCAGATCCAAGGGATTCGGCTTTGTCGAAATGGCTGATAAAGAAACCGGGCAGGCGGCTATTGACGGCTTGAACGGCAAGGAAATTAAAGGCAGGGCAGTAACTGTCAGTGAGGCCAGACCGCAGGAAAAAAATCGTGAGGATCGCCGGGGAGGCAGTGGAGGTGGCGGTCGAGGCGGCAAAGGAGGCTTTGGTGGGGGCACTAAAGGCAACTTCAGCGGTGGCCGCGGCGGAGCCGGTGGCGGTCGAAGTGGCTTTGGCGGAGGCGGCGGCCGGGGGGGCGGCCGTGGTGGTGACAGATAGCACGGTAAAAAGTTAGTTGATATTTCCTCAATGACAACCCCGGCCAAAACCGATGGTTTTGATCGGGGTGTTTTCTCCCTGCATTTCTGCATTTCAAATTGCTGCATAGCTTTTTAAGTACCTGCATGTGCTCTTCTCTGCAACGAAATCATGTTGCGAAACCAAGAACCCAGGAGGTTATATGCGTGCAATGTTTCTTCAATTAAGTCATAGGCGTGTCGCTTACCTGATGGTGGCTTTTGTAATAATGGCCGCCACGATAGCCCATTCTGCAGCGATTCTGGAAGGTGAGCGGATGAGCCCGGTGCAGGGCCGCGAGGGAATGGTTGTCACCAGCCATTTCCTTGCTACAGAATCAGCTCAGGAAGTACTGAAGAAAGGTGGCAATGCCATTGATGCGGCGGTTACCGCTGCGTTTTCACTGGCCGTCACTCAGCCCAGATCCGGTAATATCGGCGGCGGCGGATTTATGCTTATTTCTTCGGAGCCAAAGAACGAGGTTGTCGCCATTGATTATCGGGAGAAAGCACCGGCGAAAGCAACCGTTGACATGTTCCTTGATAAAGAGGGCAATGCAGACAGTCAGCTGTCAAGGTACAGCTATCTGGCGGCCGGGGTACCGGGAACGGTTGCCGGGCTTGCCCTGGCCCTGGAAAAATATGGTACCATCAGTTTAAAGGAGGCTATGACTCCGGCAATCAAACTGGCCGAAGAGGGGTTTGTCGTTACACCGCGCTTTAGTGACGGTCTGACAGAAAAAGAAGCGATGCTAAAGAAATGGCCAGCGTCGGCAAAGATTTTCTATAAACCGGACGGCAGCATCTACGAACCGGGAGAAATCTTTATCCAGAAAGATCTCGCGGCGACGCTGCAGCGTATTGCCGACAAGGGCGTTAAAGAGTTCTATGAAGGTAAAACAGCTGAAATGCTGGTGGCGGAAATGGCCAAACACGGCGGCCTTATCACCATGGAAGATATGAAAAATTATTCCCCGACCATGCGGAATCCGGTGCATGGCACCTACCGCGGCTATGACATATATTCGATGTCGCCACCAAGTTCGGGTGGGGTGCATGTGGTGCAGATCCTCAATATCCTGGAAGGATATCCCATCGCTGAATATGGCCACAATTCGGCCCGGACCATCCATCTGATGGCTGAAGCGATGAAGCATGCCTACGCCGACCGTTCTTTTTATCTGGGCGATGAGGATTTTGTCAAAGTGCCGCTCAAGGGCCTTATCGCAAAAGACTATGCCGCTAAAATCCGTGCCGGTATTGACACCGAAAAAGCAACTCCGAGCAGTACGATTGCCCCCGGTAAACCGCAACCATATGAGAGTAACGAGACAACGCATTTCTCGATTGTTGATAAATTCGGCAACGCCGTTTCCAACACCTATACGATCAACTTTAGTTACGGTTCCGGTATTGTGGTCGATGGAGCCGGATTTCTGCTCAATAACGAGATGGACGATTTTTCTGCCAAACCCGGGGTGCCGAACGCCTACGGGCTGATCGGCGGTGAAGCCAATAAGGTTGAGCCGAACAAACGGATGCTGAGCTCCATGTCGCCGACCATCGTCAAAAAAGAGGGCAAAAACTTTCTGGTAACCGGCAGCCCCGGGGGGGCGCGAATTATTACCACCACCCTCCAGGTTATTATGAATGTTATAGACCACGGCCTTAATATCCAGAGTGCTGTGGCGGCCCCGCGTGTCCATCATCAGTGGTTGCCGGATGAATTACGGATCGAGGAAGGAATCAGTCCCGATACTATTAAAATCTTGCAGGAAGAGGGCCACAAAGTAAAACAACAGGAGGCCATGGGAGCCATTCAGTCGATCATGGTGAAAGATGGCATAATGTACGGTGGAGCTGATCCGCGGAGATCGACGGCGCTTGCTGCCGGAATCTGATCAGCACGGGATAAAGGGGAAGGCGCTTTCGTGTTGTTCCCCTTTATCACCGGTTTTCTCTCCGTTGTCACGGGGCTGGAGTTGCCTGTCCCTTAGATGAGGTGGGCGGCAAGATTGGCGACAATAAGCAGAAAACCAAAAAGACAGCCAATCTTAAGAATCTTGACATGTTTATCAGTAAGGTCATACCATTTCTTTGGTTTGTATATACCAGATGACAAGGCGAGAAACATAAGTGCCAGAATTGAGTAGGCAACGATAATCCCCATACGATTTCTGTCTCCTTTCTATTGCTTGTTCAACCTTGTTCTTGCTGGGGCTCTGGTGACCGCTTACTAAAAATATATTGAAGTCAATCACATGTGCAATCGGATTGCAAGTGGTGTCGTGAAAATTCGGATCACCCCGGAAAGAGAGTTTGCAAGCGTATCTTGAAGAAACCATTGCCCGACCAGTCTGCAAGAGGTACGATGAAAGAGCCTCTTTTTAGGAAAATTGGCACGCACCTGTTGTGGTAGAGTCGGCAAACCTCATAGATATTAAAAATGATATGAATTTCTGTTCACACTGTGCTGCGCCGGTCGTTTCGCTGATTCCGCAGGACGACAACCGACCCCGCTCGATCTGTACTTCCTGTGGTCGTATCCATTATCAGAATCCCAAGATAGTGGTGGGGTGTATACCCATATGGGAGGACAGGGTACTTCTCTGCAAAAGAAATATTGAACCGAGAAAGGGTTTCTGGACGTTACCGGCAGGTTATCTGGAATGCAATGAAACAACCGAAGCAGGGGCAAGACGCGAAACTACGGAGGAAACGGGAGCGTCAGTCGTTGCATTACAGCCATATCGCCTCTTTGATATCGTCCATATCGGCCAGGTCTATCTCATGTTCCTCGCGCGGCTTCAGGCTCCCCAGTTTCATGCGACCAGGGAAAGCATGGAGGTCAGGCTGTTCGGAGAAAAGGATATCCCCTGGTCCACTATCGCTTTCCCGGTCATTGAAAAGACATTACGGTATTATTGGCACGACCGTCTGGAAAATAATTTCTCCTTTCGTCTGGAACAGGAAACCGGAACCATGGAAAAAGATAATTGAAGAAATGGGCTGGGTAATTTATTGACGAACTCTCCATATTTCCTGTTTCCTCTCGATCAGTAAATGATTAATTTTTAAGGATCAAAACCGGAAAAATGGCAACAATACAGAACAAGAAATAGGCGCTTCGGGTAGTTTAGACAACGCCATCAATGAAGAAAGACAACAGGGGGAATGCATGCAAAAAGCTGCGGAAATTATGACAAAAGATGTTATCACTGTTACACCTGAGACAACAGTAATTGAGCTGGCCCGGCTTCTGGCCTCAAACAGTATCAGTGGTGCCCCCGTCCTTGACTTATCCGGTAATCTTCTCGGCGTGGTCACGGAGAATGACCTGATCGACCAGAAGAAGAAGGTCCATATTCCCACCGTGCTAACCATCCTCGATTCTGTCTTTTATCTCGAGAACCCGGACAAGATGGAAAAAGAAATGAAGAAAATGGCCGGGGCGACAGTTGGCGATATCTATAGCAAAAAGCCACGTACGGTTGTCGAGGAAACGCTTATCGATGAAATAGCAACCCTGATGTCAGAAAAAGACGTCCATACCCTGCCGGTAATGCGCGGTGATACACTGGTTGGCGTGATCGGCAAAAAGGATATTATAAAAACGTTAATTTCCTAGGTGATATTTATACGTCATACACCCGTAAAGAAAACATGATTGTTTGAAAGTGATCCAGGTCCATATAAAACACGGCGACCTGGATCTGTTTTCGTTTTACTTTGGCCAGAAAACGATTCGGCAAACCAGGGAAAGCATCATGGCAGACCTGGTGCTTGCATTGTTCTTGCAAGGGTTTCATGTCGGTTATGTCGTGAAGTGTCCGGTCGTCCACTCCTCCCCCTATTGTGTTGCCTCGATACTCTCTGGTTCTTTCTCATTGAAAGCTTGTTCACTGTCCTCCCGGTCTTTGCCATGATCTTTGGCTATCAGCATATAGATGGAAGGAATGATAAAGAGGGTAAACATTGTGCCGACAGCCATACCGCCAACCAGCACCAGACCGATCGAGTTACGGGCAGCCGCCCCGGCACCGGTAACCAGAGTCAGGGGAAAGTGACCCGCGATTGTGGCCCCGGTAGTCATCATGATGGGGCGCAGGCGGGTAATCGCCGCTTCGTGCACCGCCTGGCGTTTACTGTGTCCCTGTATCTGCAGTTTATTGGCAAATTCGACGATGAGAATCCCGTTTTTGGAAACCAGACCGACCAGCGTGATCAACCCAACCTGAGAATAAATGTTCATGGTTGTGGTCCAGCCATGCGTCCAGAAGGCAACGCCGGGATCAGGCATTTTCAGAAAGGTGAAGACCAGGGCGCCAAACATGGCCAGGGGCACCGATCCGCCTAGAATAACCAAGGGGTCACGGAAGCTGTTAAACTGGGCGGCCAGCACTAGAAAAATTAAAATTACCGCCAGGCCGAAAGCCTGGATAAACTTATTGCCCTCTGTTCGAAGTTGGCGTGATTCTCCTGTGTAATCAAGAACGTACCCCTGTGGAAGGATTTCGGCTGCCTTATCTTCCAAGAACTTTAAGGCCTCCTCCAGGGGGCGAATAGCAACGCCGCTGATTTTGACTGCATTGAGTTGCTGAAAACGGTTAAGGGAGCGTGGTACGGTGCTGTCCTTGATGGTGGCGATGGTGCTGAGCGGGATTAATTTCCCATTACTGTCGGTGACATAGATATTTTTTAGCTGATTCGGGTTGAGCCGATCCACCCTCTGAATCTGGGGGATCACCTTGTAGCTGCGGCCGCTGATATTGAAGCGATTGACAAAATTACCGCCGACCATGCCGGTCAGGTCGGCCCCCACCTGCTGAAGATTCAGGCCCAGGTCGGCCACTTTATCGCGGTCGATAACCAGTTCGGACTGGGGTTGATCAATCTTGAGATCGATCATGGGCGGAAAGGCAAACATGCCGCTTTTCATGGCGGCCAGCTGGATCTGGTTGGCAAAATTAAGAATCTGCGCCGGTTCGGCGGTAGACGCCAGAATAAATTCCACTGGAAATTGTCCGCCGCCGGGAAGCGCAGGCGGGGTTACCGGGAACATGCGAATGCCGGTGATGCCGTGCAGTTTTTGCTGCACCTCCGGCATGATTTCAAAAATAGTGCGCTCACGTTCCTGCCATGGTTTGACGACCATGCCGGAAAAGCCCGACGAAGGCATGGTGACTTGAAAGACAAATTGCGTCTCCGGTACGCTTAGAAAGGCATCGCTGACGGCCGCGGCGTAGAGGCTGGTCTGGTCGAGGGTGGAATTGGCGGCTGCATCCAGAATACCAAAAATGACGCCCTGGTCCTCGGCCGGCGCCAGCTCTTTGGCCGACATGGTAAACATCGGGATGGTCAACATGCTCAACAGGCCCCAGACCATATAGACGGCCGGTCGGGCATTAAGCGTTTTATCGAGCAATCGGCCGTAGAAATTACGGATTTTTTTAAAATCACGTTCGATCTTGCCGGCAAAACCGTGTTCGGTCATGCCTGGCCGCAACAGTCGTGAAGCCATCATCGGCGACAAGGTGAGAGCGACGATGCCGGAGATAACCACGGCTCCGGCGAGGGTGAAGGCAAATTCCCGAAAGAGCGAGCCGGTCAGACCGCCCTGCAGGCCGATAGGGGCATAGACTGCCGCCAAGGTGATCGTCATGGAAATCAGCGGACGCAATAGTTCCCGGGCACCAAAGATGGCGGCCTGCATTGGTGTCTGGCCCTTGCTTAAGTGACGTTCGACGTTTTCGACCACGACGATGGCATCGTCCACCACCAGACCGACCGAGAGGACGATTGCCAGCAAGGTGAGCAGGTTGATAGTGAAGCCGAAAGCCTGCATGAGAAAGACAGCGCCAATCAGCGACATGGGGATGACCACCACGGGAATAATTGCCGCCCGCATTGACCCCAGAAAGAGAAAAATAATGATAATGACAATGAGCAGGGTCTCGCTGAGCGTCTTGATCACTTCGTGAATGGCATTGTCGATATAGGCGGTGCCGTCGTAAGCGAGGCGACCCTCCAGTCCGGTGGGCAGCTGTTTTTTAATGGCCTCCAGTTCTATACGTACCCCTTTGATAACATCCAGGGAATTGGCGTTCGGCAGGGGCCAGATTCCCATAAACACCGCTGTCTGACCGGAAAAGCGCACCTCGGCGTCGTAATTTTCAGCTCCGAGCGCCACTTCGCCGATATCTTCGATGCGGACGATAGCGCCATTTTCCTCGCGGATCACCAACTGTTTAAATTCTTCCACCGAACGGAGGTCGGTATTGGCGGTCAGGTTGACCTGGATGAGCGAGCCCTTGGTATTGCCCACGGCAGCCAGAAAGTTATTGGCCGCCAGGGCCTGGCGAACTTGGCTTGGGCTGATATTGAAGGCGGCCATGCGGTCGGGTTTGAGCCAGATACGCATGGCAAAGGTGCGGGCGCCGAGAATATCGGCCCGTTGCACGCCGCTAAGCGCGGAAAGCCGGGGTTGGACAATACGCACCAGGTAATCGGTGATCTCGTTTTGCTTCAATATATCCGAGGTAAAGCTCAGATAGGCGGAGGCAAACTGGCTGTCGGCCGATTCGACGTTGATGATCGGCACCTCGGCCTCCGGTGGCAGGTCGCCGCGAACCTGATTCACCTTGGAGCTGATCTCGGAGAGGGCTTTGATCGGATCGTAGTTAATTTTTAGTCGGGCATTAATGATGGACCGGCCCTGGACGCTTTGCGACTCCAGATAATCGATCCCATCGGCGGCAGCAATGGCCCGTTCCATCGGGGTAGTGATGAAACCGCGCACCAGTTCGGCGCTGGCACCGACGTAGATGGTGGTGACGGTGACGACGGCATTATCGCTGCGCGGGTATTGGCGGACGTTCAGCGAACGGATAGCCTGTAGTCCGGCGATAATAATAAGAAAGCTGATGACCAGAGCCAGTACCGGACGACGGATAAAAATATCGGTAAATTTCATAAATAAGCTTTCAGTTAGCTTTCAGTGGGCCGAGGAGCCAGTTTAAAATCAGGTTGCAGTTTATTGTCCACCTTGACCGTCTGTCCGTTGCGCAGTTTAAATGCACCAGTGCTCACTATCTGTTCGCCCTCTTTCAGTCCCGAGGTCACGGCGACAAAGTCGCCACGCTTTTCGCCCAGACGAACGAATTGCTGGCGGATGGTTTTCCCGGCAGGGGTGCCGTCTTCGCCCTTTTTTTCTTCGACTACGAAAACCGAGTCGCTGTACGGCGCGTACAAAACAGCCGTGGCCGGAATAATCAGCACTTTTTCTTTGGCCGGAAGGACCACCGCCACATTAACGTACATGCCGGCGCGGAAGGCTTCATCCTCGTTGGCAAGCGTTGCCTGCACGCGGATACTGCGGGTGGCGACATCCACTTCCGGGCTGATGGCGGTAATCGGGCAGGGGACCACTTTGCCCGGCAGAGCATCTGAACGTACCCGGACGGTGAGCCCGGTATGGATCTGGGTCAGCTGCTGCTGCGGCAGC
>JBBRDD010000073.1:0-20084 GCA_038204235.1 Desulfobulbales bacterium
GAGACCTGTTATGCCAAAAGACTTTAATGTGGCTGTTGTATCGGTCTTGATGGGTGTACCGTGCTCGATTTTTAAACGGATTTCCACCTCTTTGGTATTGTGGGGATTTATACCCAGCTGTTCGACCGTGCCCACATTAACCCCTCTGTATTTAACAGAAGCATCGGTGCTTAACCCGGCTACAGATTCCGACATATAGACAAGATAGGAGTCGTATTCCTGTCTGCCCCCATGTTTTCCCAACCAGTAGGCAAAGGTTATCAGCCCTGCCGTCAGGAGAACAACGAACAGGCCGACAAGGGTATAATTGATTTTACTTTCCATCCCTGCTCCGTATTTGCCCCCTGGGACCGCCAAAGAATTGTTCGACAATGGGGTGGGGGGTTTGCACAACATCGCTAAGAGTGCCTTCTGTAATGACTTTTTTTTCGCCCAAGACTGCAAAACGATCGACAATAGTCCAGATGGTATCAAGATCGTGGGTGACCATCACCACAGTTAAACTGAGAATGTCCCGCAGTTCAAGAAGCAGTTTGTCAAAGGCTTCGGCGCCGATAGGATCCAGTCCAGAAGTGGGCTCATCAAGAAACAGCAGCTGAGGGTCCATGGCCAGTGCCCGCGCCAGCGCCGCCCGCTTGGTCATACCGCCGCTGAGTTCAGCAGGATAGAGCTCCGCCGCAGTTGGAGGAAGACCAACCATTTTAATTTTCATCTGGACCAAATCCTCAATAATATCTTCCGGGAGATCCGTGTACTCCCGCAGCTTGATGCCGACATTTTGGGCAACAGTAAGCGAAGAATAGAGGGCACCTCCCTGAAAAAGCACGCCCCAATGATGACGCAGGGAAGCGGCGTCTTTGCGGCTGATGGTCATAAGATCGTGACCCAGAAGCGTAATCTGTCCGGACGCAGGGCGCAGCAGCATTATTATTTGTTTGAGCAGCGTCGATTTGCCGGAACCGCTGCCGCCTAAGAGGCCGTAAATTTCACCCCGGCGCACAGTAAGGTTGACGCCCTCATGGATCACATTACTGCCAAATCGAGTCACGAGATCCGATACTGTGATAATGGTGTCGTTCAAATGCCAAGCTCCGTAAAGAAGACCGAAAAAAGAGCGTCACAGGCAATAACCAGAAAAATTGCGTTGACCACGCTAATAGTGGTGTAGCGTCCTATGCTTTCGGTGTTTTTTGAAACTTGAAATCCGTGGAAACATCCCACCGTAGCAATCAGCCAGGCAAAAACGGGTCCTTTACCTATACCGACCCAGACATGTTTTGCCGTCAGTACGTTCTGCAGACGGTGTATAAACTCAGGATAGGAGAGGTTGAGGTGGACGTGCGAGATGAACATGCCGGCACCAATGCCAATTATATCGGCAAAGAAAATCATCAGCGGCAGGGCAATGATCAGGGCGATAATACGGGGCAACACGAGAAAACGATGGGGATCAAATCCCATGGTACGCATGGCATCTATCTCTTCCGTTATTTTCATCACCCCCAGCTGGGCCGTATAGGAAGAGCCGGTTCGGCCTGCGACGACTATGGCTGTGATCAGCGGGGAAAGTTCTCTGGTGACCGAAAGCGCTATCATATCCACGATAAAAATATTGGCGCCGAATTTTTCCAGCTGCACTGCTCCCTGGTAGGCGATTACCACCCCTATGAGAAAACTGGTCAGGGTCACGATGGGGATCGCCCGAACTCCGGCTTCTTCGATATTTTTTACAATCGCTTTGAACCGGATGGAGCGGGGATGTACGATTGCGTGCAGCAAGTTGACAAAATTTTCACCGGTAAAGGTGAGAAAGTCTCTCAAATCAGCTGAAAATGCAACAAAGCTTCGGCCAATTCTGTTGAAGGGGGTGAACAGGCGGGAGAAAAAAGCCGGTTTGAGCTCGGCATGTTCGGGGGCATATTTTTGCAGCAGGTCATACAATTTTTGCTGTTCACTGGTCGCACCAACCACTTGAATGGAGCAATTGTTTTTTTTTAGCAAAGTGGAGGTGCGAATAAAAAGCAGCATACCCGCCGGAGTCAACACGACCAGTATCAGATACATCCCACAGGATCGAGATATTCCGGCTTGCAATCGCAATCTCATTCAGCGTATCGGGAATATCGTGAAGGGTATCAATAGTCCAGTCTCCCGAGCACTTGAGCCAAAATGTTCCGTCTTCATCCTTGCTTTGAAGCCTTTGTATTCTGGCTTTCTGTGGTTCTATGGATTGCATCAGTTGCCTGTCTGTGATCCTGTCAGCAGTCTGAGCATAGCGGCTGATACAGGAGAAGAGTCCAGTGGTAGGCTGCACCGGGGTGAGGTTTGTGTAAACCTTTGTTGTGCGAAGGGAGCGGTAACGTCTTTTGCGGTAGATGTCCCTGTACTGGTAACCATAATGCACTCTGGGTGATAATGGGATGTACTGAGAAAAACATTTCATTCTACTGACAATACATCAAACCATAGCGTGGTGATCCTGAAAAGCAGAAAAAAGCCCCACCGCGTGTTGATGGAGGCATTTTAGCTTATCTTTCCAGTCGAAAAACATGCCAATGACTTGCACAATTTTTCTGCTTTACTCAAAAAAGATATCGATGATCTGGCCAGTAGCAGCAAGGCCGCGTTATTTTTTGAAAACAAGGCGCTGGGCATGTCCATGGAGTATGGGCTGCAGTTTAATCTCTTGACGCTTTCCTCTTTATTCCAGCAGGTTATTGAAAACATGAAGAATCAATCTGAACCGGTATTTTATAGAATTTTGTTTACGGACCATCGGGGAGATGCTCTGGTGGACACCGATTCAACGCATTCATCCACGGGAATCGCTGACCAGTTAAGGAAGTTTTTCTTAACCAGACCCAGTGGATTCTATCTTGTTACGGGTCCAGATCAACATCACCATGATGTCCTGTACACCACGCCTTTTTATTTCAAAGGGAGCTATGCCGGCCAGATATCAGCCTGGATAATAGGCGAGAACGTTTATAGACATTTTGTTGATGCCAACCCTGATTCAGGTCAAGAGTCAGGTATAGTGTACACCACCGACCGGATGCTAAATGATACCTCTAGTCATTCCTATAAAACTGAGGCCAGGCTGGATAAGCTTTATGCTGAAGCGGAATTTCAAGATCTTCAGAAAAAATTTCAAGATGGCAGCAAAAATGCTTTCATTAAAGTAGCCATTCAGGGGACGCCCTTTGCTCTTTTCGAATTATGGCCTCTGGAACAGATTTTTGGCAAGACTTCGGCCCAGGCACTTTTACTCACGATGGTGATTCTAGCCATACTCGTATTGGGGGCGATGGCCTATGTCGTCTGGATTGTCAACCAGAACCGGTTGCTGCAGATACGGGTGTACGAATCCAATATCAATGAGAATAAAATAGTTGCAAAAAATATTGAATTGCAAAAGGAAATTGAAGAACGTAAAAGGGCGGAGAGGGAAGGAGCCCGTTTGGCAAGCCGGCTTCAACGTGCTGAGAAAATGGAAGCAATGGGGACTTTGGCCGGTGGCGTGGCCCATGATTTGAACAATATACTTTCGGCCATTGTGGGTTATCCTGAACTTTTGTTGCTGGAAATCCCCAAAGACAGCCCCTATCGTTCGGCTATTTTGAACATCAAAAAATCAGGTGAAAAAGCAGGGGTCATAGTACAGGATCTATTAAACCTTGCCCGCCGGGCTGTCCTGGACATGAATGTCGTTAATCTGGAAAAAATCGTTGAAGAGTGTCTGAGCAGCCCGGAGTGTAAAAAGCTGTTGGAATACCATCCCAATGTCGAAATAGTAACGCACTTTGCAGACAAGCTGTTGCCGATATCCGGATCGCCGGTTCATCTGTCAAAAGCGATCATGAACCTGGTATCCAACGCGGCAGAAGCCATGCCTGAAGGGGGGATCATTACTGTTTCAATAGCAAACACCTTGATCGATGCCGCGTTTTCCAGGTTGGCAACGATCTCCGAAGGCGATTATCTGGAGTTGAAAATCAGCGACACGGGAACTGGTATTGCGCAGAAAGATATCGAAAATATTTTTGAACCGTTCTACACCAAAAAAAAGATGGGCCGCAGCGGTACAGGTCTGGGGATGACCGTGGTATGGGGCACGGTGAAAGACCACAATGGATACATCGATGTTCATAGTACCGAAGGAAAAGGTACCATTTTTAGTATTTACTTTCCAGCTACGGATGAAGTCGTGGGTGAGCTGATACAGCAACATAAAATAGAAGAGTATATCGGCCACGGCGAAAAAATACTCATTGTAGATGATATGCCGGCACAACGAGAGATTGCCCAGATGATGCTTGAAAAACTGGGCTACGCCGCTGTCACGGTATCCAGCGGCGAAGAAGCCGTTACCTATATCGGTAATAATGAAGTGGATGTGTTGTTGTTGGATATGCTCATGGATCCGGGCATTGACGGTCTCGAGACCTACCAGCGGGTCAAAGCCATTCATCCCAAGCAAAAAGCGGTGATTGCGAGCGGATTTTCGGAAACCAGCCGTGTTAAAGCTGCCATTGAACTTGGTGCCTATGGATACGTGCGTAAACCGTATACCCTTGAAACACTCGGAATTGCAATGCGCAGAGCCCTGGGTACCAATTGACGATCCACTGAGTGCTTGTTTGAGTCCTTCCTGAGACGACCCTTTCTGAGGCCGCGCTTATCTGTCCGATCTCTTCATTATACGAGATTTTTTGGTCTAAATTGCAATAGAACAAAAGAGATGCACGGGCATATGGGTCGGCTACCCCAGAAGAAGATCTCTTGCGGCATTAATCTTGGCAGTCAGAAATGCAGAGCCTCCACTGTCTGGATGCACTGCTTTCACAAGCCGCCGCCAGGCCTGGTGGATTTCCTCCCGCGATGCACCTGGCTCCAGTCCCAGTATCTGGTAGGCCTCTTTGGGGGTCATAGAATCAAAACCAGATGCGCCGCTCTGCTCACTGAAAGAGTCATGGTCATAATGTTCCTGCCAGTCGGGGTGGTAGCGATTGAGGAAAGATTCAAGCAAGGTGGCGCTGTCGGCATCGACATGAATTTCCCGATAAAGCGACAAAACCTCTTCCTTGCTAAGCGAAGAAAGTCTGGCCCCCTTCATATTTCCGGTCAACACCCGGCCGTCGATTTCTCCGGTATCATGATCAAGTTCCATCTCAAGGCTTGCCGAGCAGACCGTTGATTTTCGTCCGCTGGAAGAGGGGATCGGTCGCATCGAACGCATGCGCCGCCACCACGAGAGACCCAGGAATATCAAAGGTACACCGATCACCCCGCGCCTGAAAAAGGTAAGTAGAGCTCCCAATGCCATGACAATAATCGGCCCGGTATTTGTCAGAAATACCGCACTCTTTTGCGCCGGCATATTGAGAATCAGCCAGAGAGCTACAAGGATGAAGAATAACAGGAAAAAAACAAGAATTACCATTCAGCTACTCATATCCCAAAGGGGGCAATTTATCTTTTTATTTGCTCAAGGAGCAAATGCGCCTCGCGTCGGCCGCTGTTTGAGAGGGCCTTTATTCCCCCTCTTGCGTAAATGGCCACCGCCCCGAGAAGCTCGGCCAGCTCCTTCGCCGAATCAGGGCCAAGACGAAAATAGGCGCCGCCTGTAAGCCGGGCCATTTCACGAAAGCCTCTTTCCGCTGTTGCATCATTTCCCTCCTGGAAGAAAAAACAGCGCACTCCTTTTAAACCAAGTTCTCCAGCTAGTTGACAGAGAGAATCTATACTCTCTTCCATTGCATCACCGATGAAGATCAGGGCCGAGACTTTTGCTTTTGTTGCCTCACGATTGGCATGGTTGAGGACTTTGGCTATTTGTGTGTGTCCTCCACGACATTCGATACCTTGCATCAAATCACGCAGAGCCGCAGCATTAATGACCCACTTCGAGGCACGGCATTCATCAAAGCCCCGGAAAAACACCAGTTGAACCGACAACCCACCCGCCTTGCCCACGGCATCAAACATCGAAGACTGGATAGTCATAGCCCTGGTCCAGGTTGGCTGCCGACTTATGGTTGCATCCAATGAAAAAATCAGTCTTCCGCTCTGGGCCATGTCTGTCTTGTCCACAGCTTTGAGAAATGCGGCAATCTCTTGGGAAGTGGAGCGTTTGCCAAGCGCGGCTTGCTCGTTTTCTCTGGAAGTAATTTCTTTGTCTTTCATACTCCGTTCCTGGTGAAAAGTAGCTCAGTCATGCCGACAGCATAGTAAAGACCTGTCTCTTCACTAGAAAAGTATTGTCTCGCTCTCTTTATTTCAACCGTAATATACCTAAAGATGAAAAAGATTTCTTTCTCTGGAGAATTGTACAGAAAATACGCAGTGGAGCACCAACCTTAAGTCAATCGGAATGGTGCTTTAAATTTTAATGGTCAAGACACTGAACCTCACGTCAGGTAGTATCGGGAGTTGCATATAATGCAGAGTTCCTGAACGACAGGTGGGGGTGATGGTGAAAAAATCAGCTCTCGCCAGCCAGCGCAACCGTCCCTTTTAGAGGCTGGTAATTTCCCGAACCTGGGCGGTCTCGGCTACTTCCGGACGAAGAATGACTTCCTGCTTCATCTTGTCCTCTATGTAGACTAAAATATCTGCCCTTGTTATCTCCAAAGCGAAGACGGTTCCCCCGCCTAGCTCTTTATCTTCCCACCGGTCGAGAATCCAGGCTGCTTTTTCCCGGCTGACGGTCCAGCTTAAACCTTTACTGATTCCGGTCACTGAACCCCTGTAGGCGGTAACTTTATCATAGGGAAAAGGACTTCCCTCCTGGTAGAGCTGGTCGGCATCGCATTCATTCAGCAGAAACTTCCAGGTAGCAAAGTCACCGGCGGCGGCAAAAGGGGTGTTTTTTAGGTAATAGAGCCAGAGGACCGCTTTCTCCAGGTATTTTTGCTGTCTAAAAGTTTCAATATTATTGAGCAGAAACTGGATATACTCGCGCTGGTTAAGTGCGCGCATGGCCTCAATTGGATTGGCGGCAACTTCGAGCTCGACGAGGATTTCTTTTATTTTCTGATCCTGCATGACTTTGTGGCGAGCCTGCATTTTTTCGTTGGTGAAAGTCCCGGTAAAGTCGTCGGGCGGGTAAAGAAAGCGAATTTTGTCCAGATTCCACGGCATATTTTTGCCTCGTTGATAGATGATCATTTGAGCTCAAGCCATTTGTTGGCCACATCGAGCATCCGATTGGCAAATCCCCATTCGTTGTCAAACCAGCACAGCATTTTGACAAGTGTGTCGCCAGAGACCCTTGTCTGGGTCCCGTCAACAATAGATGAACGGGGATCAGTATTGAAATCAACCGAGGCGTGCGGTTCTTCGGTATATCCCACAAGGCCAAGGAGCGGTCCCTGGGATTCCTCCCGCATAATCTGGTTGACTGTGTCAGCGGTTGTTGCTGTTTTGACGTTGATAGAGAGATCCATCAACGACACGTTGATGGTTGGCACCCGTACGTGGAGGCATTCGAAACGATTGGCGAGATGGGGCATCAACCGGTCAATGCCTTTGGCCAATCCGGTATCGACAGGGATGATCGAATGGAGGGCACTGCGGGTGAGGCGCAGGTTGGTGTTATGGTATCTGTCAATCACCGGTTGATCGTTCATAACCGAGTGAATAGTCGTCGAGACGCCGTTTTTAATTCCCAGTTCCCGGTCCAGCAGGTTGAGGATAGGAACTACACAATTTGTGGTACAGGATGCTGTGGAGACGATCCGGTGCTCAGGCCGCAACATCGACTGGTTGTAGCCAAAGACAATGGTCGCATCGACTTCCGGCGTGGCCGGGTGGGACAGAAGAAGGCGTCTGGCCCCGCTGTGCAGGTGTTTCTCGGCAATTTTCCGCTTGCTGAATGATCCTGAACATTCAAAGAGCAGGTCAATGTCAAGCTCTTTCCAGGGGAGTTTGGCCGGGTCCGGTTCATTGATAATTCTGATTTTATCCTCGCCAATATAGAGAAAATTGTTCTCAAAACGAAGAGGATAGGGGAAACGTCCATGGGTCGTGTCGTAGCGGGTAAGGTAGGTCAGTGTCTCAATGTCGGCCAGTTCATTTATGGCGACTATGGTAAATTTCGATCTGAACGGCGTGGAATAGATCGCCCGCAACACACACTGGCCGATCCGGCCGTAACCGTTTATGGCAACGTTAAAATGCATTTTATAAAAAGTTATATCTCTACCAGACAGTATATGCCGGAGGCTGTTGTTGTTCTTTTAGTACCTTGCTCCTGGAACTCTGTCAAAAAACAAGAAACCTGAGAGTACTGTGACCATCAATAACCTGAATGTCCCGCAAAGGCACTTATACCCCTCAAGGGGGTACTAAAAAGAGTCCCGGATTATTTCCGGTTTACCGGGGTTTGGATGCCAGCTTCGGCTGTATATCAGCGTATAACATCCACCCACAGATGGTCTCTATCATTACTTCGATTTGTCTACAATAACAACCCTATAATCAGTCTATTATGTAATTTGGCCAGTAACCGCACAGGCTTCAGCAGGACTTTATTTTGCATAACATGAAATTTCATGGTGCAGTGAGCGTACGGTTCAAATTTATGATAAAAGAGTATGAATGCAGGGTGAATATACGTTCAGTTTCTTGCATAATCTGGTAAGATTTCGATTGGTTCCATTGTCCAATGGAGTGCTGATCCCGCCAAACGGGAAGTAAGCAGGGACTCTTTTTAGTACCCCCTTGAGGGGTGTTTGTTTCAATGCCGCTTGGGGGGACTCAGTTGAGTCTGCCCTTAAGGGGGGAAGGATCTCAAGACAGAAATTACCCATAAGGAGATTGCTTTGACTGACAGGGGACGAGTTATTGTTAATACCGGCAACGGCAAAGGTAAAACAACGGCTGCACTTGGTACGGCTTTCCGGGCACTTGGCTATGGCAAGAAGGTCTGTGTCATTCAGTTTCTCAAAGGACAGGGCAAGTATGGCGAGCGGTTGATGGCCGAGAAACAGGAAAATCTGGACTGGTTTATCTGTGGCAAAGGGTTTGTCTTTACCAAGGAAAACATTGAAGAAGATCGTCGAGTTGCCCTGGAAGGTTTTGAACTGGCCAAAAAACAGGTCGAAAGCGACAGCTACGATCTGATCATTCTCGATGAAATTACCTATCTGCCTCTCTATAACTTTCTTGATGTTGAGAAAATCGTCGAACTGGTCCGGAACAAACCGGAACGGCTGTCGATCATCATGACCGGAAGAGACGCCCATCCCCGACTCGTTGAGATTGCCGATACTGTTACAGCTATGGAACCGGTAAAACACGCCTATGAGCAAGGGATTAAAGCCCAGAAAGGTATTGAATTTTGATGGCGTCGTAAAAACACTATGAGGATAATATGACACAGCAGGGTGCTTTGAATGGAATTAGGGTTGTGGACTTGTCGCGGATGCTGCCGGGGCCATACTGTTCGATGATTCTGGCCGATCATGGTGCCGAAGTGATTGCCGTTGAAGATCGAAAATTTCAGGGAGACGGATTGTTTTTTAACGATCTGAACCGGAATAAAAGACATATGTCTCTTAATCTCAAAACGGCTGAAGGGTTGGAAATATTTTTCAAACTGGTTGAGAAGGCCGATGTGGTCATCGAGGGCTTTCGGCCAGGTGTCGTTAAGCGACTTGGCGTTGATTATGACGCTGTCCGGAAGGGTAATCCCGGGATAATCTACTGTTCAATAAGCGGGTATGGCCAGACTGGTCCGATGCGTGACAGGGTAGGCCACGATGTCAACTATATCAGCAACGCCGGAATTCTCGATCTCATCGGCGCAAAAAGCGGGCCTCCGATTATTCCGGGGGTGCAGATCGCCGATGTCGCCGGGGGTACGATGAACGCCGCCGTCGGCATCCTGCTGGCTCTTTTTGCCAGGGAAAAAACGGGCAGAGGTCAATACATTGATATCTCCATGACCGACGGTGTAGTCGGTCTGCTCACGCTTCCATCTTTTCTTTCTCAGTCGAGGGGACAGAAACAGCAGGCTTCCGACGGGTTATTGTCCCATCGCTATGCTTGCTATAATACCTATGAAACGGCAGATGGAAGATATATTTCACTTGGCGCCCTGGAAAACAGATTCTGGCGGCGATTGTGCGAACATCTGCACCGTCCGCAGTATATCCCTCTGCATTACGACGAACAGAAACGGGACGAAATTATCGAGGACTTTCGTCAGATTTTTCGTGCGAAGTCGATGGCCGAATGGGATGCAGAGTTAGCAGAGATGGAGATATGTTTTGCCGTCGTCAAAAATCTGGACGAAATCATGGCCGATCCGCATTTGCGCGAGCGGGAGATGGTGCACAGCTATACCGCAGAAAACGGAGACATCAAACACGATTTCGGCATTCCGGTCAAATTGAGCGAAACGCCAGGTACCATAAGGACGACACCAGGGAAATTTGGCGAACATACGCATGAAATTGTTGCGGAACTTGGCTATGCAACCGAGCAGATTGAAGCGTTTTTTGCTCGCGGCGTGTTGTAGGATTATCCCCTTAAGCCGCATATTCCTGGGGTTTGGAAGACTTCTACAACTGAACCAGTCTGTTCCAGGACCTTTTGGTCAAGACGCCGACGCGGTCTGCAGGATAGAAGGTCTCAAGCAAATCACCAGGGGATGGTCTGGCTTATCATCTCCACCAGAGGGAGGAGAATAAACAGCAAAATCATTGTGCCTGCCGCAAAGCACAATGGTTTTAAAAGACCTAAAGTCGAATTTCCGATCACCTGAAAACCTGCAACGCAAGGGCCTGTGCCGGATGCATCCCGGTCGCAGGCTTTTTTCTGTTATTTCCTTACTTCGACTAATACCTGCAGTTCCGGCGATAATTTCATTTTCATTTCTTCCGAGGAAATTCTTGCTGGAATAAAGGGCGGTTGTCCCATTTCTTTGAGGACCTGCAAACCCCTTTGCGGGTCCAGCAGATACTGCAGGAACTTGTTTGCTGCTCCAGGATTTGGTGCGTTGTTGAGAATTGTCACCCCATAGGTTATGGCTTTGCCGGTCTGGGTGACGGTGGTTCCAGGTTTTTTCCCACTCACTTCAACCTTGGCGGTTTTATAGTAATCGTCGAGGCTGTAATCGCTCAGATTAACTTCTTTATCCAGAATGACATATTTCAAATTGTGTTGTACCGCAACCGACAGGTATTCCCAGGCATAGTCCATGTTGCCGGATTCGAGCAGGGCAATCAATTCGACGGATTTGGGGCGAATCCATTCTTTTTTTCTCTGCTGCATGAGTTTGTTGTACAGTCCGTCTAAATGAAAATATTTTTCGGCCAACTGGAGCACCATGAGGCTGCGATAGCCGCATGGATCGACATTAGGATCTGAATACCCCCATATGACATCGCGTTTAGCGAGTATATCCGGCCAGTTCTTGCTGGTGATTGTATCGGCGTATTTACTCTTTCCGGTATAGCAGAGGACCATCTGGTTGGTGGCAAAAAGGATATTGATCTCAGCAAATTTGGGGATCAGGTTCTTGTTAATCACTACATAATCGGCTGAAGCCATTATGTCAGCCGGTTTTCCCAGCTCAGAAATCATTCTGGCCATCTTGGTGCTTCCGCCGGACTCGCGGAGTATATCAATGGTTGGATGTTCTTTTTCAAATTGCTGTTCCATGGTTTTAAAGGGTACCGACAGACTTCCCGCATGGAAAATAATTAATTTCTCCTTATCGGCGGCCAGGGCTGCGTTGGCCAGTAATATGAAGGTAACGACGGCTACACTACATCGTATAATCTTTCTAACCTGATGCATTTTCTTGACTCCTTAAGTTTGTCTCACTCAATACAAAATTGCTCTGTCGGCAAAGATATAGTTTTGCGTCAAACGATGGTCAAGTAAAAAGAGTATATGCTCATAAACAGGAAAAGAATAACCGTAAATAACAGTTGGATGCGGTTATTTACGGTCAGCAGGGGAGAGTAAAAAGTGAGCAACAGCGTCACTGTCAGGCGCAGAGTTGTCGAGGTCTTTACCACCTGGTGGACTGGAAGCAGTTGCCCGCCAGATCATATTCATCAAGGTGAATATTTAGATCAATTAATTGGTAAGACGAACATTCTCGTTCATTTGCTGCAAAAGAGGACAATCTGAGCTCCATCCGGAATCAATGGTCAGCCTATTGCTTTCTGTTGTTTCAGCAGATCTCGTATTTCGGTCAGAAGCAGTTCTTCTTTGGTAGGTTCAGGCGGTGCTTCTGGTACCTCTTCCTCTTGTCTCTTTAAAGAGTTAATAGCCTTGATTGCAATAAATATGGCAAAAGCAATAATGGTAAAATCGATAACTGTTTGGACGAATTTGCCGTAACTGAGTACAACTGCCGGAGCACTCGCTGTAGCTTCCTTTAGGACAACTGCGAGATTGGTAAAATCGACTCCACCGACCAGCACACCAATTGGCGGCATGATAACATCACCAACAAAGGACGAGACAATCTTGCCAAAGGCAGCACCGATAATTATACCTACCGCCATATCTATGACGTTTCCCTTAACTGCAAACTCTTTAAACTCTTTCAACATTCCCATATTATTCCCCCCGAAATAAGATTACGACCTTGATGCGGATCAATTTTCACTAATAAATTGTATCCAGTTGGCATCGGCCTTTTTAATATTGCCAGGTATATCTTTGCTCCATTTTTCATATGCTTGCAGACTGCAATTAAGATACAGTTTTTCGTTAACAATCTTCCATACTTCCGGGTCAGTAATGGCTTTGCGCTTTTCCGTCATGGCCCAGGCACAAAACCCATCATACTGTGGGGCATATTTCTCCGGATCTGTTTTGAAAAGTTCCAGGTGCTTTTTATTTTGGAAATACCAGGTTAAATTATGCCAAGGCGTGCTGAAGAACTGTTGTCCTTTTACCGCCTTGCCGACGAGGAAATAGGCGACTGGATCATATCCCTTTATGGCTGCATCACCCTCGGGTGATTTTTCGGCGGCAATGACCTCAGACGCTGCAAAGAGAAGTAAGAAGAATGCAATGACAAGCGAAATTTTCATGGTAATATTTTAATATTTTCTTTTAGTCAAGGACCACTGTTGATTGATCGCGAATACAACTTTACATGAACTACAATTAATCACGCGATTTTCTTTCGCAAGAATTGCTTCGATATATTTTTTTAACGCAACTGCATTGTTGTTGTAGATTTCTTTGGAGCCGAACAGAAATACTACCTTGGTTCGTTGGATATGATGTATCAGTTCATTTACCGCATCATGGTTTTGATCGAGTTCAGCAAAATATTTTTCCATGAATTCCGGCCATTTTTTAGTATCATGCTGATACCATCGCCGAAGTTCATTCGAAGGTGCTATTGATTTAATCCACACATCAATTTTGGCGAGGTCTTTAGATAACCCTCTCGGCCAGAGTCGATCAACCAATATTCTCAATCCTTCTTGTGAATTTGGTTTCTCGTATACTCGCTTAACCAATATCTGCATGGCTTAAATGTATTAAAATAAAATTTGCAAGATCAGGTCGACCGAATAGCTGAGCGGGACATTGTCGCGTCTGTATTGCGATTTTCTTTAATGCAGTCGCCGAGAATGCTTCAATCAACCGGTTGGCCTTGAAGCAGAGGGAATTGTCCGTTCACGCAGCACTGTTGGTAACGCATCGTCTCGCTGTTGGCAGAACGGAGTCAGGTTTTTGCTACCAGGAGAACAGGCGACCTAGCAGTCCTTGTTCTTTTTTGGGCTTCTTAAATTTTATCTTTGCAGCCTCTGTACCATCAATCATGGAATTCCTTTGGTCGTCATGCTTCTCCGTTTCGGGATTTAGAAGTTCAAATTTCCTTTTCAGAGTTGCAAAGATATCTTTAATGAGCAGTTCCTGATGTTTTTTTTCTGTATGCAGCAAAGCCCAATTTTCGGCAACATAGCTTTGATTCACTTCATACGCGCACCCGTCACCATTACTGCCGATTCCGGTGGAGCTGGTAATATAATACGCAAGCTGGGTAAGAGCAGCCATTCCCCGGTATTCCTTAGCTGCCCCGAAAGGTGCCTGATAGTGTCTGATGGTTTGGCAAATATGTTCGGGCAAATTCCAATTTTTCAGCACGTTGTAAGCAATCTCAGTGTCAGTGGTCCCGATGATATGAACTAAGGTTTGCTCAAGAGGTTGTTTATGTTCCCTTGAGTAGTGAAGGCATTGTTGAAACTGTTCGGTACGGTTGATCGCCAGAAATATCTTTCCAACTCCGTGTAATAAGCCGGCAATGTATAACTCACATGGAACAGCCTGAGTCATCTGACGATGTACCGGATGCCCAAGCATTCTGTTTGCCGTAGCACAGGCCCAGGAATGATCCCAGTAATCCTTTCCGGAAAACCCATCAAGTTTTGGAAATTCCGGCAAGGCGTTTCTGAGAAAAATATTATAGACAGAAGTAATGGTTTCTTCCAAACCCATGTGCACTATGGCCTGGCGAACACTCATTATTTCTTTCAAGGTGCCAAAGTAGGATGAGTTGGCAAGCTGAAGAAGTTTAACTGTTAGAGCGGGGTCCCCCTCAACTATCTTGCTAAAGGCTGTCACATCGATCTGGTCAACAGGTTGCCTTGCCATAAAGAGTAATCGTTGGCTGGCTGCAGGGAGGGGCGGCAAGGCGTCATCAGATTCCATCACCTCAAGCGCAATGCGTTTCGCTGTATATCTGATCATACTATTCCTTCGATATCTGACCGGTTTATTTTCTTCAGAGAAACAATTCCGTTTACGGCAAATTTATTCCAACGGATTATTTAATTATATATTTAATATTAGCTGGATCGCAAGAAACCTGACGATATTTAAGGCCATTATGTTATTCAACTCCTTTCGACTTGAGGAATTCACCGTATTTCTTATCTTCTGTGACAATGTGTTCCATCCACCATTGGCGAAGAAAAGCATACGTATCTTTGACTGCTGTTTCGCTTTTCCTTTTAGATTCATCCGTAAGCACCGTCAATCTATCCCGATACGTCTGATGAGTGGCAATATGATTGGCAAGGTCTGGATAACCATTGGTTTCCAGGATACCCTCTTCGATTTGTAAGTGCTCGTCTGCATATGTTGTCATTTCAAGCAGCACTCCATCTATTGACGAAGAGGGTTCTTCTTCACGGAGCACCGTGTACAGTTTATTGATGAGCTCAATAAGTTTCTGGTGCTGTGTATCCATTGAGCGAATACCTGTTTCATAAGACTCGCGCCATTTTATTAAGTCCATAAAAGTTCTCCTTGGTTTATGTACGTCCACTGGGGATCGATCTTTTTTTAGTTAAATTACAGAAACATATATACCAGTCAAAGGCAAGAGCGACTTCGTGAATAGAGGTCTGAAGGATGCAGGAATGCAAAGCTATACAGGCGAAGAACCTGGCCTTTGTTTGATTCATACTCCTTTTAATCACGCAAAGATCTGGTCCCTCCCCTGCAACTTACAGTGTACTTTTAATTTTATGATTACCACTAAAGTTTAGCTTAGAAGGTCCAGAAGGCATCTCATATCCCCATATAGCTGAGGTTTAGTGGTAATCACATTTAATTTGGGAGGATTAATTATCTTGACGAAGCATTAGCTTTCAGCGGTGGTTGGGTCGATTACCGACTTAACCTGACAGATACTATTTGCAGGAAACCCACCTTTTTGAGCATGTTCTCGCACCATCTCCTCATTCGGAGCAATATAGACGCAATATATTTTGTCATCTGTGACGAAGCTCTCCACCCACTGAATCTGTGGGCCCATCTCGTTAAGCACTTCACGCGATTTCTGGGCGATACCCTGCAATTCTTCAGCTGATAGTTTTCCTGCTCCAGGGATTTCTCTCTCGATTACATATTTCGGCATGATAGTCCTCTTCTTTTTTGTTAACGCAATTGGCATTGCGTCTTTTTCTGGTTAATCGCGGTGTCTGATGAATTCAGCACCACGATCTCTGCTGGTTAGCCGCAATGGCAGGATTAACGTTGTCTGCATCAATGACGACCGCAAGAGAAAAATTAAGGTCATTTGAAGAGTCCATCGGGACTCTCAATTGATATCCGCAGATCTGACTGCCGTAATCATGGGACCAAATTATTTTGGGGTTCGCAATGTTTCATTGTGGTACTCCCTGATTTGTCTAGCCGATGCCTGATCCTGATTTGAAATTGATTTTTTTTGCCCAATGGATTGACAGGTCCCAAAGGGATAAGAAAAAACCGTTTGGTTAAGGTTAAGACTGAAAAGGTACCAATGAGATAATTATCGGGGTAGAAAAAGGAATCGAGAAAGTAACAAAAAAAATCATTGTCGGATCCAATGTGCAGTATATAATCATGAGAACGTCCTGTCCGGTCGTTACCGTCAGATATTTTCCAAATCAGCGTCTTTTACTGCTCGCAAATCATTTTTTAATAGTATTGTTTGATCACAGAGTGAACCTGAAGCTTCATCAAAAAGATAAAGGGGGATTTCCATGGGACTTTATGACTTTACTTTTTATGATCTGATCAAGAGGAATGCAGTTGCTTGTGGCAGTCGTCTCTGTTGGCATGAGATCGATGACGGCCGGCAATTGAGCTTTACGGATTATAAGATGCAGGTGGATCGTCTGGCAGGTGGGCTTTTCCGTGCCGGGGTCGAAAAGGGCGATCGGATTGGCGTGCTTGGCAAAAACAGTCTCGAATTTTTTCTTATTTATGGTGCAGCCGCCCGTTTAGGCGCCATTGTGCTGCCGATTAACTGGCGGCTTTCAGCCGATGAGGTCTGCTTTAATTTGCTCGATTGCCAGGCGAAAATCGTTTTTGCCGATGCAGAGTTTCAGCACATCATTGAAAGCAAGCGGGATCAGTTGCCAACTGTTAACGCCTGTTACAATTTAAAGTCCGATCTCGGCGATGCCTTAAAATTTGCCTCTTTGATGGAGGCGGGCAGTCAGGTACCGCCCGGGGATGTGGCGAGTACTGACGGTTTTGTCATTATTCATACCGCCGCTGTGGCCGGGCGTCCAAGGGGTGCTCTGCTCAGTCATGGCAATATTGTCTGTGCCGATATGCATTTTATCAGCTGCATGGGCTTTACCCAGCAGCACGTTAATCTGAACCTGTTGCCTCTGTTTCATGTGGCCGGGCTTTTTATGGCCACCAGTACCTTCCATGCCGGGGGGGCAAGTCTGAATATCAGTAAGTTTGAGGCCAAAGAAGCCGTCCGCCTGATCCAGGAAAAGGGGGCAACCCACTTTTTCGATTTTCCGCCGATTCTCGATTCCATAGTCAAGGCCGCAGCCGAAGAAAGTTCCGATATCAGCTCACTGAAGGCAGTGGTCGGTCTCGGCACCCCGGAGACTATAAAACAATTTCAAGCGATGAGTGGCGGCAGATACTATGCCATGTATGGCCAGACCGAGACTTCGTGTCTTGCCACCATCGGCAAATATGACGATCGGCCCGGATCGGCTGGAAGAATTATTATGCTTGGCGATGTGCAGCTGGTTGATGAACATGATCAGGTAGTCGCTGCCGGAGAGGTGGGGGAAATTGCCGTTAAGGGGCCGATGGTTTTCAAAGGTTACTGGGGGCTGGCCGATGACAACGACTACACCTTTCGAGGAGGGTGGCATCATACCGGCGATTTAGGACGTTTTGACGAGGACGGATTTTTATTTTACGCCGGGAGAAAAGCAGAGAAAGAGCTTATCAAACCGGGCGGTGAAAATGTCTATCCGGCGGAGGTTGAAAAAGTCATCCTGCAGCATCCGGCGGTGGCCAAAACCGTGGTTATCGGCGTTCCGGACCCAAAATGGAAAGAGGGGATAAAAGCGGTTTGCCAACTCCATGCCGGCAAAACTGTGACGGCGGCGGAATTGACTGCTTTTGTCGGAGAACGTATTGCCCGCTTCAAAAAGCCGCAATATGTCGAATTTGTGGATGCATTGCCGACCCAAAAAGACGGTTCTACGGACAGGGCGGCGGTGAAGTCCTTATACGGCAAAGCCTGAAGCTAGTTCCCATGCACCGCATGGGAACTAGCTGAACCTCAACTTTGAAATGGTTAAGCAAAAAGCTTGATATACAAGGCGCAGTGTTTTTTACGACACCATTAGTCTTCGGTATCGCGAAAGAGCTCGCGCCCGATCAACATCCGGCGGATTTCGCTGGTGCCGGCGCCAATCTCGTAGAGTTTAGCATCACGCAGCAGCCGGCCGGTCGGGAATTCGTTGATATAACCGTTGCCGCCAAGGCACTGGATGGCTTCAAGGGCCATCCAGGTTGCCCGTTCGGCGGCATAAAGGATAACGGCTGCGGCATCTTTGCGAATATTACTGCCGATATCCGCTGCTTTAGCAACGGTATAGACATACGATCTGCAGGCATTCCAGGTTGCATACATATCAGCAAGTTTTCCCTGCATCAGTTCAAACTCACCGATAGCCCGCCCGAATTGATGGCGCTGATGGATATACGGTAAAACGACATCCATGCAGGCGGTCATAATGCCTAAGGGACCACCGGACAAAACCAGTCGCTCATAGTCGAGGCCGCTCATCAGTACTTCGACGCCTCGATCGAGGGTGCCGAGGATATTCGCTTCTGGTACGACGCAATCGGTAAATACCAGTTCGCAGGTTGGCGAACCGCGCATGCCGAGCTTGTCCAGTTTGGGGCTGGTGGAAAATCCCGCCATGGTCTTTTCCACCAGAAAGGCGGTAATGCCCTGATGCATTTTTTCCGGCGCGGTCTTGGCGTAGACCACCAGGACATCGGCGTTGGGGCCGTTGGTGATCCACATTTTTGTGCCGTTGAGGATATAACTGTCTCCTTTTCTGACGGCGCGCAGCCGCATGCCGACGACATCCGAACCGGCGCCTGCTTCACTCATGGCCAGTGCCCCAATGTATTCCCCGGTTATAAGCTTGGGCAGGTAGCGCTCTTTCTGCTCTTTGGAGCCGTTTCGATTAATCTGATTGACGCACAGGTTGGAGTGGGCACCATAGGCAAGACCGACTGACGCCGACCCCCGGCTGAGTTCTTCCAGGGCGATAACATGTTCGAGGTAGCCCATTTCTGCGCCGCCATATTGTTCGGCAACGGTAATGCCTAAAAGGCCCAAGGCACCCATCTTCTGCCAGAGTTCTTCGGGAAAATGATCCTCGCGGTCAATATCCGCCGCCAATGGGGCAATCTCGGTATTGACGAACCCCTGTACCGACTCGCGCAGCAGGTTCGCGGTATCACCGAGGCCAAAATTCAACTGCGGAAATGTCTTCATGGTTGCTCCCGGTTAGGAAAAATTCAGCTCATTGATGTCGGCAAAAAAATCCAGAGCCTGGGGATTCTTGAGGGCGTCTTTGTTCTTCACCTCACGTCCATGGATCATATTCTGTACGGCAAGTTCAACCTTTTTCATGTTCAGGGTATAGGGAATATCCGGCACTGCGATTATTTTTGCCGGAACATGCCGGGGTGATGCCTGCTGGCGGATATTGCTGCTGATTTTCTGCCGGAGCTCATCGGTCAGCTCGTAGCCGGCCTGCATCCTGACAAAGAGGATGACTCGGTTGTCCTTTTGCCACTCCTGTGCTACCACGACGCTGTCTTCAATCTCCGCCATCTGTTCGATGATCCGGTAGATTTCCGCTGTGCCGATCCTGACGCCGCCCGGGTTTAAAGTGGCATCGGATCTGCCATAGAAGATCAGTCCGCCCCGTTCGGTAACCTCGATAAAGTCGCCATGGGTCCAGACACCGGGATACCTGTCAAAATAGGCTGCCTGATATTTTCCCCCGTCAGGGTCATCCCAGAAATAGATGGGCATGGACGGGAAGGGGGCGGTACAGACCAGCTCCCCCTGCTGGCCGATAACCGGCGAACCGTTCTCGTCATAGGCAAACACCTTCATCCCCAGCCCGCGGCACTGGAGCTCGCCTTCGTACACCGGGCCCATCGGGTTGCCGAGGGCAAAGCAGCCGTTCAGATCGGAGCCGCCCGAGATGGATGCCAGTTGCAGATCTTTTTTTATGTCCTGATAGATGAAATGAAAATCT
>JBBRDD010000074.1:0-20002 GCA_038204235.1 Desulfobulbales bacterium
CGAGGCAGTTATACATGACTCCGAGGATTTAGCCAAGATATACGAAGTCATACCCCTGCTAGGGGAGGAAGTACCGGGAGCTGCTAAAAACAAAGAAATTTTCCAGAAGCACGCCAAAGAGAAATACCGCGCAATTCTGAGAAAAATTGCCATCCAGAAGCCGACAACCCGCAACGAGAGAAGAGTGGCCGCGCTCTTTTCCGGAAAAAATCAAAGCCGGGATTTAGCTCTGGCTGCAGAAAATGTCCGCAGCCAGAGGGGTCAGAAAGAGCGCTTTCTGGCCGGAGTAATCCAATCCGGCAGATATATGAAAGAAATAAAAAGGCTTTTCCGAACCTATAACCTTCCGGAAGAACTGGCATATCTCCCTCATGTGGAATCTTCTTTTAATTTTAATGCCTATTCCAAATATGGCGCTGCCGGAATCTGGCAGTTCACGCGGGAAACCGGCAAGGGATACTTGACAATAGATCATACCGTCGATGAACGCTTCGATCCGATCCTGGCTGCCCATGCTGCCGCAAAATATTTAAAAAACAGCTACGAGGACCTCAACAACTGGCCTCTTGCCCTCACCTCGTATAACTATGGGTTATCAGGGATGCTGCGTGCCGTTAACGAACAGGGTAGCTATCCGAATATATTCAAAAACTACAACAAGGGCTATTTTAAATTTGCATCGAAGAATTTTTATTCAGAGTTTCTGGCAGCATTGAAAGTGGCCAGACTACTTGAACAAAACCCGCGTATAAAGATTGGCCGGGCTCAGTCTACTCGATATCTCAATCTTCCAGGGTATGTTCACATATCGGAAGCGCGCAAACATTTTGACGTTTCCACAGAGACCATACAGTCTCTTAATCCGGCTCTACAGCCATCTGTCATCAGCGGCGAAAAACGCATTCCCAAAGGATATGTACTACGACTTCCAACGGCAAAAGGAACCAACCGAGCCGTCGCCTCAATACCCTCAGCTCTGTACAAAAATCAACAAAAACCGAGTCTTTTGCATCGCGTCCGCAAAGGCGACACCGCTTTGAGTATCGCGCGACTCCACGGTATTTCTGTTAAAAATCTGATCAAAGCAAACAATCTGGATAAACAGGCGACAGTCAAACTCCAGCAGAGTCTGACAATCCCAAAACCTTCCAGGAAAATTGTTCAAACAGAAAAAGAGGTTCTCAAATTATCACCGCGTGCCGACATCAAAAAGATTTCATTGCAGCAAAACGCCGAAATACCTGTTCTCAAAGCGAACAAAAAACGGCTCACAACTGACACTGGTCGTCATTTTCTGTCGAAAAAGGATTTAAGCCTCCACCGTGTTGCCACTGTTCATCAAAAAATGGGACAACGCGTGGCCATATAAGAGTTAAAAGTGCAGCCAGAGGAGTCCGCTTGAGTTCTACGGAAACTGTGGCCTGGGGTGACCGGGCCATCGCTCTCGGCCCTGAACGGACTTGCACCAGGGACTGTTATCACCCAGGCCCGCACAAGATTCAGCCAGCACAATGTCGCAGGCTATTTCCGGTGACACATTGTGGGATATCTGCTACAGTAAATTTGGCGTTCTGCTCTGGCTTCTGGAGCGAGACAACAACAGCATAAGCCTGGGCCAGGAACGGTAACTTATCATTCCGATAGTTCAACAAATTTAAATGATGAAGGCGTCTGAACAGTCGCTAAACATAATGTGTCATGTCATCAACTAAAAAGGGTTGCAATGGATATTAGCAAGACAATTAAAGAACTGAAAAAAAGGCCGGAATTTACCGATAATGTAGGGATGATCCTCATCCATAACGGAGTCGTACGTAATTGGTCAAGAAAGGACAGGACCGCTGTGACAGCCCTGCAGGTCACACCTGATCCGGTGAAAATCGAGGCTCTCAGACAGGAATACCTCCAGCGGCCAGGTATTTTTGAAATCATTGTCGAGGCACTTTCCGGAACTTTTCAACCAGGCGACGATCTCCTCTTCATTATCGTGGCAGGTGATATCAGAGAAAATATTAAGCCGGTTCTGGCTGAACTCCTGGATCGCATTAAGTCCGAGGCTATAACCAAGAAAGAGCTCTTTTCTCACTGACAGCTTTGTAACACCTATCAAAGCATAGAGAAACCATCACCTCCTCCGTAGTTTTTCAAAACCAGGCACTCATCTGCGCAACTCTCTCAAAAGATGAGTGTCTTGTGAGACAATCCTCATTTGAGTCTCTGGTTTCCATCCTGAAATGGGAGATTATGCGTGTCCACTACCCAGAAATTTATTGAAAATTTTACTGATATACATCCCCTGCCCCATGTAGTGACCACCGTTACCCGCCTGATCAACGATCCCGAATCCACCATGAAGGACTTCGAAGAAGTCATTAAAATGGATCCCATTCTGGTGAGCCGTCTTCTTCGACTTGTCAACAGTCCTTACTACCGCCTGGTTCAGACGGTAGATTCCATTGGTCGAGCAGTAGCCTTTCTTGGTATGAGAAACCTGCACAATCTGTTAGTAACAGACGCCCTGAAGAACATCTTCATCGGACCTGAAATCGATTCGGTCTTTTCCAAAAAAAAATTATGGGAGCACTGTGCTGCGGTTTCCATTTTGAGCAAGATGATTGCCGAAAGAGTTTTCGGTGTTAACGGTGACGATGCCTTTTTATGCGGGATTCTGCACGACTTTGGTCTGCTCGTTGAAGAACAGGTCCGACAGGAAGATTTTCACAAGATCTGTTCCTCTTGTACTTCGACCAGCGCTCTGCTTGACATGGAACAACGAACCTTTGCCACAGACCACTGCAAAATCGGCCACCACATGACACTTGACTGGAATATGCCATTAAACATCCAGAATGCCATCCGGGACCACCATCTGCTCTCTGCGGATATCGAACCATCAAGCCTGACCGGAATAATTCAGCTTGCCGAATATATTGCCGGCCAAATGAAACTGTCAACGCTGCCGGATCTGGAAATGGAGTTATCTCCGCCGCTGATCAATCACCTTCGGGACAACCTCGATGAATACACCGTCCTGATCGAGGACCTTCCCGACGAGTTGGACAAGGCACAGTCTATTTACTCTTAAGCCTAGCAAAATTAAATCAAGCCGGGACAATTTCCAAGGCCCCATAAAGGATGCAAGGCACAGAAATGCGGAGCAACGAGACAAAACCTGCATGATCAATTTATTTAATAAAATAGACTCTTCCGAAGATCAACTGAAAGATCTGCTGGTTTTTTTTGAGCAGAAGGTTTCCTCTGTATCAGTTATCGCCATCACCGAGAAGGGAAAGCGACTCCAAACAAGCAACAACGCTGAATTCCCTGAAATCGTCGTCCAGGAAATAATTGCAGCCGCAGCCGGTCAGGCTGAGGAAGCAATGTTGCCAGCCGCTTTACACACAAGATATTTTGCACGGTATATTCCCGCATTGCAAACGACCCTGATCTTCCGCTCTCTTTATGAAGACTCCAGGCAGGAAGATATTGCCTGCCTTATCGAACATGCGTTGCGGGAATATTTTGCGCACAAAAAAATCGAACAGCTTGACAAGAAAATCACCATCCACAAAAATCAGTTCGCCCGAAAATTCCAGGTAATGGATCACCAGCATCAAAAGCTGCTGGAAGAAACCGAACGGAGTCATCGTACTATTCAGGAACAACAGGAAAACTACTCCAAAACCCTGCAAACTGAAATCATGGCCCAGACCCTGGAGCTTCGCAAAGCCATACTGGCATCCGAAACAGCAAACAGCGCTAAAAGTGAATTTCTCGCCTCCATGAGCCATGAGATCCGCACTCCGATGAATGGAGTTATCGGCTTCGCCGACATCCTCCTGACAACACAGCTCGACGAAGAACAGCGAGACAGCGCTTTGACCATCAAACGCAGCGCCGAAGCCCTCCTTGGTCTGATCAATGATATCCTGGATTTCTCCAAGGTCGAAGCCGGCAAGATGACGCTTGAGTGCATCGATTTCGACCCTGAAATTACCGCCCATGATGTCTGCGACCTTATCCGACCACGGGTGGCGAGAAAACCTGTTGAAGTACTCTGCCGCATCGATGACAACCTGCCGACCTGTATTCAGGGCGATCCCGGAAAATTTCGACAGGTACTCATTAATCTTCTCGGCAACGCTGCCAAATTTACCGAACGGGGGGAGTTGGAACTCAGTCTCGAAATTCAAGAAGAGTCAGAACAAACCATTACTCTTCTCAGCAAAATACGAGATACAGGAATAGGCATCCCACAAGATAAATGTGAAACAATTTTTGAAGCCTTTAAACAGGCAGATGGTACCACCACCCGGAAATACGGCGGTACGGGGCTCGGCTTGTCAATATGCAGGAAGATTGCCGACCTGATGGGGGGGAATGTCTGGGCGACATCCAGGGAAGGAGAAAGCACCACTTTCTATTTTCTGGCGGTAATGAAGAAAACAGCAACAAGCCAGCCCCCCCGTCCAATAAGCCTTGATGAGAACCTGAAAGATGTCAAGATTCTGGTTGTGGATGACAATAAGGCCAACAACGAAATTCTCAGGGATATCCTGGGCAAGGCGGGAATGGAAGTAGTAACCCTTCTTGACGAAACTATGACCATCGAAACTCTCATTACTGCCGAAAAAGAGCAAAAGCCCTTCCAGGCAGCAATTCTCGATCTGCAAATGCCCCTGATTTCCGGAAACGAGCTGGCGCGCCGGATTCGAAGCGCAAAACTTGCGAGTCCCGACATTCCGCTTCTGGCGTACACCTCATCAACAGAAAGAGTAGCACAAAAATGCAAGGAAGCCGGATTCACCGCCTTTCTCACCAAGCCGGCCCGACGCACGGTCCTCCTGAGCACTCTGGCTGAGATTCTCGACCACAAGAAAAATGGACAGAAACCGGCAGAGAAGAAACTCGTTACCCAATATTCGATACGCGAGGAGTTGAAACAGTCAACACGAATTCTTCTTGCCGAAGATAACCCGGTGAACCAGAAACTGGCATCCACTATTCTAAGAAAAGCAGGCTACCAGGTGACAGTAGCATCAAATGGCAGGCAGGCACTGGAAACCTTCACCAACGCCTCCGACAACTTTGATATTATTCTGATGGACATCCAGATGCCGGACATGGACGGTTACGAAGCAACCCGCAGTATCCGGCAAAAAGGTTTTACGGCCATTCCCATCATTGCCATGACAGCCAATGCCATGAAAGGTGATCGGGAACTCTGCCTCGAGGCAGGCATGAATGACTATATTGCCAAACCGATTAAGAGGGAGATTGTTTTTCAGGTTTTGGAAAAATGGCTCAATAACCGGAATTGATCGCCCGAATCGGGGCGATGCAGCGACCGGAGCGATACAGGAAATCAATCAGCCATATAAATAAAAAGTTAAACAACGCTGAGAGTGATTCGATTTTCCTGCTTTTTGGTTGTATCTCACAAAAGAGAAGATTTTCTTTTTCGCGACTTACTGGATAAATTGCCGAGAACCATGCCAACCAGCAAAACGCCGCCGCCAGCCATGAACCAATTGATAGATTTATCCTTGTTCAATTTGTCGTTTTCTTTTTTTATTGCAGTTATCTCCTGAGTGAGTACTTCATTTTCCCGGGTTGCTTTCAGCATATCCTCTTTAATTTTTATAACATCTGCGGTGTCCTGCTGCAGATTTTGATAATCCGTGGCAACCTGACTTTTTTCGTTCAGGGTAGAGTTAAGGTCATTTTTAGTTTTATCGAGATTGGCCGACACCTCGCTGAATTGCTGGCTCAGCTCAAGTTCTTTCTGCTTCAGCTTTTCATTTTCCGCCCGAAGAGACGCAACAATGGTGGCAGGCGGCGGCTGAACGCTCAGGTATCTTTTCAACATCCAGCCTTCTTTCCCGTTAGACAGACGTACCATTGCATAAGAACCATCTTCTTCAAGAAATTCGACTGTATCGCCATCGTTGACCACGCCGATCACTCTATATTCCCGTCCCGCACCGGATTTCAAAACTACCTCCGCACTGGGAATCACGTAACGGTTGTCGGCAATAACCTCAGTTGCCGAGAACATCACGGTGCTCAAAGAAAGAAAAAAACTCGCGAGCAAAAAGCAGACAGTTGCCGACGGTACTATGATTCGTCTGGTGTTCATTGTTCTCTTACTCCTTAAACTGGTTATTTTATGCAGCCTCAGTCCCGACAACCAGTATTACAAACCCGCCATTTGAAAGTCAAGTGTTCCGATTATCGCACTTCAACAAGAGTCCGGGTTTCCTTTTTAAAAGTCTAACGGAGAGAAACATCCGCTGCAATGCCCGCTCCCAGCGATATAATATGATTATAGCTGGCAGTCAGCTTTTCTGGAGTCCACGTCTCACGGTTTTTGCACAGCATCTTTTGACATATGCGTTCTTCAGTGAGAACATCAAGGACAAAGTCCATAAATTCATAATCGTGGTCCGGCCAGGCGATACTTTTATGTTTCGGCCCATAATAGAACCAGATATTCTGTCTGAATTCGCCACCATCTTTCAGCGAGTAACCTAAGGTTTCATAGGTTAAAGGCCCGGCATCAAGCGGGGGCAGATGATCACTGGTAACGACAATCAGGCTTTCCGGATCCATCTTGCGCAGCCGCTGCACATAATCGGCAACTGCGCCGGCTCGATAATAAAATTGCTGAATCGCCAGGTAGGCCTGTGAACCGGGCTTGACTCCGGCGACATCGACCCTGGGTGGAAAACGCTCGGTATCGGTAATATGGGGCAGATGGCCATAGGTCCCCAGCACATAGTTGAGAAACGGCTTGCCATCGGCGAGCAGTTTCTCAACATAGAGAAGATTCTGCGAGAGAAGATCTCCGTCAAATATATAGCTGTTGGCGACATTATACCTCAGGTACGTTTTACGTTTTTCTGCATATATCGAGGGAAAGTTGGTTTCCTGGAAACCCATGGACTGGTACGCCTGTTCCGAATTAAAAAATTCCGGTTTATACGATTGGGTGGCGACAGTCCGGTAGCCGGCTGCGCTGAGAAGATTAGGCAGACATGGCGTCGGCATGCCTTTAAACATGTTAAATTCCGCAGGACTGTACAGCTCAAGAGCTGGAACACCGCAGAGAACTTCAAATTCAACCTGGGCAGTACCGCCGCCAAAAACCGGCGACCTGGACAGATGCATGTTTTTTCTGAGAGCATCAAACCGAGGTGGAGCAGGCGGGGTTTGGAATTTAAGGGCTTTAAATCGCTGCGGATCAAGGAAAGATTCAAGAATCAGGATATGGATGTTACGACTGTTCTTCAGACCATCTTTTACAAGACCTGGATTTCGATCGGGATCGTCTACGACGGGATGCCGGGCAAGATCGTCCAGCGCCTTATTCTTGGTTGCAGCAAATAGAAACAGGGCAGTTGTTCTACCTATGACGGCAGAGGTAAAACGATCGGACCATGGAACGATTTCGAACCCTGACGCATCAGCCGCTTTCAGGAACTCTTTCGGCAGAGTATACGCTGTGACCGGCGGCACCGAGGCAAGAGCAAGAAGAAGCAGGGGCATTGCCAGATCTCGAGGCCGCCGCTTAAAATTTTTAATAAAAAAGATCAACCAGACAGCCGAGGCAACATATGCCCCTACCCGAAGCCAGGATGGTGAAACATTGAGTCCTTCCGGCAGAAGCAGGAGTTCATCCAACTTGAAAACACTATGCATGAGGACATAGTGCAGATCGATTGCCAGATACAGAACAATGATGGGCAGCGCCGCGATCACCACGCGCCAAGGAGTCGGCCGCATCAGGTGCAGCAACGCCGCATAGGCTACAAGCAGGTAAGGCAATTCAAAACGAATGGCACTGCTGAATTCTCGTATCCCGCCAACCAGACCAAAAGACCAGGAAATGGCCCAGAGAATCAGCCCCAGAATGACGGAAGAGGCAACTGTCTCAATCACAACCCTGAAGAATGTGCCGCCGTTTTTTGTCGGGGACAAAAAATGAAGTAATGCATGTTTCAACAGAGATAATTTCGCTGTCAGCTGCCCTTTCACATGATCCCCTTTCAATACTACGATTTACTCAATACTATGGAGGAAAGCGCAGCAATCCACAAAAATACCGTAAGTGCGATGGTGACCAATACTGCTGCGCTGCCGATGTCTTTTGCCCGTTTGGCGAGAAGATGATAATCAGGAGAAGCGAGATCGACAACTGATTCAATTGCCGAATTCAGTAACTCGACGACGAGAACAGTTGCGGTTGAGAAGAAAAGCAGACCTTTCCATTCATTGGAGAGAGGCAGAAAAATCAGAACAATCAGACAAACAGCAACCAGGCATCCTTCTTGCCGAAAGGCTGCTTCAGTGGCAAGGGTCGAACGTAATCCATCCAGCGAATAGGAGAAGGCTGCCAGGATTCGTGCAATACCGGTCTTTCTAGGAGGTTTACAATTCGTGTTCTGTGTCTGCATGGTAAAAAACATCAATGAGGTTGCTCAAAAAATAGAGCAGAATACTCAGCTCGATCAATGCAGTCAAGATATCTCACCGGTTGGGCGAGAAAATTTTTCCCTGATCTGCGTTGCAAGCGACTTGAAATCGACCGCTGCCCCAGTATCGACAAGAATTGCACAGCGCTGCTCCTCTGCACGCAGCGACTGCCACGTCGACAACTGCATCTCCAAAACCTGAAGATCGGCATCCGACACATCATTTTTACGCTGCATTATGCGCCTGCGCAGTGTTGCAGCATCTGCTCTGCATTCTATAATCATAAATGGGACTTTTTTTCGATCGGCCAGTTTACTGAACTGCAGTCGTTCTTCAAACTGAAGGAACGCCGCATCGACAATAACTGAATATCCGGCATCGAGAAGATGGGCCGTCAGCTCGGTTAGTTTATGGTAGGTTTTCTGGGTGGCCTCCGGGCTATAGATACCTTTGCCTACCGCTGCCCGGCCTTCAACTTCCGGTTTCAGGCCAAATATGCGTTTGCGTTCAACATCCGAACGAATACGAACTGCGCCCAGCTGCTCGAGTAATGACTGACTCAGGGTACTCTTGCCCGATGCCGACACTCCGCGGGTAATTATAAGGACCGGTCCGGCAGCCCGGACATAGCTGAGGGCCAGATCGAGATACGTAAAAAAATCGTTCTCGGCTTCAGCCTGCTCTTCTTTATCGATACCGGCCTGATGGGCACGTATTGCATCGATTTTGGCGCGCACCAGCGCCCGGTACACCTGGTAGAACCGCAGCACACGGACTCCGGCGTAATCACCGGTATGCTGCAGGTACATATTAAGAAAGCGCTGAGCCAGCGCGGGTTGCTTCCTGTCCTGTAAATCCATGACCAGAAATGCTATATCGCTCATAACATCAATCCAGCGCAGGCTGGGACTAAATTCGATACAGTCGAAAACCAGCGGAGCATCATCCACCCAGGCAATATTGCGCAGGTGCATGTCACCATGGCATTCTCGGACAAAACCAGCCGATTTACGTTGTTTCATTATTGCGTGCAGTGCACTGAATGCTGCCATTCCCCAGCTTTCCAACTCGGCAAGCGAGCGTAACGCCCGGCCATTTTTTACATGCTCGCGTATCTGCTTAAAATTTTCATCAATAGGCTGATAAATAATTTCCGGATTTCCATAGATGCTGTCCGCACCGGCAATGTCGGTGTGCTGATGAAAAGCGGCGATATAGCCGGCCAGGATATCAATATGACAGGGTTGCAGGGCGCCATTGTTCAGTAAACGATCAAGTTGTGCCTGCTGCGGAAACGCCACCATCTTGATGGCGTAATCAATTGCGGCACTCTCCTCCCCCGCGACCGCCCACCTGGGATGAGCAAGGGAGCCGATGATGGGAACAACAGACAGGTAGATGGCTGGCGCCAGCCTTTTGTTCAGGCGTAGCTCTTCCCGACAATAAAAGAGTCGTTTTTCAAGAGTGGAAAAATCAAGAAAACCGAGATTCAGCGACTTTTTGATTTTATAGGCATATGCGCCAGCCAGAATCACCCAGGAGATGTGCGTTTCGATCAGGGTACATTCTTCAACGGGCGGATCATACATGTTCGGCTGCATCAGCGAACTGATCAAAGATGCAGGTTGGAGGGTAGCTTCGCTCATCATAAAGACCTTCGGTGGATTGACTGTCTGGCTGAATGTGCATGACATTTATGCATACCATAGAGTACTGTACTATGGCAAGAACATTGCCATGCTGCTCAATGTGGCCCCCGGACAGGTGCACGTCTGAATATATACATCTGGCGGGCGTATGCTATGCATAATATTGACGCATACCTCTGCGTACGCCAAGCTTGTCAGGAAAAAAACATCTTTTCACTTGCAAAAAAAGTCGAAGAAAGAGGAAATCATGACAGAAAAAAATATCATAACCGGGAAAAACCTGATGCTGCGAGCCCTGAAAGAAAAGGGAGTCAGGTTTATTTTTGGCTATACCGGCGGGGCTATCATGCCGATTTTTGATGAAATGGATAGATTGGGTGATTTCCATTTCATTATGTCGCGCCATGAACAGGGCGCAGCATTTATGGCCCAAGGTGTTTCCCGGGCCTCCTTGTCAACCGACAAGCCACAGATCGGGGTTTGCATGGCCACGTCCGGGCCCGGAGCGATGAACCTGACAACAGGGATTGCCGATGCCCATATGGATTCGATCCCGATTATAGCCATAACCGGACAGGTTACCACCGGAGTAATCGCCACTGATGCTTTCCAGGAAAGCGATGTGATCGGCGTAATGATGCCGATCTGTAAGCAGACCTATATGCTCCTTGCCGCAGAAGATGTCGAAGTGACAGTTCATGAAGCCTTTTACGTGGCCACTACCGGCCGGGGCGGCCCGATCGTCATCGATATCCCCAAAGACGTACAAAACCAGAGCGTTTCCGAAAACTACCTCTTTGATGCGAAAACCTTCCGGCCAAGCCTGCCCGGATTCTTCTACCACCCGACCCCCGAACGCGAACCGCTACGACGGGCCATCGAACTGATAAATCGCAGTGTGCGGCCGGTTCTGTTTTGCGGCCACGGAGTCATAACCAGCAATGCCGGTAAACTGTTGCAGCAGTTTGCCGAAAAGGTCAACATCCCGATTGCCTTCACCCTACATGGACTGTCAGCCCTGCCCGTCGATCACCCACTCAGTCTGGGCATGATGGGTATGCACGGCACCGTCGAGGCCAACCGGGCGATCATGACCGCGGATTTATTGATCTCTTTCGGCATGCGTTTTGATGACCGCGTTACCGGCAGGCTCAGCGAATACGCCAGAAATGCCGATGTGATCCATGTGGAAATTGACCCTTCGGAAATCGATAAGAATGTTGCCTGCTCGGTGGCAATCAATGCCGACGTCTATCGCACTCTGCATGTGATGCTTGGCGATCCGATGCTGACGTACAAGCCTCGAAAGCGCTGGTTTGAGAAAATAGACAGCTTTCGTCAGGTGATGGCCGACGATTTGCGGCGGGAAATCGAGTGCGGCCTTGGCGACGATGGCAAGCTGCTGATGAAATCGATAGTCCATCAGCTGTCGGTGTTGACTGAAGGGAAAGATCTGATCGTCCCCGATGTCGGCATGCACCAGATGATGGCCGCCCGTTTTTACAACTACCAGACGGAAAACAGCTGGTTCGCCTCCGGCGGTGCCGGGACCATGGGTGCATCGCTGCCGATGGCCATCGGCGTCAAGCTGGCTCGACCTGACGAGAGGGTCTGGTCGATCAACGGCGACGGGGGCTTTCAGATGAATATTCAAGAACTCGGCACGATTATGGAACAGCAGGTCGACATCAAGATCATTATCCTCAATAATGGCCACCTTGGTATGGTGCGCCAGTGGCAGACACTTTTTTTTGACGGCCGATATGCCGGAACACCCATGCAGAGTCCCAAGTTTGGTTCGATCGCCGAGGCCTACGGTATCCCGTATCGCAAGATCGAAAAACTAGACGAGGTCACTCCTGCCCTACAGCAGGCAATTGACCAAAAAGGTCCGATATTGCTTGAATTCGTCTGCGACGCAAGTGAAATAATCCTGCCGATGATCCCGTCCGATGGCGGCTTTGGGGATATGATCGTTGCCCGTCCTGAGCAGAAAAAACCGGCAACCAAGAAAAGCAAGGGAGGAAAATCATGAAACGACGTGCCATCCTGGCTTTTATGCTTGATCGCCCGGGAGTACTCAATAAGGTGTCGGTGCTGATTCGCAAAAAGATGTACAACGTCGATACCCTGACCGTGTGTCGTTCGCGCGTTGAAGGAATAAGCCGGATGACCATTACGTTAAGAGAAGACAACCAAGCCAAAGTGGACCAGATAATCAGGCAGCTCGAAAAATTCACCGAAGTGATTTCAGCCAAAGAGCTCGATACCGAACACAGTTATTGGCGGGAGGTGGCCATCGTCAAGCTGGAAGTTGACGCCGCCCATTTAGAGTCCTTTCGCGGTCGATACAATTTTGAGGTTCTCGACCAGAAAGAAGAAGATATCCTCATCCTCCAGCTGGCCGGGGCAACCCACCAGATCGACAGTTTTCTCGAGGAAGTCGGCCAGCAATATATAATCGAAATTGCCCGAACCGGAGTGGCCGCAATGGAAAAATAGCCGCCCCCCGGGCGGCATGCCAATTATCAGGCCTGATAAAGAGTGTCGGCAATATCAGAGAGGTCGCAGCTGATGTTGTTTGCTGTCAACAGAGCCTTGATCTCCTGCAGATTACGGGGAGTATCGATGTGAATATCTGCGCCACCTTCCTGTACATCCAATCGATAACCAGCTGATGTAAGGAGTGAGAAGGCGTGTTGGTATTGACCAACCACAAAACCCATCAGCGTAAAGTCGGCCATATAATTATGAGGGAGCTCCCTGTTATCAAGATATCTTGCCCTGCTGTGGCTATCACAGGGAAGAAGTGCTATTTTGCCCATCAGATTTCCTCTGTTAGAATTATCCGGTAATACATGCCGTAAACAGCAGCATTCCGCTGTTTGACTCTACTATGGTAAATTTCCCAACGATATTTAGCATGGATGCATTGTAACTATAACAACTCGACGATCGAATTGATCAAAAATACGTTGTGCCAAGATTAAAGCATGGTTCTTGGCAATAGCTGGCGGCAGATCGATTGCCCTGGTATTTTTTTGCCCGGCTCCTGGTTTTGGCAGCGGTTACGCTTTTATTAAAGATAGTTCAGATACAAGGAGAAATCGATGAAAGTAGTAGCATTTTGCGGAAGCGCGCGGAAGCAAGGCAACACAGCACTGCTTCTGAAAGCAGTGCTTGCGCCGCTGGCGGAGGCGGGAATCGAGACGGAACTGGTTGAACTTGCCAGGAGTGAAATCAGAGGATGCATGGCCTGCTATGTCTGTTATCTGGAAAAAAACGGCACCTGTGTCCTCAAAAAAGACATAGTCAACGACTGCATGGCCAAAATGGTTGCGGCCGATGCCATACTTCTCGGGTCGCCTACCTATTTTGCCGATGTATCAAGCGAGATGAAGGCACTCATCGATCGCTGCGGCATGGTCAGCAAAGCCAACGGAGATCTCTTAAGGCGCAAACTCGGCGCGTCTGTCGTGGCAGTACGCAGGGCCGGCGCAATGCATACCTTTGATACAATGAACCACTTTTTCCTGATCGGGCAGATGATTATTGTCGGTTCAAATTATTGGAATATAGGCATCGGACCGGAAATGGGTGAGGTGGTCGATGATACGGAAGGTATGGAAACCATGCGCCGACTTGGTGAAAATATGGCATGGCTACTCAATAAAATTAAGGACTGACTGTATTGAATGTAAAAGAACATTCTGCATCGCCAGCCCTTAACTTCGCATTGTGATGCTGGACGAGTGGTCTCTTGCAAGGGAAAAACCCCATTCTTGCCTGCAAAATGAGGTTTTTTCCGCCACGACGATCAGTTATTACCTGTTGTCCCTTATATTTAGAAATGATAACTCAGATTGACATAAAAAAAGATTCCCATTTCAGGCACCTTGACCCCGGACTGAAAAGGGTCGCGCTGATAGGAAAGGTTGCTGAAATAATATTTGTCAAACAGATTATTGATCCCACCGACTAAATCCCAGCGCTGCCAGTTGACTCCGGCCTTGAGATCAGTTACGGCCCAACCGGCGGTGTCTTCTTCGTTCAGACTGGTATCGACCCGATCCTGTTTTGAAGCAAAACGTTCCGTTACCTCCATAAAGTAGCTGCCTGTATCATACCGCAAAGCCAGGCTGCCCGAAAGAGGTGGAATTTCGCTCAGCGGCTGATCGGTATCGCTGTTTTCTCCATGCACATACGAAAGTGTGCCTTTGGCAAACAAGTCATAAGGCAGGGCAAGTTGACTGCCAAACTCCGCACCCCAGATCTCCGCATCGATGTTTTCATAAGTACGAGCCTTTATCAATTCGCCTCCTCCGTCCGGGTCGACCGCTTCGGCGATATTGATATAATCATTTACAGAACTGTAGAAAACGCCGGCACTGGCAAATATCTTACTGCCGGTCCATTTGGCACCTACGTCAACCTGGTTGTTACGGGGAGCATCAAGAGACGGATTTCCCAGCCAGTTTTTCGCCGTACCTGCCCTTTGCAGACCGATAAAAAGCTCCTGTTGATCTGGCGGACGGCTGGCCGAGGCGATACCCGTAAAAACTTCCAGGCTATCGGTTGCCTTCCAGTTTAGCTGGAGGTTGGCACTCGGTTCCTTGAAATCAGTTTCATCATCAAGCGCTGCACTAAAATAGGGTTGATACAGGCTGGCCAGACGCGCATCAGTCAGAGCATTGGCGACCACTTTGGTATAGTCAAATCGTGCGCCTCCCTTTACGTTCAAGGAAAGTGCCAACGGCCAGGTATACTCGGCAAAGGCGCCAAAATTATTCATATCGACATCGGGGATCATCGGTTGCGCGGTATAGCTCATCCACATGGCCGATTCATTAGTCGCGTCCCAGTTCCGTTGGTAAAAATCAACTCCAGTCTTCAGACTCCCCGGCCCCAGGGGAATTTCGCCGTTGAGCTTACTGCCGAAAGTAAATGTCGCAGCATCGGTCTGCATCATATAATCCCGGTTCACCATCATACTCGGCATGGAAGACATCCGTTCGGTATCATCCATGAGATGGTCAACCTGGTTATACCAGGCCTGAAAAAATAATTTCGAGATGGCCGAGGTTGGATTTGCAAGGGTCGTCATCCAGTTAAGGCGGTGCGTTCGGTCATAGTCGGCGTCCATCAGCAGGGCCGGATAGAGGACATGATCGGCATCCTGATAACTATAGCTCAGTTCAGAGCGGCCTTCGCCAATTTTTGTCCCTCCTTTGATCCAGAACGTATCGGTATCATAGGCCCTGGAGTCGACACTACCTGCTCGATACCGGTTGGGACTGGTAGATGGATAGATATCGGTCAATAATTTGCCGTCACCCGATTCCGGTACATCAGAAGATTTATGAGCGTAGCCGAGCAATCCGTCAAGCCTGTCCGCCCCGTAGGACAGCGTTGCCGATCCATCCAGATAATTATAGCTGCCATAACTCAAATTGAGGTTTGCTGCAGGCCCAGGCTTAGGAGTTTTGGAAACCGCGTTGATCATCCCCCCAATGCCGCCTGGATTGGTGAGGTCATAGGGCCCCTTGATTATCTGGATGGACTCGACCTCGGCAAAATCAAAATGAAAAGAAGGTGGATCCATGCGCGACGGACAGCCGCCATGCAACCTTACACCATCAAGAAACATGTTCAGGTTATCCCGTTGAAAACCTCGCAAAACCACATCATTGGCGATAGCGCCTTTGCGTATACTGCTGAACCCCGGGAGATTTTGCAGCGCTTCGCCGATATCACGGGATGGACTTTCACGGACCTCACGAATAGTAAGATTTTCCTCGATTGTCTGCTGTTGCTCACCACGCACGGTTATTTCATCGAGAATCAGCGATTCACTCCAGGACGGGTCGGTCTGGGCCAGGAAAATCAAGCCGAACAGGGAAAATCGTGAAAAACGGTCGTATGGCATATCTTATCTCCTCTGGTAAAATGGAAAGTACATCATTCCTGTTCATTGCTATTTGAGCGTAAATGTTACAGGTAGAGTGATGCTCGCTACGACCGATGGTGCTGGAAACGGTGCGGCAAGCTTAACGGCCTGGAGCGCCTGACGATCAAGTAAAGAGTATCCTGAACTGGACAGAACCCGCAGGTCTTCGACGTCCCCGGAGAGAAGGATGCTGAATCGGACCTGCACCTGTCCCTGCCATCCCTGTCGCCGGGCCATGGCCGGATAACGCAGGTTATTGCTGACTTTGTGGCGAATTCCTGTGAAATTTTCCTGAAGATAGCGTGTTTCTGCAGCTACCGAGGTTTCTTTTGGTACAACAGGTACATTCTCGGTTCTGACCGGAGCAGGCGGCGCAATCGCAGCGTTCACCACTTTCGGTTGACTGGACGGCAAAGTGCTTTCCGGGCTGACAGCCGGTCTCGACATCTTTTGTTTTACTTTGCCTGCTTTTCTGATTTTCAGCGAGGATGGTCGATTAGGCTGCGATGGCTTCGGTTCTATGGTAATGTTTTGCGCAATGGCTTGTTCTTCAGGCTCGGGGAGATTGTCTTCCAGCTCAGCTCGATCCTCATTTGCTATCGGGACCACTGGAATTGTCGTTTGCGGTACCACGTGTTCCGGGACTATGGTTTTTGGCAGGTTTTGCGGCGTCACCTGTTCCGGGGCAATACTTTTTGGCGGGGATACAACGGCTGGCTCCGGCATCTCCAGGGCAATTTCATTGAGACTGACCCAGACAATTTCTTTTTTTCTGGAGGGGAGATAGCCAATGGCTATAAACACCACCGCAATTAACAAGTGAATCAACACACTGCCCAGCCAGTCCGGAACAGTCACCAGACGTTGCTTTTGAATTGAAAGGAACTGGAATGGATTCATGAGCAGCTGCCGAAAAAGCTGTTTTTTATCGGAAATATCCAGGACGATCACAGCCAACATGTTACTTTAATAACAGTGCAACAATAATTGAAAAACCGGGGGATACATGCCATTACCTGCAGTATTAATTACCATATCAGCAATTAAATAAAAACCTGAAATATCAAAAAACATCGAACTAATGTTATTCAGATAACAAGGAAGGCGGGATGAAATCGACGGAACGGAGAAAAAAACTGGTCAGCTGGCTGGAAAAAGTCGGTACTCTTAGTCTCAGCGAAATGGTTGATTATTTTGGCGTGTCTAAAATGACCATTCATCGCGACCTTGACTGGCTGGTGCAAAACAAGGCGTTAAAGCGGATACATGGTGGAGCCGCCTGTATCGAACGACCACCTGGTCAACTACCGGACAATTCTTTCGACCGGCTCTCCCTTTTAAAATGCCTGATATGTAATCGCCCACCGAGCCAGCAACTGCTCTACACCATTACCTTGAAAAATGGAGAGCAGAAGGTTGCCTGCTGTCCGCATTGCGGTATTTCAGCTCATCTCATGCTGGGAGACCAGGTAGCTACAGCCCTGACAGCCGATTTCCTTTCCGGAAGGCTCCATTCGGCACAGCATTCTTATTATGTCATGGAAGGAGTCGTTGCGTACTGCTGCAAACCTTCAATCCTGACTTTTGACGATGAGGAAATGGCGTTGCGCTTCCAAAGAGGATTCGGTGGTACAATTGGCCGATTCAATGATGCTATTGCATTTCTCAAAAACGACATAAGCCTGCACAACCCTGCAGGCTGCCCGCATTGTTCGTCGTTGATCCGAAAAGAAGAATGATAAACGAAGATTTTGAAAAAATTCGTGAAACGATTTGCAATTATAACAAGGGAAACTGGCTAACAGGATCAGCGAGTTGTACCGACTGAGAATGTTACCCAGCCGGTACAGGTGACAAACTATCAATCAAAGGCCATACTGGTTTTCCATTCCTGCCATACCTTGCCGACGAGATCAATACCCGGCTTTAAGGTTTTCTTGCCGGGCCGCCATCCCGAAGGAGTCGCCTCGGCACCTCCTGTCTTGCGGATCTGTCGAAATGCCTGGATTTGTCGGATAGTTTCATTGACATTTCTGCCGACGGGAGGAGTGAGGACTTCAAAGCCCTGAATTACCCCGTCAGGATCTATCAGGAACCGACCGCGTGCCTCGACACCGGCGGTTTCATCAAAAACTCCATAGATTTTACCCACTTTGCCGCCTGCGTCCGACAGCATAGGATACGGAATCCCACCCTCGACCATCTTGGCCAGTTCATCGTCATTCCACATTTTATGGACAAACATTGAGTCAATCGACATCGAAAGGACTTCGACACCTAATTTCTGGAACTCAGGGTATTTTTCAGCGACCGCTGAAATCTCGGTAGCTCAAACAAAAGTGAAATCGCCGGGGTAAAAACACAGAACAACCCATTTCCCCAGGTAATCGGAAAGCTTAACGTTGATAAATTTACCCTGTTGATAGCCTTGTGCAACAAAGTCAGGGGCCTTTTGTCCAACCATGATCATTTTCCGTTCCTCCTTTATTATTTCAGGCGATTCTTTGTTTTCCGACACTTCTTCTCCCACCGGGCCTCCCGTCGGCCGGGCACATCCAACTGCTGCTTCTTCCGCCATGTTTCCTCCTGTAGGTTAAGGAATCACATACTTCGTCTTCTTCTTTGTCCCTTAGAAATTCATTTCGTGTTTTTAGGAAAGAATTTCGTGAAGGTTGTTTACCCCGCAATCTTTTTCGGCGGGGTTAGTGCATTTTCAACTTCTGCAAGGCCTGTTCTGCGGCAATGGTTATTGGCTCTGCACTCGGTTCTGATGATATATCCGGATTGCATGCAGAGGTAAAAGTTGTTAGTTCCGAAATTGTTTTACCACCCAGAATGAACGTCGAAACAGCATCAATTTCCCTGGCCGGTGCAATCGAGTGACTGACAATGATCAGCTTTTCACCTTTTTTCATAGCATCTCTTTATTTTTTCTTTATGGCTTGTACCGATCAACAAAATTAAAAAATAAGCTGATTTTCCAGTACCCGGGCTAATCCTATAGGATTTCAACTCCGCTGCACAGGGAGCATTTAAGACTACGATTTAGAACATATACTCAAAACACGCATATGTCAAAAAGAATATGTTTCGTTCTTGAGGTCGCGCCGAAGTCAATATTTACACAGTAATTATGAAATTATTCTTTCTCTTTAAATCCAAGATGGTTACATGTTTCGTACAATATCAATGTATGCGTGAATCTTGTCAAATCTGCCTACTTGTTATTCTCTTTCTCTTAGCTGCGAATAACTGAGACCTGGAGTGACTATGGGCTCAATGTATTAACACAATCATGACACAGGGGGAGGACGATTGATGAAGAAAATTTTATGTGCAATTGTTGGATTGCTGTTGCTGGTTACCTTTGGTTGCAGTAGTGATGATACCAAAAAGGCTGAGGAGAAAACCAAGGAAGTGGTGATTGAAGCGAAAGATACCGCTGTCACCGTCACCAAGGAAGCTGTCACTGCCACCAAAGAAGCTGCGACTGCAGCCAAGGACAAGGCTGTTGAAATGGAAAAAGACGCTGTAAAAACCACCAAGAAGAAAGCAACAGTCGAAGGCTGCTAAAAGTGCAACTCGCGTGACGGCTGCACCCGGGACATTTACCATCAAGAAAGATACAGTTGTGACGTTCCTGCTTAAATACTGCGCAAGACAACATGAATACCTTCTGCAACCTGACAGTTTTCACGGAAGGTATTCATGCTCTATTAAAAGGGAGTAAAGCAAGACCTCCTCGGTTTTATTTTTACACCACGGGAAGAGGTGGACACTCTTTAAAGATATGATTCTTGCAATTCCGACAGATCATCTCGTCGACTTCAGGAATTATCTTGGCGATAGCTTCTTTCTGGGTGGCAAAAATATGCTCTTTACCGATAATGTCCAGATACCCACCCCGCTCCAGAATGCTATACGCCTGGTG
>JBBRDD010000075.1:0-19976 GCA_038204235.1 Desulfobulbales bacterium
GCAAAAAAGAGACGGCAATGATGAGCAGCGAGAAAAAAAGCGAAGGACCGACCTCCACTGAGGCCTCCCGAATGATCTCCCAGTGGTCTTTCTTCCCCCGGTCCTGTTCCAGATGTTTATGGACGTTTTCCACCATAACGATAGCGGCATCGACCATGGCTCCAACGGCGATGGCTATCCCACCCAGACTCATTATATTGGCATTGATCCCCTGCCGTTCCATGATCACAAAGGCGATCAGTACCCCGATTGGCAGGGTGATAATGCCGACCAGAGCACTGCGTAAATGGAAGAGAAATACGACGCACACCAGGGCGACAATCAGACTTTCTTCCAGCAGGGTTCGTTTCAGGTTGTCAATCGCCCGGATGATAAGCCCGGACCGATCATAGACCGGCCGAATGGAAACACCTTCCGGCAATCCTGATTTAATCTCCGACAGCCGTTTTTTGACTTTGTTGATTACCGCCAGGGCGTTTTCGCCATAGCGCATAACAACAATACCGCCGACGGCTTCCCCGGTACCGTTAAAATCGATCAACCCGCGCCGCAGCTCCGGGCCAATGGTGATCCTCGCTACATTTCGCAGCAACACCGGTGTTCCCTTATCGGAGCTGAGAGGGATGTTTTCCAGGTCTTCAATGGAATGAATATAACCCAGGCCGCGCACCATAAATTCGGTCTCGCCCATCTCCACCAGCCGTCCGCCCACATCGTTATTGGAACGCTGGATGGCCAGGCGCACTTTCTGCAGGGAAATATTATAGGCCAACAGTTTGTTGGGATCGACCATCACCTGGTATTGTTTGACATAGCCGCCAATCGACGCCACCTCGGAGACCCCCGGCACACTGGTCAGTTCATAGCGCAGAAACCAATCCTGAATCGAGCGCAGCTGCTGGAGATCGTGAAGATCGCTTTCCACCAGGTACTGAAAGACCCAGCCCACTCCGGTGGCATCCGGTCCAAGAGTAGGAGAAACACCCTTAGGCAGCCTGCCGCTAATGGAGTTCAGCGCTTCCAGGACCCGGCTTCTGGCCCAGTACATATCGGTGCCGTCCTCAAAGATGACATAGGTAAAACTCATGCCGAAAAAGGAATAGCCGCGTACGACCTTGGCAAAAGGTACCGCCAGCATAGCGGTTGTCAGTGGATAGGTAACCTGATCTTCAACTACCTGGGGTGCCTGTCCGGGAAATTCGGTAAAGATGATGACCTGGACATCGGAAAGATCCGGAATTGCATCGAGCGGAGTTTTCAGCATCGCCAGGATACCTGCGGCTACCACAAAGATGGTCAACATCAGCACCAGAAATTTGTTGCGGATGGAATATTCTATTATTGCCTTAATCATCAAGAGTATCTCCTGTCAGGCGTCCTGGGATCATTTATCCATCTTCAGATTACTCATGTCGAGATCACTGTCGTCCATTTTCATCTTGCTCATGTCAAGATCACCGGCGGATGGTTTCACGGGAGGCTTTTCACTTTGAGGCTCCAGCATCTTCTGGATAGCCTCACGCAGCCGGGACTCGGAATCAAACATAAACTGGGCCGAGGTGACGATAGTATCGCCCTCTTTCAGCCCTTCCAAAACCTGAAAAGTATTGTGTTCCCCTTCCACCCCCAGCGTGACCTTGCGCGGCGAATATTTCCCATCGCCCAGGGCGACAAACACCACCTTGCGCAGCCCGGAATCGATCACCGCTTCCTGGGGGATCACGAGAGCCGCCGGATCGATCAGAGATTCGAGATAAACATTGGCATACATTTCCGGTTTCAGCAGTCCTTCCGGGTTATTGAAGGCCAGCCGGAGCTTTACCGTACGGGTCTGTGGATTAAGAAAGGGATAGATAAAAAGAACGGTCCCTTCAAAGCGCTTGCCAGGCAGATAGGACAATTCCATACCCGCCGGCATCCCTTTTTTGACAAACGGCAGCTCGTATTCATAGACCTCGACATCCACCCACACCCTGGAGAGGTCGGCAATTTCATATTGGTGCATGCCGGCCTTGACGAAATGACCGGCAAGCGCGTCCTTTTGAATGACCACCCCGGTGGCCGGCGAATAGATGGTGATATTCTTTTTCACCGTGCCTTTTTTTTTCAGCTGCCTGATCTGCTTCTCCTCAAGGTCCCAATATTCCAACCGCTGCCGGGCTGCCTGCAAAAGCCTGGCAGCATTCTCCCGTACGCTCGGATAAGCGCTGGCGGCAAGACTTGCGGCCTGGGATTCGGCCAGCAAATACTCCTGCTGAGTGGTATAGAGCTCGGGGCTGTAAATATCGAAAAGAGGCTGACCTTTGGTCACACTTTCACCGACAAAATTGACGTACAGTTTTTCGATCCAGCCATCAAATTTCAGGTTAACGGCATATATCCTGGTTTCATCATAGGCCACCGTACCAAGAGCACGGATTGACCTTGCCAATGCCATTCGTTTGACCGTTGCCGTCCGCACACCCATATCCTGCTCAGTTACCGGATCGATTTTAATGGTCGATTCAGGGAGTTTCTCGCCGTCTTTTTCCTGATAAACAGGGACCAGATCCATCCCCATAGGGGATTTTCCGGGCTCCTTGCGGATATAGGTCGGGTCCATTGGTGCAACCCAGTATTTTATGACTTTGCCATTCTTCGGATCAACATCACCGGCCTTCAACCCAGCCAGGGTCGGCGACAGAGCTGCGCCAAAGATAAACCATACTGCAATCAGTGTCAGGACTATCGGTTTCATTGCATGCCCTCCAGAGACGACAGCCTGGTGCCGACAATCTCTTCCAGTTCTGCCAGTTTCTTATAGATCTGGTATTTGTAACTTTCTGCCTTCAACTGAAAGCGCATCAGTCGGATACGGGCGGAGAGCATGGTATTAAACTCAACCTTGCCGACCGAGTATGCCGCCAAAGAAGCGTCGGCCAGCTGCGTTGCCTGTACAGACAGGGCTTCATCAAACAGGGTGTAATTTTCCCTTGCTCCGGCGATCTCGGCCAGCACCCCGTCAATACGTTGCGGCAGAGTCTGTCTGAGCCCCAACAATGATTTTTGTGCAGCGGCAAAACGCTTTTTGGCCGCGGCAAGTTTGCTATCCTGACTGGTTGACTGCCAGAGCGGCACAGTCATGGCCACTGTGGCCGAAAGAAAATCGGGCCGATCATCACGCTGGCCATAGCTGAGCTGCACATTAAAGTCCGGGAGATAGGCTTTTTCTGCCAGCTGCACCTCAACTTTAGCCCGGTCTATTGCCACCTTTTTTTGCTGAACCAGTGGATTACGTTGGAGGGCGGCTCGGTTAAGCAGGGCTCGATCAGGAATTTCACCAGGTTCATCTAAGGCCAGAGGCCCGATTTGGTTGAACAACTCGCCTCGATTGAGCAGACTGCCGATCTGTGTGCGGATAATCCGCTCACGACTCGCCAGATTTACCCCCTCATCGATAAGCTCAGAATGCTGCACCTGCCCGGCCAGAATATCCTGCTGCAACCCTTCACCGGTGGCGTACCTTGTTTCCGCGACTCGAAGCATCTGGGTAACCAGGGCCTTAAGTTTTTCATTAATTTCCAGGCTCTTTATGGTAAAGCCAAGGTCATACCAGGCTCCAGTCAGGTTTTTAGCTATCTCCAGCCTCTTGCTCCGGACCTGGTATTCCGCCTCCATGGCCTTGAGCTGGCTGCCCTGCTGACGAAGATCGAGGGTGCCGAACCAGGGAAATTTCTGGGAGGCAAACAGCTGTTTCTGGGTCATTGGCTCCTGATCAAAGGCAAAACTGTCAACCGGGAGATTGGCAACACTCAAGCCAACAACAGGGTCCTGCAGGGACCCGGCAAAAGGGGCTTCAGCGCGCAATGCCTGCGCATTTTCCGCCATGCTGACCAGCTCCTGATTATTCTGGTATGCTTCTTCCACAAGCATGGTGAGATCCGGCGTCGGTGCGGCAGCCTCGACAATGACAACCGACACAATCACCATACACACCACGACCAGCAACTGCCTGACAATTGCAATCATACCTCCTCCTCTCTCTAAAAGCATGGGCGACACACCTATTGAGCCATAGGTATCGTGTAATTATTTCAGGATAAAACAGGTTAGAATTATAGCATTGTAACGAAGTAGCTGTTGTCAACACCTGGTCGCAACGTTCTGTTCTTTCGGTGTAATTATCCTGTCAGATAAATCTGAAAATATATGACGAAAACATTAAATGAGGAAGGAACAATGGAGGGTGTAGAGAGGTGCGGAGGGGAAATGAGCCAGCAACAATCCGGTGCGCCGGAATCCCGGCTTTATCGGCTGCATAATTGGCAAAAAGGATGCTTTCTCGATCATCCCAGAAAACTCCAGGGGTGATGAGGTTGAAAAAAGGGCAGTATCTTCTGCGGCAATCGACCCTCTGCACCTGTTTAACAGACAGCAATCCTGCCCGGCAGAAAAATCATTGCCTGAAGCCGTACGTATTCCTGCTGTATGCTGCGCACACATACAGGTGGCCTGCATGTCTTTATGGCAACAGCTATAAAGCCTCTTTGCGGAGCTCATCCCGGCTAAGGGAAATAGCAATAACAGGACAATAATAAAATACAGCACTTTTCGCATTGACTCACCTCTTGACGTATTGCATATATTAATTCAAATACGACATTGTGGCAATAGGGCTGAGTATCTTTTACCAGCCGAGATTATCATATATTACAAGATATCCGGACTCATGCCGCCGGTGCTTGCATTGTTCATGACACTCGACATTCTGCACTGGTAATTTCAGCACAGATGATTACCATGCATTGCTCAGTCACAGAGCGGCAGCATACAGAACAGGTAACTTTGGGAGAATAAAATGGAAAACATTAAAATTAAAGGGATGAGCTGCCAGCGTTGCGTTGGCTCAGTAAAAAAAGCTCTCGAAGCGGTCTCCGGCCTCTCACAGGTCAGCGTAAATCTTGACAAGGGAGAAGCCACCTATACCAACAACAATGTCCCCCGGGAGCAGATCAGAGCGGCTATCAGCAAAATTGGTTTTGAGCCGGGCGAATAAATTTCGGATATGTTCAGGTAATTTCGTTATCCACATTGTATGAAAATTCGGCCAGCGCCATATTAGACGCAGGATCACCAGTCGATGCAGGATTTTATATTGTTTACGGATTAGTGCTTTCTTCACTATTCTGATCATTCACAGGCTGATCGGCAGGAGCATTCTCCTGTGGTGCATTTACTTCTTGCCCGGCAGAATCCCCACCGGCATTGCCCGGCACTTCAGAAGGACCAGGCGCCTGCAGTTCCGACTGAGGATGCTCCTGCGGTTCCGGCGAGGTAGGATACATATTCACAGTTTGCGCATTCTTGCTTCGGCTGAGAACCCATATTTCAGTAATCTGTTTTGCCTCCTCACTTCCCGGCTCTTTATTAGCCGGTCGGGTAGCAACCGACAATGATTGATTGATCGTCAAGTTTCGCAGGCATTTCAGCAATGGCATATCGGTAAAGGTCATGGTGATCTGTTCCGTCAGGTCACCATGAAAATGCGCTTTGAAGCCGAACTCCTGTTGAATGCGCTGCAGGACATCGATAAGTGGAACATCAACCAGTTCGGCAGAGATCAACTGCTCCTGAAAAGTTATATCCATGGTCGGTGCTGCGGAAGGCTCCACTGCCGAAGCCGGTTTTATCTGGCCGGCAACACATCCAAAAAAGATGGCACACAACCAGACTTTCAGCAAGAAAAGAGATGAAACTTTTATATTCGATATGATCATGACGGTTCACCACCTTGATGTCTTGAGTTTAAACCACATTCACCCGCCCGAGCGCTTCACCTGCCAGCCCCGTTTTGGCAACTCTGCACAGAGTAGCTCCCGGTGATCCCCTTGAATTTCAATGCGGCCCTCTTTCACCGTACCTCCGGAGCCACACTTCCGTTTCAACTCCTGGGCCAGGGCTTGAAGCCCAGATGCATCGAGGGGCACTCCGGAAATGATTGTTACACCTTTTCCTTTCCGCCCCTTGGTCTCCCTGCCAATTCTGACGATGCCATCTCCTGCAGGGGCAGATCTCAGCGGCGTGCTGCCGGCCGGGCAGATCCGGCCGTGCTCGGTGGAATAGACTGTTGGGTGCGCGTTCTTTTTCAATTCTGCCCCCTTCTCCTGTAAAAATTGACAATTTGATCGGTCCCTTTCGTTCCTTTCTTGTCCGGTCAAGCCCCATATGCTATCGTGGCGAACCCAATAATAACAAGATAGAGCGAAAACAGCTAGCCGCAACCTGGAGATCAATGGTTACAATATATCAGGATTACGATGATGAACCCGAGGATGTCTTTCAGCCCCTGCCTGAACACCTTGCCTGTTCCTTCTACGCCCTTGAAATGGACGGCTATACAGCGGATATCGACTTTTTCAAACCGCTTTTACCGAAACAGGGGGCAATCCTTGAGCTTGGTTGCGGTACCGGACGCATTGCCCGCAGACTGACCGGATCCAACTGTCCTGATCGTCATGTTATCGGCATAGATATCTCCTTGCCAATGCTGCACCTGGCCATGCACGCGGACCACTCTTGTGCGGACAAGCTCTGCTATATATGTATGGATATGACCCGGCTGGCCTTTCTGATTGATTTTGCCGCAATCCTGATTCCCTACAATACGCTCAATCTGCTTGGTTCCGAAGAAAAAATTATGCAATGTCTGAATAGCTGCAGAAATCTCCTGCAGCCTGGAGGCAAACTTCTGGTCCAGCTTTTTGTTCCGAGCAAAGAATTTATCCGCCAGCAAAAGACCTTCCAGTTTCAGATGTTCGATCGTCCTGAAGGGGGGAAGGTTATCAAGGAAATACGCAAACACTATACCCCGCATACCCAGTCGGTGCAGATAGAAGAGCGATTCCGGGTGCGCCCCATGCAGGCAGGCAAGGCAAATGAGGATTGGCACAGAATCTATACTATCGCCGGGTTCTCTGCCGATCGATGGCTCGCTCTTTTCAGTAAGGCCGGGTTTGCACGGACAGATATCTCTGGCGACTATTCCGGTGGATGGTATGACAAGGCAACGTCTTCCACCCTCGTTGCGGTGTCTACATTGTAATATATAAAAAAAAGACTATCTTCTTGACCTAAATCAAAGATACAGCAATGTATGTCGTGTATCCTCTTTCCAACATCGATTGAGAAATGCAGATCTCGCCTTCTTAATTGACCAATCCATCTCAAAAGTATTCAAACAAGGAATACATAAACTCGAATCAGGAGGGGTATTATGTTTTGTAATCAATGCGAGCAAACTGCCAAGGGAACCGGTTGTACCAAGATCGGCGTATGTGGCAAACCAGGTGATGTTGCAGCACTTCAAGATCTTCTCACTTACGCAGTGCAGGGCTTATCTCTGGTAGCCGTTGCAGGAAGAAAAGTCGGTCTTATCGACAATGCGCTGGATCGTTTCACCCTGGAAGCGGTTTTTTCCTGCCTTACCAATGTCGATTTTGATCCGCTTCGGTTCCAGGAGTTGATCAAAAAAACTCTCCAATTGCGTGATGCATTCAAGGTCAAAGTAATAGCCGCCGGTGGTTCTGTCGATTTTGCTGCCCCGGCCGCATCATTTTCCCCCGCTGCGACCCTAGATGGTCTTATTGCCCAGGGTCAGGATCTCGATTTTATCAATAAACTTGACGAAAACGAAGACCTGCGTTCCCTGAAACAGATTACCGTTTATGGTATGCGCGGACTTGCTGCCTACGGCGATCATGCCGCCATTCTCGGCCAGGAAGATGAATCTATCTATGCCTACATTCACGAGACCATGGCAGAATTCACCAAAAGCGGACAAAGCCTGGAACAACTGGTTGCATTAACGCTGAAATGCGGTGAAGTTAACCTGAAGGCCATGGAATTGCTCGATGCTGGAAATACCGGCACTTACGGTCATCCAACCCCGACAGAAGTACCTCTTGGCGCCAAAGCCGGCAAAGCAATTTTAATAACCGGCCATGACCTGCGAGACCTCGAATTATTGCTCAAACAAACAGAAGGGAAAGGCATCAACATCTACACCCATGGGGAAATGCTGCCCTGCCATGGCTATCCTGAACTGAAAAAATACCCCCATTTCTATGGGCATTTCGGCACCGCCTGGCAGAATCAAGCCAAAGAATTTCCCGAGTTTCCAGGTGCCATCCTGTTCACCACCAACTGCATCCAGAAACCTGCCGACAGCTACAAAGCTAACGTTTTTACCACAGGTCTGGTCGGCTGGCCGGATCTCGTTCATATCGGCAGTGATAAAGACTTCACTCCGGTCATTAACCGTGCCCTGGCACTTCCCGGCTTCCCGGCGGACACCGATAAAGGCAGTGTCATGGTGGGTTTTGGTCGCAATGCTGTTCTCGGTGTCGCCGACAAGGTGATTGAGGCGGTGAAGAGTAAAGCCATTCGTCATTTTTTCCTGGTGGGCGGCTGTGACGGTGCCAAACCCGGACGTAACTACTACACCGAATTCGTTGAAAAAGTCCCAGAAGACTGCATGATTTTAACGCTTGCCTGCGGTAAATTCCGTTTCTTTGATAAAAAACTTGGCGATATCGGCGGTATCCCCCGCCTTCTCGATGTCGGCCAATGCAATGATGCGTATTCGGCAATCCAGATCGCAGTGGCGCTCGCCGGTGCTTTTGAGTGCGGCGTCAATGACCTGCCGCTGTCCATGATCCTTTCCTGGTATGAGCAAAAGGCGGTAGTCATTCTGTTGACTCTCTTCAGTTTAGGGATAAAAGACATCCGCCTCGGACCCTCCCTGCCGGCCTTTATCTCGCCAAACGTCCTTAACGTCCTGGTACAAAACTTTGACTGCAAGCCAATTGCAGCAACACCTGAAGAAGACCTGAAAACCATACTCGGATAATTTCCCTGCCTGACTTCAGGGCGTGGCGCGGTATCGCAATAGATGCCGCGCCTTTTTTATTTCTGCCGTACTCCTGCCGCAAAACGTTCGCTTTGACCCAAATTATGGTGAAAAACTGCCAATTACTTCTCATCACTTGACCCAGATCAAGGATTTCTGACCGTTCAGTGTTATTATTGAGACGTAAACATTGCTTGTCTCCCCGGTAAGGCAGATATCGAATTGTCCCTGAGGGAAAAGCAGTCTAAGACGATAGAGTTCTTCAGCCGAAAAAGAGGATAAACGATATGAAAGAAGTACGAAATATAATTCAAATTGATGAAGAGTTATGTGATGGTTGCGGTCAATGTGTGCCCGATTGCGCCGAAGGATCACTGAAGATTATTGACGGCAAAGCTAAACTGGTGGCCGACAAACTCTGTGATGGTCTGGGAGCCTGTCTCGGTTCCTGCCCCACCGGAGCCTTGAAGGTCATCCAGCGGGAAGCCGATGAATTTGACGAAGAGGCCGTTGAGATCTATCTGGAGGAAGAAAAGAAATTGGCGAAGCCCCAGCAACCACCGGCAACAATGGACTGCGGCTGCGCCTCGACTCATATCCAGTCGTTTCCCCGTGCCGCGACACCGGGCGGTTCGTCTTGTCAGTCGGCCAATATGCCCACACAGCTTTCCGCAACAAAAACCGGCAGCTCCGCACTTTCCCACTGGCCGGTTCAGATTCGCCTCATCCCAGCCAACGCACCTTTCCTGCAAAATGCGGATCTGCTGGTGGCTGCAGACTGTACGGCAGTGGCGGCTCGACATTTTCAGGAAAAATATCTGGACGGTAAAGCAGTAATGATGGGCTGCCCCAAGTTTGACGATGCAGAGAGCTATATCGAGAGATTTGCCGAAATAATCCGCACTTGCCACCTGAAAAGCCTGACAATTCTCATAATGGAGGTCCCGTGCTGTTCCGCCATGAATGTTATCATTAAAAAAGCGATCGAAAAAGCAGGGCAAGCCGTACCGGTGGAGCAGATAACCATCTCAACGAGAGGGGAAGAAATCTCGAGAAAAACCTGGTAACAGGCTGTAAGCAATAGCGTTTGGGAGGTTTCAGCTTTCCCGTTGGTGGAAAGCTGAAACCGAACAACAGGTGGATTAAATGGAGTAGTTCGAGCCTGGTTTACAGAGTAATCTTTTTCGTCATTGCATAGAACATCAAGCCATTCAGAACCAAGCCATGGGTAATGATGCCATCTTTGATTAGGGCAAAGGTTTCCTCCTCCGGCACAATCAGTACTTCGATGTCCTCCATCTCGTCCAGCACGGGATCTGCCACTTTCTGCACATTTTCCACCAGAACGGTATAACAGAAATTGTCTTGAAGCGCCGGATTCGGGCAGACCTTGCCGATAATCCTCCCATTTTCTCCAGCATAGCCTGTTTCCTCCAGCAGTTCACGCAGCCCGGCTCTAACGGGCGGTTCCCCGACGTTGACAGCTCCACCGGGAATCTCCAGTTCAACTTGATCTGTCCCGAATCGATATTGGCGGATAAGGATGATCTCATCTTTTGCAGTGCAGGCGATGATGTTCACCCAGGACGGGAATTCCAATTTGAAAAAATCTTTTTCGATTCCGTTTCTCCCATTCTGCACCCTACTCGTTAAGAGTTTGAGTACAGGAGTGGTAATCAGTATACGAGGCGATGATACCGGTCCTTGCGGGAAATCGATATTTTTCCTGTTTTTTTTCATTTTCCTCTCCCCCTATGTTGCCGTATTGCACGTAAAAGTAGCTCCATATCGATGATAGAGCAATCCAGTTTTAGCACCAAGCATCCTTTGTTACTATTTCATAGAGAATGCACACAATGAGCAAAAAATATAGCGGAGAAAATTGCATCCCGGAAAACGTCAGGCTGCTGCGAGTCAGTCCCTGATTTTGCAAGCAACTGACCTGTTCATAATTGCAGGCTTCTCTCCGATTACCATCCTGAGTCTCGGTGCTGTGTATTGTTCGATAATGCGCTGATCAGTTGGAATGCAGCCAGAGAAACCGATTGACAATTCGTCGTAGTCGAAGGGGATTTTACTTTGGGGAAGGGACAACAGCAGGATCTGAATTTGCTTTAGGTAATAATAATTTAATGTTCTGCGGGAAAAGAATAATTCCCCGCAGAACATATCGAGAGTTTCTCTATCAAACTTTAAATTTGCCAACTATAGCATTGAGTTCTTCTGCGCTAGCATAAAGATCCTGAGCGCTTGATTTCACGTCGTTGCTGCTTTTCGATATATTACGTGAGGCTTCGGATACCTCGGCAATATCCTGGGCAATACTCACTGAGACGACAGAGCTCTGATTGACATTTTCATTTACCTCCTGAATACCCTGGCTGGCCTGGGCGATATTGTTGGCAATCTCCTGAGTTGTGACGGCCTGTTCCTCTACTGCCGTTGCAATCGTTGCCACGATCTCATTAACGCCCGTCATAACACCGCTTATCTGCCCAATCTCTGTTTCCGCAGACTTGGTAGTTCTTAAGACATCAGCAATAACTGCTTTGATATCAAGCGTAGCTATCGCTGTCTGCTTGGCCAATTCTTTGATTTCATTGGCGACAACCGCAAAACCTTTCCCTGCTTCTCCAGCCCGGGCCGCCTCAATGGTTGCATTTAAGGCGAGGAGGTTGGTCTGCTCGGAGATTTCCGTTATCGTTTCAGCTACTTTTCCTATCTTATTTGCCGCCACGCCAAGTTCGTTCATTTTTTCATGCGCACTCTGTGACTGGCCAACCGCTCCACTGGCGACACCTCGGGCTTTTTCTGCGTTTTCGGCAATTTCTTTGATGGTAGCAGTCATCTCTTCAGACGCCGCCGCGACCATCGATAAATTGGTCGCAGACTGCTCCATTGCAGCTGCCACATTATTAATATTTGTGCTCATTTCTTCAGATGCTGTCGCTACATTGTTTGACCGTTGCGACGTATCCTCAGCACCTGAAAGCAGTTCCGCAGAAATGCGGGAAAGCTTAGTTGAACTCTCGCTTACATGTGCGGAGTTGGCCGATATTTGTTTGATGATGACTTGAAGTCTCTCTATAAACAGGTTGAACCATTTGGCCATTTCACCGATTTCATCTTTTGATGTCACAACTAAACGCATGGTAAGATCGCCTTCACCTTCGGCAATATCTTTCAGACCGGCCACCGCGTTATTAATCGGCCGGGTTATACTTTTTGAAGAGAAATATATTAAAAAACCTACCAAAAGCTGAGCTCCGATAACAACGGCGATTAAGCTGTTACGGATAGAATTAGGAGCTTTTAAAAACTCTTCTCTATTTTGCGTAATGGCAATGCTCCAGCTTTTAACAGCAACGGGTGCATAACCAGCTATTTTATCGACTCCTTTGAAGGTGTAATTCTGTACCCCTTTTTTCCCGGAAAGCATTTCCTTGGTGATGTTTTCCATCCCCTGCAGTGTCTTCAGGTCGAGTTCGAGAATGAACTTCTCGTTGGGGTGAGAATTGATAATACCGTTTTTATCAACCATGAACGCGTAGCCAGTCTCGCCAATCTTTGAACCGGAGACGATATTAATCAGCAAATCAGCTTTGACTGAGATCCCAAAAACACCAAGAAATTCCCCAGTACTGGATTTAACCGGGGCACAAACAACATATATCATTTTTCCGGTGGATTTTGATTTTACAATCTCACCAGCTACAGTAGATCCGGTCTTTTTGGCGTCTTGAAAATAGTCACGACTCGAAATATTCGAACCTTTATATTCTTTGCCATCGGCAAGCTCGCCTGTTACCAGCAAGCCATTTTCGTCCGTAACAAAAACACCCAGATAATTTCCGTCAAACACTTTAAATTTCTGTTTCATATCCTGCCTGAGCGAAGCTAATTCCCCAGCAGCTCCTGCAGCACCAAGCTCCTTAACTTTTCCCAGGACCTCAATCACATGTTTATCAGCGGCTAATGCACTGGCTGTTACAGTCTGCAAACCAATAGTTGTCTCAATTGTCTCGGCAAGGTTTTCAGCGTGTTCCTGAGCATTTTTTTCCGATACATCTGAAAGAGCATTAGTCGACTCATAAACAGAAACTGCGCCGACTATCAACAGTGGTATCAGGACTGCAATACATCCGCCGAAAACAAGCCGGAAGGTAATTGAACTAAAGTTAATTTTTTTCATTTTTTTCTCAAAATTTAAAATTTGTATTAAACATTATGGTGTAACCATAATTGAACTTTGATGAATTGTAGGTTAAACACTTACAGAATACAAATTTTTTTTTAATATTATACCACAAATGTCCAAGCCACTGTATTTGATACATTAATTACAGTTTCCTTGACTTCATATGCAAAAGATTCGATACACAAGGAAGAGGCAGCAGGGTGGAGGAAGTTGAATCCAAAAAACTGAGGTGGGTCAAATGGATTGAAGTGATTCCTTGGGATCGGCTGCCGGCAGATAGAACATGATGATAAACTCTAGCGAGAGGATGCGTCCAGGGTATTATCTCAGCCCGGAGAGTACGGTATGAAAGACTAACAACCTCGCGTACGTTTAGTTTTCACTTGGCCGGAAAGCTCAATGCCAGACTGAGCTGGATTTTGACGAAAATTTGCGGCCATGCACCGGTTGGTGTAAGGGCGAAGTACATATTTTCAGAACAGATTGTAACTTGGAGCGCTATTTACCCCAGACAAGGCAAAATCCCGATGACGATTCAGTGAGCTCTACGCCTAATGGCTGCAGAAGTTGGAACAACGGCCTGCCAAAATAGAAAAGCTCCTCACTCACTTTCAGCTGAAAATCGACAGTGACCCTGGCCCGAAATTTCAGGTCGCTCTGCACTCTCCGCTCCATTTCATTTTTTTGTTCCTCCGATAACTGTTTCAGATGGGATTGGATATATCCCAGGTCATCACAGGGACAAATTCGTTCATATTCCATAATGAGGGTAATGAGCGGGTCGTCTTTATCAAGAATATCGAACCGGCTTAGAGTATCCTTCTCCATGACAGCGGAAATATCCCCGATATCCCAACATTTGAGCACCCGGCAGGCATAAGGCCTGTCTTTATAGACTGAGCAGCCCTGCGTGTCGTCGTAAAAGCAGCACTCCCATTGCCTTTTCTTACCGACTAGTTTTACCAATTCGACGCTCACCGGCTGGATTCTTTCTGCCAGAGGGTTGTGGACCAATTCGCCTTTTCTTATGGTGATCAAGCGGCTAACCGGTATTCTGCCACTTCTAACCAGTTCGAGATCCTGGCTATGTAAAGCGGGCCCCCCCTGCTTACAGCAGGTGCCGCATTGTTTGCATGTCGTTTGTTCAGTTGTCATGAATTTTTTTATGTGAAGATCGTATTTCTTGCCCCATTGCCATGCAAATCAGACAATCCTCAGTCTTTTGTTGTGAAAAAAATCGAGATTCGCTATGGTTGGAGCATATTATTGATTTGCTGCGATGAACTCCCGTCCATGATTTCCAGTTCCTGCCCAACATGCCATGCACATAAGCCTCTACAAATCTTCGTTTTGCCCACGGTGTTATGTAACTAAAAAATATCTCCTCGAGATAGCTGCACAGCATCCGGATATAGACGTGGAGTTAATCGATGTGGCAACTGAACCACGACGAAGCTGGAATGATGGGATCAGGATGATCCCGGCACTCAAAATCGACGGCGATATTTTAAGTGCATTTTTTATCGGCAGAACCGATATTACCGAGTTTATCAACCGGCATAAACAGTGATCTTACTCTTCTCCACAGCCATTTAATAGTATTTTGAAGAAATTTCTCACAAACTCCCTCGGAATTCTCGATCTCGCAGCCTGGGCTCTGGTCCTCATCTTTTTTATCGGCAGTGCCCTGCTCTTTGCGGGAAATGTTCCGCTTGCCGCTGTCGGCGCAGCAGGAATAATTGTCGACATGCTCTGTATCGGCTTTGCCATCGAAATACTCATTGAATGCCTAAAAAATAACAAGAGTATTGGCACATTAACCGGATTTATCACCAACGGTCCCGAAGCCGTTTGTCTGCTGGTTGGACTGCTGGTCGGCGACATTATCTTTGCTGCCTCGACGCCTCTCGGATCCAACTTTATCAATCCGATACTGCTTTTTATTGCCGCAGTTATATGCAGACAAGTAACAAAGACCTTTGCCATACATAAAATGTATACGGCAGTGACAATTGGCAGCACGGCCATCTTTGCCGGCAGTTTCTTCTTGCTGAATACCTCCCACTATATTTTCTGGTTGTTTGGCTGTGTGTCTACCACGCTTATTTTATTCTTTTTTCGCCCTAAAGAAGAGGCAATACAAGAAAAAGAAGAGCACCACCATTTTAAACCGAGCTACTGGATCATACCGGCGATAATGGTTTTAACTGTATCAGGCTATTGTCTTGATCCGATTGTGTCCTTTGCAGCACACCACTCCCATGCCCCAAAAGGTGTCATCGGCTTTGTTGTTCTGGCCACCCTGACCAGCTGGCCGGAGTTCAAATCGTGCCTGGTTCTGCTCAACAGAGGCAAGCCACTGGCGGCGATACTCAATATAACCGTGTCGAATATAACCAACATATGGCTTGCCGCGATAGGTATCGCCACCTACCTTTTCGTTAAATAATTGTCAGCCATGACCAGAGCTGCGTCAATCTACGACAGCGGCTTCAGCTCTCCTGTTATGCGCATATTTTTCAAGTCGATTCAAACTGCTCAAGACCGCCTTTATTGAGGCAATAATAATATCAGTATCAACTCCTGTACCCCAGCTGACCTGGCCGTTTGACGCCTGAATCTCAATATACGCAGCAGCCTGCGCACTTGAGCCGCCGGTTAAAGCATGCTCATGGTAGCTGGTCAGGGTGAAATCACCGGTTACTTGTTGCTTCAACGCCGAACAGAAAGCATCCAGAGGTCCATTGCCGGACGCCGCAACCGTCGTTTCCCGGCCATGAACCAGCAACGTCGCTTCAACGTCCGCCTGTGATCTTTTTTCTCCTTTATTCATATGTCTTTTAACGACATGGAAGGTATCGAGGTCATACGGACTATCCAGGGCAAGATACTCTCTTTCAAAAGTCTGGAAAATTTCGCTGTGCAGCAGTTCTTTTCCCTCTCGGTCAGTAACTTCCTGCACAACTTTGCCGAACTCCGGCTGCATTTCTTTTGGTAATTTGAAACCAAAATCTTTTTCCAGCACATAGGCTACGCCGCCTTTTCCCGACTGGCTGTTAATGCGGATAATGGATTCGTAGGTTCGTCCGACATCGGACGGATCGATAGGCAGATAGGGCACTGCCCATATTCCCGAATCATTCTCTTCATATGCATGCATACCTTTATTAATCGCATCCTGATGAGAGCCGGAAAATGCAGTATAAACAAGCTCACCGGCATACGGATGACGGGGATGAACAGGCAAGCGGCAGACCCTTTCATAGATTTCGATCAGACCGTTAATATCGGTAATATCAAGCTCCGGATCGACGCCCTGGGTGAACAAATTCAAGGCAAGAGTGATAAGGTCAACATTCCCGGTTCTTTCGCCGTTGCCAAACAGGGTTCCTTCGACCCGCTCTCCTCCGGCCATCAGCGCCAGCTCGGTTGCAGCAACCGCACAGCCACGATCATTGTGCGCATGAATACTGATTATAGCTGAATCTCGCCCAGTCATGTTGCGACAGAACCACTCTATCTGGTCGGCGTATATGTTTGGACTCGACAGCTCGACTGTCGCAGGAAGATTGATTATTATTTTATTTTCTGGAGTCGGCTGAAGAACATTCATTACTGCTTCACATACTTCCAGCGCAAAATTCAACTCTGTACCGGTAAAACTCTCGGGAGAATATTCATACCGAAAGACAGTTTCAGGGTATTTTTTCTGTTCTTCTTTAAGAAGCTTGGCGCCGTGGATGGCGAGTTCGACAATCTCTTTTCGACTCATTTTAAAAACTGTTCTTCGCTGTAAGGTAGAGGTAGAATTATACAGGTGAACGATAGCTTCCTTTGCACCCTTTACCGATGCAAAAGTTTTTTTGATGAGTGGTTCCCGTGCCTGAGTCAAGACTTGAATCAGCGTCCCATCCGGGATGAGATTGTTTTCAATAAGTAATCGTGTAAAATCAAACTCCACCTGGGACGCGGAGGGAAAACCAACCTCGATTTCTTTGAACCCAAGGCGCGTGAGCAGGCGAAACATCTCCAGCTTTTTCTCAAGACTCATCGGCTTGACCAGGGCCTGATTACCATCACGAAGATCGACACTGCACCAGATGGGTGCCTTTTCTATCCTCTTTCCCGGCCATGTACGATTCGGCAAATCGATCGGTGGATAGGGTCGATATTTTTTTACTAATGCAGGGTTCATATTTTCTCCTCGAGAAGTTGCGTCCGGTAATTGACAATTACAAAAAAAAAGAGGCCACGGTTTTTCAACCGTGGCCTCTTGAGGTGTCTTGCGTTTTTAAATAAAACTACGACTCATCCTCAGCCACGGAATCCGGCAACAGTAGACCACAGAGTAGAGCCAGGAGTGAGAGGAGTGAGTTCATAACGTGCATATTTACAAATTTATTAATTGTTAGTCAAATAGTTCGATCTGTTCAGAGTAAACATCTTCACCCGAAGATGTCAAGCTGGTTTTTTCACGAACACAAGCATACCCGGTTATTTTTAGTTTTCAGCCTATTATAAAGCGGCATCGTCATATTTTGGCCGGCAATTCTTACCCAGCAGAGTGAGAGACACAAGCAAATGTGTACAAAAGGTCTTCAGACAGGATACATTTTGGGCCCGCTGTCCCCGGAGCCCCCTTTGTCGGTTGACAGATGGACTATTGGCAGATATATTTTCTGCTCGCTCTAAATTCATTGGTTTTTCAACATGTTCTTCCATACCAATGAAAGTTTCATAATTATTATAAGGAAATACGTTGATGGGGAAAATTACCGGCTCCCAGGCAGTCGTCAGATGCCTGCAGGAAGAGGGTGTGAAAATAATATTTGGGTATCCCGGGGGTGCGGTGATTGATCTGTACGACGCCCTGATGGATGCCGATATTGAAAATGTTCTCGTTCGCCACGAACAGGGCGCAGTGCACGCAGCAGACGGTTTAGCCAGGGTTACAGGTCAAGTCGGCGTTGCCCTGCTCACCTCGGGTCCGGGAGCCACCAATGGCGTCACCGGAATTGCCACTGCCTACATGGATTCTATCCCTCTGGTTGTGCTCACTGGTCAGGTCCCCCGGGCACTTATCGGCAACGATGCGTTTCAGGAAGTGGACATTGTTGGTATTACCAGGCCGTGCACAAAACATAATTATTTAGTTAGTAAAATTGAAGATTTAGTTCCAACTATCCGGGAAGCCTTTCATATTGCCCGCACCGGTCGTCCCGGTCCGGTACTGGTAGACCTGCCAAAGGATCTGCTGGCCAGTCCAATGACCTATCCGGAAAAAACGGACGTTCACATGTTGAGCTACCAGCCAACATACAAACCGCATCCGATGCAGATTGAAAAAGCCTGTAAGAAAATTTCCAAAGCGACAAAACCGGTGCTTTATGTTGGGGGTGGGGTCATCTTATCCGATGCATCCAGAGAATTGACTGAACTGGCTATAAAACTCAATATCCCGGTGACCATGACTTTGATGGGCCTCGGTGCTTTCCCCGGTACGCATGAACTTTCCATGGGCATGCTTGGCATGCACGGCACGTATACGGCGAATATGGCCGTCGCCGAGTGCGATCTTTTAATCGCCGTTGGTGCCCGATTTGATGACAGAGTTACAGGTAAATTGGCGGAATTCGCCTCTAAGGCCGAAATCATCCATATAGATATAGATCCCACCTCCATCAGTAAAAATGTTAAGGTGCATATTCCTATCGTGGCAGATTGCAAAAACGCTCTTACCGCCATTAACGACTGGTTTAACACCAAAGCAAATATAAATCTTCAAGAAGAGGCGGCAAGACATACCCCGTGGTTTAACCTGATCCGCCAATGGACCGTTGAACATCCATTGTGCTATAAAGAAAATAACGACATCATCAAACCACAGTACGTTATTGAAATGCTCCATAAGTTAACCGGTGGTCAGGCAATTATTACAACCGAAGTCGGTCAGAATCAGATGTGGGCGGCCCAGTTCTATAAATTCGATCATCCCCGCCATTTTGTTACCTCCGGTGGCCTCGGCACCATGGGTTTTGGCCTACCGGCTGCCATCGGCGCCCAAATGGCCTTTCCGGACAAGACCGTTATCGACATCGCCGGTGACGGCTCTATTCAGATGAATATTCAGGAACTGGCCACGGCCAGGCAGTATAAGTGTCCGGTCAAGGTTGCAATCTTGAATAACAATTATCTCGGTATGGTAAGACAGTGGCAAGAGTTGTTCTACGCTAAGCGGTACGCTTCGACTACCATGGATGTAACTCCTGATTTTGTCGATCTCGCCAGGGCCTATGGCGCAGTCGGCCTCAGAGCCACTACAAAAAATGAGGTCGAACCGGTTATCAAAGAAGCCTTGGCAACCAACAACACGGTCATCATGGATTTTAAAATTGAAAAGGAAGAAGGGGTATACCCCATGGTACCTGCCGGAAAATCGAACACAGAAATGCTGCTCGTGTAGTGAATTAGAAATAATTTTCTTGTGTTTTGTACAAGAAAATTATTTCGTGAATGAACTTACACCCCTCAAGGGGGTACTGAACAGCATCCCGCAAATCTTTTGCGGGGTTATCTTCCTTTCGAGTCTTGAAAGTTGAACTTCGTTAAAACTGAGCCCGATGGACGTGGCGTTTTTCGTGAAAATTTTGAATTTATTACATCCAGGATCACATAGATGAAACACACAATTTCCGTACTTCTGCAAAACAAACCAGGAGTGCTCTCCCGGGTAACCGGCCTGTTCAGTGGTCGTGGCTTCAACATCGAAAGTCTGTGCGTGGCAGAAACACTTGACCCTGGCGTTTCCTCTCTCACCGTTGTCTCAAGAGGGGATAATTCCGTCGTTGAGCAAATAACCAAGCAGTTGCATAAGTTAATCGACGTCATTAA
>JBBRDD010000076.1:0-19775 GCA_038204235.1 Desulfobulbales bacterium
TACGGCCTGCTGTACTTCCGGCGACTCGACCAGCAGTCGTTTCCAGTTGACCAGTAAATCGTCATAATCCATCAGACCGTGGTCAAACTTGAACTGCTGATACGCTTTGGCCAGGGCGAGAATATCCTCAAGATGATCAGACAGATGGGCATATTGCTCATTAACCAGCCCCTCAAGGTCGATTGACCGGTTGACGGAGCCGCTGATCATATTGATGACGGCACGCTTGGACGGGAAGCGTTTATCGTGCTTTCCAAGACCAAGAGAAGATTTCAGCAGGTTGACGATCCCCTCGGCGTCGGCACGATCGATGATCGAAAATGACGACCCGTAGCCGATGCGAGAACCATATCGTCTCAGCAGCATATTGGCGACGCCGTGAAAGGTTCCGCCGACGACCCTGCTGCAGTTTTCGTTCAACAGTCGACCAGCCCGCCACAACATTTCCTGGCTAGCCTTTCTGGTAAAGGTGAGAAGCAGAATCGCTTCGGGCGGAACACCGCTCTCCACCAGGTGGGCGACCCGGTACACCAACGTTCGCGTTTTACCGCTTCCGGCCCCGGCAATCACCAGTACCGGGCCTGCTGTTGTTGTTACCGCGAGATACTGCGATTCGTTCAGTTCCTGCCGATTTACAATAGCCGAAACGGCGTCAGAAGTTGGAGAAATTCTTTCATTTATCATGGCCGTTACTCTAACACAGGCCATTTCCCGGTGCAACGTCGGTTGACAAAATTGGTTGCACTGTTGTATTATTGCCCAGCAATTCATGTAAAGAAGAATTCTTCGTCATCTCGACCAGAAAAATTTTTTCCTATAATACCTATGACAACCGACATGATAAAATCTGTACTGACAGCAGAGAGTTTAGCAACAATTTTCCCTAAAGAAAGGACCAATGACTTTTTTGAGGCTCTTTTCGGTGATGCCAACGAAGGCTCGTATGACATCGAACTGGCCTACCGGGAATTTGACAGCAGCACACTCATTATGGAGCTACTCCTGCACGAACGGCCAAATTGCTGCCTGGCCTGCAATCTTACCCAGGGACTTCCTCAGGTTTTTTCCCGCCATCCGGTTATCAATATAACCGGAGTCGTCCGCGAGCTTGATGCATTGCTTGGCGACAAGTATACATGCGGCGACTGGAGTCTTGGCTCAACCGAGCAACACACCAGCTCCCTGCATGCGATTCCTATCAAAATCGCGATCAGTAAGAACTGACATATTTTACCGTCCAGCCTCAGGATAGAAAACAAAAAGGCCGACTTTTTCAAGTCGGCCTTTTTGTTTTCTATCCTGTAAGACTGGAAATCTACTCCACAGCAACCCTTGATCGCCCTTCAGCCTTGGCATGATAAAGAATATCGTCGGTGCGCTCCAGCCACTGTCTCATGGACTCTTCCTGTTTGAGCTGGGTAAGGCCAATAGAAACACCAAGTTTGGTTGTCTCGTTTGCCCAGATGTCCAGCTTATCGACTGCGACACATAATCTTTCTGCCAAAATTCTGCCATTTTTCAGATCGGTGTTATCAAGGATGAGCAGAAACTCGTCGCCACCCATACGGACCAGCAGGTCAGTTGACCGAACGGCGCGTTTGAGAACGTCAGCTATGACCTTCAACACTTCATCGCCTGCCTGATGACCGAGATTGTCATTAATTTCCTTGAATTTATCCAGATCCATCGAAATCATGGACAGAGCATGATGATGCCTTTTGGCACTGTCTATCATGCCATAAATGCGGTCTTCAAAGACCCGTCTGTTAGAGAGACCGGTGAGTTGATCGTTACTTGCCCGCTCGAAAAGGTCCTCGTACTCCAGCCCGCGCCGCAGACATTCTGCTAATATCTCAAAAGAATGGTTGATCAGATCTATTTCCTCAGGTGACAACTTATGGCCTTTCTTCAGAATCAACAGGATCCCAGCGTCATCAGCCGTTTCAAAGACCCATTTATAAGCATACCGGCCATTTCTATTGGTGATAGATCCGTTGAGCGGTGATTTATTATCAATAAGTTGTTCAGCAAAGTTAATGGCCTTCCGTCTATTTGGCCCGTGTCCGGAACAAAAGAGATGCCGTTTTTTTCGACTGCTGTTGTTGTAACCGATAAGTTCATGTTCAACCAGTGGCATCAACCAGACGGAATAGGCTTCTATCATTCCAGTCAGACTGAGCACGCCAGCCATTCTTGCATGCAGCTTATTGATGAGATCGAGTCGCTCAGACTGTTTTTTTACATAGTCAAGCTCAACCATTACCTTTTCTAACTCTACCTGCTGCAGGTCCGGTTTGGAAAAGTGAGCTTCTTTAGTGGTGAAAGTCATGATCGATGTTCCTCAGTATTATACGTTATCAAAAGATTTTTTGTTGATCAGTATTGTTATCGGCTACCCGCCAAAAAATCTTTACCTCTCTTTCTATTATTTTTTCTAAAGCATGAAACATGCCACGATTAAATATTCTGTCTGCGCGCGCTCATGAAAAAATATAATGCTTTGATATTATTCATGTAATTAGCTAAACGTGATATCAGTTATTTTTTTTCTTTACCCATTCCCGACTGCTGTTTTGCACATAACATTTTTTTGTCATAAATTTGACACCTAATGTCCGGGAAAAATACTTTGACAATTCCAACCGCTGAAAGTAATGCTCAAACCTGCAACAAGCTGATCCCTCAAGAACAAATACCAACACCGGAAGACATATGTCCATCCTCTCTCTGGAACAGAAAATAGGTCAACTTTTTATCCTGGGTTTTACCGGTGACAAAATCACTTCCGACCATCCTATTGTCGAAGACATAGAGAAAAGAAATCTTGGCGGAGTAATCCTTTTTGATCGTTTCCTGGCCGCCGCACAAAACACCAATAACATTATCGATGCCGGCCAACTCCAAAAGCTCACCGCATCTCTGCAAACACTCGCAGCCGATACCCTGCTTATTGCCGTGGATCAGGAGGGCGGCCAGGTCAATCGCTTCAAAAAAGAGCGAGGCTTCCCGGTCACTCCATCGGCAATGGAACTTGGCAGCTGCTCTGATCTAAGAGCTACTGTTGCAAGCGCCCGGCAAACTGCCCGGATGCTGGCAGGTGTTGGTGTTAACTTGAATTTTGCCCCGGTTGTCGATCTCAATGTCCACCCGGAAAATCCAATCATCGGCAGATACGGCCGCAGTTTTTCCGCGGATCCCGCCATTGTCACCGCTCACGCCGGGGCCTGGGTCAACGAACACAGGCACCAGGGAGTTCTCTCCTGTCTGAAACACTTCCCAGGTCACGGCAGCTCCCGCACCGACTCACATCTCGGCTTTGTCGATGTCACCGGGACATGGCAGGAAATTGAACTGCTGCCATATCAGCATCTGATACAAGGCGGTCAGGCTGACGCGATCATGCTCGGCCATATCTTTAATAGAAAATTTGATGCGCACTTTCCTGCCAGCCTGTCCCGAGCCACTATCCAGACCCTTGTCCGGCAAAAACTGCATTTCACCGGTGTTATCGTCTCCGATGATATGCAGATGAAAGCAATTACTGCTCACTATGGAATTGAGGATGCCTGTTGCAAAGCACTTGCCGCCGGTGTCGATCTTATAATTATCGGCAATAATCTTGTTCATGACCCAAAGATCTTGCCGAAAGTGATGGATACTATCATGCAGGGGCTGGACGAAGGGATAATAACGGAGGAGCGGTTGGACGAGGCCTGGAAGCGAATCCGGAAATACAAACAATCAATCAAGATAGACAATGGCAAACAATAACAGCACGACACATTCCCTTATGCTCGGCTATCTGCTCTGGATTTTTGGTTTTCTCGGAGCACACCGTTTCTACTATGGGAAACAGATCAGTGGCACAATCTATTTTTTTACCCTGGGATTATTTTTCATCGGCTGGATCATCGATCTTTTTCTCATCCCGGGGATGAATAGAGACGCAGATATTCGCTATCGCCCAGGCCAGATAGATTATAACCTCGCCTGGCTGCTCCTTGCTTTTCTCGGGATTTTCGGGATCCACAGGATGTATATGGGCAAATGGATAACCGGCTTAATATATCTCTGTACCGGTGGACTATTTGCCTTTGGCTATTTATACGACCTGTGGACACTCAACGATCAGATCAGTCTGCAGAACGGCGCGGACTACCGAAGCTGATTACAGGATTTCTCCCCCGGACGGGCTCGACTGCCTGGTCCGGGCAGCAGTTCCAAGAAATCGTCCGACCACATGGGACAGCTCACGCATGGAGATCGGCTTCATACAGTACTCTTTTATGCCAGCCTTCACGGCGGCATCCTTTGAGACTTGATCCGAATAGCCGGTAAAGAGAACAACAGGAATATCCGGGCGTATTGCTTTGACCCGTTCACTGAGCTCCAGGCCGGTCAGTCCGGGCATGGTCAAATCGGTAATAATCATGTCAAAGTCATCGGGTGAACTGGTAAAAAGCTGCAGCGCTTCCAGTGGTGAAGTCCTGCCGACGATCTCGTACCCAAGACTCTGCAAGATCTCTCCGGTAACCTGGACCACCTGCTCCTCGTCGTCTACCAGCATAATTCTGCCGGACCCACCCTGCAGATCGCCCAGGGAGACAACCTGCTCGACCCCGGTCTCTCGCTGGGCGATGGGCAAACGAACCCTGAAGATAGTCCCCTTGCCAATCTCACTTTCAACCTCAATATGCCCACCCTGACGACTGATAATCCCATGGACCATGGCCAGTCCCATGCCGGTTCCGCTGGTTTTTTCTTTGGTGGAGAAATACGGCTCGAAAATTCTATCGAGCAACTCCTCTTCAATGCCGTCGCCGGTATCCGCAACACTTAACTCAAGCCATTCTTTATTGCCTGATTTCGGTATTACTTTATCAAGTTTCACGGCGAGCACACCATGTCTGCCCACCATGGCATGGGCAGCGTTTGTGCACAGATTGATAAGGACCTGATGAATTTGGACTGGATCGATTAATACCCGGCCGCACCGCTCATCTACGTCCTCGTTAATGACGATGGTACTGGGCAGGGTGACCCGCATAAGCTTCATCACCTCTTTAATAATAGGATGCATGTATTGCAGCATCGCTTTCTTTTCAGTGCTTCGTGAAAAAGTCAGAACTTGCTCGACAAGAGACTTTGCCCTCTTCGAAGCTTTGAGGATTTGTTCCAGATATTCGTATACGGCTTTATCGCCGAAACCGTCCTGCCGCAGCTTCAAGCGAATTATCTCCGTATACCCCATAATAGGAGTAAGAACGTTATTGAAGTCATGGGCTACGCCACCGGCCAGAGTACCAATAGCTTCCATTTTCTGGGTGTGCCGCAGCTGTCTTTCCAGTCGGTATTGTTCGGTCACATTCTGAGCGATGACAATTACCCCGGAAACATTGCCATTTCTACTCTTGACCGGGGAAGCTGTAATATCGAAAACCGTCTCATCGCCATCCCTGCCGAAAATTCCGATACGCTGGGTGCTCGATTCGATTGTGCCGCTCTGCATACTCTTTGGAAAGGCACACAATGCACACTTTTCCGTGCGGGCACAAAAAATTTCATGACAGAATTTACCGATGGCATCAGGATATTTTTCATGCATCGTCCTGTTGATATATTGCGCCTTCATATTGTGGTCAAAAAGGATGAGAATCCCACTGAATCCCTCAAAGATGGCCCTCTTCTGCGCTTCACACTCAAAGAGCGCATCGTCAACTGCTTGCTTGTTCTGACTAGAATCCACGGTATTCCTTTTCATTTTCACTATTTTTCTGATGTAGTCGCGGGTATCGCTCCGCTTTGCACGCACTTTGCTCGATTGTATCATCAGAGGATGATTTATTCAAAAGACTATTTCCTGAAAGATGTCTTGAATCATCTAATAGGTCTTTTTCTTGACACACGCCAGCCCATTCATTATTACTTTTCCTCGAAACGCTTTCATATCGCGAACACTATCCATACATTATCGAAGAGAGAAGCAATGGTTCTGTACAACAATAAGCTGCATCGGGAATCGCCCGAACAACCAGAAATAGAATACCCCTGTGACTGGGCATATACGGTCATAGGTGAGGATTGCAGCCTGCTTAAGGACGCAATTGTTGCTGCCTGTGCACCGCATACGGTCAAAATCAGTCATTCACACTCAAGTTCAAAGGGTAAATATCACAGTCTCCTCGCGGAACTTGAGGTACCAAATGAAGAGGTCCGGCTACGAATATATGCAACGTTAAAAGGAAGTCTTTCAGTAAAAATCATTCTCTAATTGACAACTGTCCAATGGAAGAAAATTCAACAAAAAAACAATCACAACTTATCGTTTCGTTGCGTGAAGGGGTCAGTATTGTCCAGATGGTGTTCTATAAAGAAGTGCGCACCAGGCTGATGGAAAATAGGCCGGAGCGGAACAAAGAGCACCTCGTTATGCTGGCCGGTTCAATCGTCAATGAAGTTTTTGATACCCGGAATCCGGCTGAAAAATTTGTCCGTTTCCGCCAGGAGAACTGGGGAGATATTGAACAGGAACTTCTCAACATCAGAGAAGAGTTCTCCTCCCTCTGCCCCCTTCTCACCGACGCCCTGCGCATTCAGACTCTCTGCGACCACCAGGAAGGCGGCGACAGCTCGGCGGCCCTTATCCGTGCCAAAAAATTGGATTTTTTGACAGAAGAGCGAGATATCCCGCTCCCATCATCATTTATGACCGCAGTAAGGGAATTGGGCAAACTGCACAATCTGCTCATCCCACCGATAGAGATAACACCCGAGCAGGATGATTCAATGGTACACTGACCTTACTGCGCGTCCGTCCTCATCTTCACCCGCACCAGACCTCGAACCGAATTGCAGACGAAGAGAGCCTCGGCTGCATGCACATCGTCTCTGGTCAGTATTCCTTCAACAACCGGGACATCGCCATTCGCCAGCAGGTATCCACGCATCACCCCCGGCAGAAGGCCTGCTGTAAACGGAGGCGTGAGATACCTGCCTTCCCGGTAAATGATTACATTGGTTATACAGCCCTCAGTCACCTCTCCTGCGCCATTACAGAAGAGTACGTCATACAGACCATTTTTTTGCGCCAGTGCATACTCTGCGTCATACCAGGAACGCATCGTCGTTTTGTGGAAAAGCCAGGGGCCTTCGGCATCTATCATGAACGACGAAAAAGCAACCAATGGCAGTTCAGTCTCTTCTGCCTGTTGTGGCTTGAGCGGCAACTTCATGAGCGCAGGCGTCGCACACGGTACAGATGTGAGGGATATCCGGCCATCCTTGGCCAGAACCAGGCGCACTCGATAACATTCGTCCATAAAAGACAACGCTTCCTTGTCAAGTCGAGCATGTACGCCCTGCATGTCACAGGAAAATTTAAAGAATTGTGCGGCATCGGCCAACCGCTGGAGATGTTCTTCACGCAGCCAGTAGCCTGCGCCCGGCTGCCAGAGGATTGTTTCCAACAACTGAAAATCAGGCTGACAATGGGTTAAGAACCGACCTTTCAACAAAGATTCATGCCATTCTTCTTCAGCAATTGAATCGTGGGTAATACCCGCGCCAATGCCCATCTCTCCGGTATTCCCCTGAAGTCGTATCGTCCGGATAGGCACGTTGAAGACAGCAGAGCCATCCGGGCCAAAGTAGCCAATAGCGCCGGTATAGACCCCCCGTCGTTCTTTTTCCAATGCATCGATTATCTGCATAGTTCGAATTTTCGGCGCACCGGTTATCGACCCACAAGGAAACAGAGCCCGAAACAGTTCAGTAAGGTGTAACTTCGACATTGCAGGCGACGCACTTCTGGCTTTCACCGTAGAGGTCATCTGCAGCAAACTCTCATACGATTCAACATCAAACAGCGATTCGACGAAGACCTGACTTTCTCCATGTCCATGCATCAACCGGGCGAGATCATTGCGCAGCAGATCAACAATCATGACATTCTCACTTCTGTTTTTGCCGTCCCGGTGGAGCACGGCGCTGTTGTGCTGCTCTTCGCCACTGGTTTTTCCCTTCGTCGCAGTCCCCTTCATTGGACGAACGGTAATCTCGTTACCCTTTTTCCTGAAAAACAGTTCCGGAGAAAATGATAGTATTCGTTCCTCGCCATTTCGGATATATGCGCTGTAGGCAACAGATTGATTTTTGCGCAGCATGGAGTACAACATTTCAGTGGAGCCGGCAAAATCAAAGAGCAGCTTCATGGTAAAATTCACCTGGTAGGTATCGCCGGCAATGATATACTGCCTTACCTGATCGAGAACCTCGATAAATTCCTCTTTAACCATGTTGGGCCGAAGATTTTCGATTGTATAAGATGAGGCGGCATCCCCGTTCCAATCGCCATCAGACACAAAAGGAAAATCATGCAGAGCGGTCAAATGGTCAAATCTGCATGGTTTTACATAGGCCCCTAAATCGGCTAGCACCAGGAAATCGTCAGGCGAGAAATCTTTGCTGGTCGATATTTTTCCCTCAAGCATTGCACCAAATTCATAGCCCACCCAACCGGCCAGATACAATCCGTGATCCAAGCGATCCTGAAGAGCAGCCAGATATTCACCAAGATTATCGCCAGACCTGCATATCAGTCTCTCTACCGGTTTAAGAAACAAGAGTGATTCAACATTTTCATGATCCGGTCGCGAGGTATCGAGAAAGACAAATTCCTCTTGCCGAACAAGAAAATTGAGGAGTTTTCTCAAATCCGAATCTTGAATTCTTATCATAGAGCAATCCTTTCAATACGTAATTCATCATCAACACTTCGTAACATAATGCAATGCATGTTGCAGTGACCGACACAACAGCCTGACCATCAGTTGCCTGATGTCTGTTTTGTTTTGCTTATGGTACCGTTAAGCGTTTTTCATTCATTGTATTGCTGTAGCGATGTGTAGAGTGTGGACGACTAAATTTATCGCTGAATTAGTTGTAATTCAGCCATCCATATACTATTATCACCGAGTATTTCGTGAACGACCGCCCATACCCCTCAGGACATTTATACTATTTTGGCAGTTTTCGCCACGTTACTGGCCCAACAAATAGGAATAACAAAGGAGAACAAATCATGTCGCGAAAGATGGTAACAATTGACGGCAATCAGGCGTGTACCCATGTCGCCTACGCCACTAGTGAAGTTATCACGCTCTACCCCATTACCCCATCGACCCCACTGGCAGCAGAAGCTGACTCAAAGTCGGCCACCCTGCAGAAAAATATCTGGGGAACAGTGCCCGTAGTCAACCAGATGCAATCCGAAGCCGGGGTTGCCGGGTCTATTCACGGATCGCTCACCACCGGAGCCCTTTGTACTACCTTCACTGCCTCACAGGGCCTGCTGTTGATGATTCCCAACATGTACAAAATTGCCGGTGAATTAACGCCGACTGTTTTCCATGTAACGGCAAGAGCCATAGCCTGCCAGGGGTTGTCAATTTTCGGCGACCACAGCGATATCTACGCCGCACGCCAGACGGGCTGGGCTATGCTCTGCGCCGAAAACGTGCAGCAGGCCATGGATATGGCGCTGATCGCCACCCAGGCGACCCTGGCCTCCCGGATTCCGTTTGTTCATTTCTTCGATGGTTTCCGTACCAGTCATGAAATCCAGAAAATTGAAGAAATCGGTTACGATCAGATGGCCGAGATGATCGATGAAGAGTTGATTTTTGAACACCGCCACCGGGCTCTTTCCCCCGATCATCCGACCATCCGCGGCACCGCGCAAAATCCGGATGTCTTCTTTACCGGTCGAGAGACGGTCAATAAATACATCAACGCGGTCCCTTCCGTTGTGCAGGAGACCATGAATAAATTCGCCGATATTACCGGTCGGCAATACCATCTCTTTGATTATCACGGCGCACCCGATGCCGAAAATATAGTTGTCATGATGGGTTCAGGTTGTGAAACGGTTGCTTCCACTATCGATTTCCTCATCTCGCAGGGGGAAAAAGTCGGCTTGGTCATGGTTCGTCTGTATCGCCCGTTTGACTGCAAGGCCATGGTCAATGCTCTGCCGGCATCTGTGGAGAGAATCACCGTGCTCGATCGCACCAAAGAGCCGGGTGCCCCTGGCGAACCGCTCTATCTCGATGTGCGTGCGGCAATTGGTGAAGCTACTGAATCGAACAGTTCCATCTATCCGCCGGTCGTTCTCTCCGGTCGCTATGGTCTTGGTTCTGCAGAATTTACCCCGGCCATGGTGAAGGCGGTTTTCGACAATATGAAAGCCATGGCGCCAAAGCGCAAATTCTGCGTCGGTCCCAATGATGATGTTACCTTCTCCAGCCTCACCTTTGACCCGAAATTTACTATCGAGGGCAAAGATGTCTATCGAGCCATGTTCTATGGTCTCGGATCCGATGGTACCGTAGGAGCCAACAAAAACACCATCAAAATCATCGGGACCGAAACGGATAACTCGGCGCAGGGCTACTTTGTTTACGACTCAAAAAAATCTGGGTCGATCACCACCAGTCATCTGCGTTTTGGTAAAAACCCTGTTGTTGCGCCATATCTCATCAACAAAGCCAATTTTATCGCCTGTCATAACTTCGCTTTTTTGAAACAGGTCGATATGCTGACCAATCTGGACGAGGGAGGCACCTTCCTGCTGACCACCAGCTATAATAAGGACAACGTCTGGAATGAGTTGCCCGGAAATGTCCAACGAGATCTCATCAACAAGAAAGCCAAGTTTTATATCATCGACGCTGTTTCCCTGGGGCTTGCTCTAGGACTGGGTGCTCGCATTAACATGATCATGCAGACGGCTTTCTTTTTAATCTCCGGGATTCTTACCGAAGATGAAGCCATCGCCGCCATCAAAAAAGCCATCAAAAAGACCTATGGCAAAAAAGGCGATAAAGTTGTCGAGATGAACTACGGTGCAGTCGATGGCGCAGTAAAAAATATCGTCCAGGTTCCTCCTGGTACCAGTGTCGATGGTAAAGCGATGCCGCCGGTCGTTCCGGATCATGCCCCCAAGTTTGTCAAGGAAGTTACTGCCAAACTCATTGAAGGTAACGGCGCCAAGCTGAAAGTATCGCAGATGCCGGCCGATGGTACCTGGCCCACCGGTACCACGCAGTACGAGAAACGAAACATCGCGGTATCCGTTCCCCGATGGATTCCTGAAAACTGTATCCAGTGCGGCCAGTGTTCGCTTGTTTGTCCGCACGCAGCAAACCGGATTAAAATCTATCCAGAGGCAAAAAATGCCCCGGAAACGTTTCAGTCAGTTGACGCTGTCGGCAAGCAATTTAAAGGTCAGCGCTTTACTGTACAGATCTTCACCGAAGACTGCTGCGGCTGCACCCTCTGCGTAAGTGTCTGCCCGGCGAAAACAAAAGCACTGGAGATGATTCCAAACACTGAAGAAATTAAAGCCGTTGAATCGAAAAACGTTAATTATTTTCTTGAGCTGCCGGAAATCAACCCAGCTGACATCAATCTGGCAACGGTGAAAGGCAGCCAGTTGAAACAACCGCTGTTCGAGTTCTCCGGCGCCTGTGCCGGTTGCGGTGAAACACCATATATCAAACTTATATCCCAGCTGTTCGGTGATAGAATGTACATCGGCAACGCAACTGGTTGTACCTCTATTTATGGCGGAAATCTGCCGACTACTCCGTACAGCAAGCGCAAAGACGGCCGGGGTCCTACCTGGGCAAACTCACTTTTCGAGGACTGTGCTGAGTTCAGTGCCGGTATGCGCACCACCATCAACAAGATGCGTGAGCAGGCCACCGAACTTCTCGCCGGTGCCACGGAAGCAGGCATAATCGGTCAGGAACTGACAACTTCTATTCTGGAAGCCGCACAGCTTACCCAGATGGATATCGAGGCGCAACGAACAAGAATAGATCAACTCAATGCAGCACTGGCTACCAGCAATAATCCAATTGCCCGCCGCCTCCTGCATGTCTCCGATTTCCTGGTCAAGAAGTCCGTCTGGGGCTTCGGCGGTGACGGCTGGGCCTATGATATCGGCTACGGCGGGGTGGACCATGTCCTTGCTTCCGGCGAGAATGTCAACCTTCTCGTGGTCGACACCGAGGTATATTCCAATACCGGCGGCCAGATGTCCAAATCTACGCCACGCGGGGCCACTGCCCAGTTTGCCTCAAGCGGCAAGAAAATGCCCAAAAAGAATATGGGGGCTATCTTCATTACCTACGGCAACGTCTATGTTGCCCAGATCAGCATCGGTGCCAACCCGGCACATGCGATTAAGGCAATTGCCGAGGCAGAAGCCTACGACGGGCCATCTCTTATCATTGCCTATGCCCATTGCATAAACCATGGTATCAACATGGCTCTAGGCCTTGAGCAGCAGAAAAAAGCGGTTGCCTGCGGGCACTGGCCGCTGTACCGGTTCAACCCAGACCTGGAAGCTCAGGGCAAAAATCCGCTGATCATTGATTCAAAAGAACCGACGATCGGTTTCGAAGAATATGCTCTCGGTGAAAACCGCTACCGAACCCTCAAGCGCGTCAACCCTGATCATGCTTCTGAGCTTTTAGCGGCATCCCAGAAAGACTTGCTGAAAAGCTGGAAATTCCTCAAGAGCCTTGCAGTAGCCCTTGAGCCTGAGGCTAAAGTGGAAGAATAATTTTTCTCAGCTTGCTTCCATTCCGGTAAATCCCGGAATGGAAGCAGTTCACCCGAAAAACAAAAAAGCCCAGTGGATATACCACTGGGCTTTTTTTAGTGTTTTACGACTAGAAAACTATGAAATACCACCAAGACACTAACACCCCTCAAGGGGGTACTGAAAAGAGCCCCGGCTGATTTTCCCATTTGCCGGGGTCTGTTTGATAATATTTTTTTTGGAATTTATTTCTTTTTAATCCCGGTGGCGGCCTTTTCTTTGGCCGTTTCCGCTTTCAGGTCTTCGTAGTCCTTGACCGATTGCTTGACCGCTTCATCCTGACGTTCTTTTATCTGAGCCACTTTCGCTTTAATTTTGTCATCCTTAATCTTCAACGCCTGGGCGCCAAAAAGCGTTGCGGCCAGATATTTAAAAGAAAAGAGCATCAATTCAACGTCGTCTTCCCTGATTTTATCAATTGTCTCTTGATCTAACTCATAGGTGTCCAGAAAGGAACTCTCGAAAATAAACTTACGAAAAGTGGCCAGATCTGTGGATGCCATGAAAAACATCCGCTTAGCCGGCTCCGAAAGAGTTGCCTGAAGGCCGTAGGATTTACGCCGCATAACCAACCGCAGCCACTCTTTATTCATTTCATCCCTGACATCTACCCCCTGATCCGCGCGCCACTCACGGATGGTCCATTCCTTGTCTTCTTCAAAACCTTTACAGTGCTCTTCCCGAACGGTGAAGAAAAATTTATCTTCCGCCGATTCGACTTCTTTCCCTTCGGCGTCTCTTGAACCGCCTTCATGAAAATCAGCCATCCCAACCGGATAATACCGACAAGCCGTGGGGCGGTCAGTGTATACCGTGCAACCTTCAGGAGTCACAAATGGACATTTATTGTCATCTTCCCGCAATTTGATCATGACACCGGGCATATCGGTTTTTTCCAGATAAGTCGGCAGAGTATATGTGTGGAGAAATTCATGGGCCGGGATATCCAGTCTTTTGGTCAGCCGCAAAATATCGTAGGGTGTCAGGATAATTTTAATACCACCACAACATGCAGTGAAACATCGCACCCCCGGATGACAACGGAATTTCAAGGGACTGTCCAGAGTCAATTTTTTAGGTTCAATTGACGATGGATTTTTCTCTTTGCCAAAGATTGTTTTTGCCTTCGAATCATTCTTTGCATTACTCATTACACCACCTAAAAGAAAATTTATGTTGGAACCCTTTCTGCAGGATTAAGTTTCTCGCAGACAACCTTATACCATAAACTCCTCCACCTGTTGTGTAAACCAATTTCAACGTTCCGCCTTCTCTTAATCGTATACTGTGCAGAAATTTCTAGCCTCGACTAACAACAGGAACAGGAATCCTCCCTTTTGTACCGGTTATCCCTTGCAGTTTTTCTTAATAGATCGTATATGTCTTGTTGCTCGCAAATTTAATTTATTTTTTTAGCGTGCCGGGCGACCGGCAGCACAAGGTTTTTACAAAATGAAAATATTTAGTCGTCCAATTGATTTAACCGGCGTTAGTACCGTTGTTTATCATCTCCCTGATGGTCCAGCCCTTTCCCTGAAGATTGAAGGCATCGAGGAATATCTTGATCTTGAACTCGAACTCGGCCATGTCTGCGACACCTCCGATATCGACGGTGTTCTGCATTTCTTCCCTAAAGGAAACGCCTGATTTTTTGCACTTTTTTATCCGGCCCCCACACATGAAATGGTTAAAAATAGTCCTGGTTTTTTAGCCGATCCTTTTGTAGACTCACATATTCATACTCGACTCTGCGGTCATGCTGTCGGTGAGATGGAAGAGTATGTGCAGGCCGCTCTCAGGAAGAAATTAAAAAAAATCACCTTCCTGGAGCATATGGAAGAAGGTATTCATTCTCTTCATGGTAAAACCTGGCTTTCTGAAGAGGATTTCGATACCTATTTTGCCGAAGGAGAACGGTTGCGTTCTGTGTATGCAGATGTAATCGAGATTGGCCTGGGAGTAGAGTGTGGTTACAACCCCGATTACCGGGCGGTGCTCAAATCAAGACTCGCCAGAAGATGTTGGGATCAGGTTGGCATTTCCTGTCATTTCCTCAAGATCAAAGGAACGGCACAGCACCTGAATATGTTCAGCCGCAAAGAAGAAAATATTCAGCTCGCCCGACAAAGCGGCGTCGAAAATATCCTCAATCGCTACTTCACTGCGCTCATCGAGGCAGTCAATTATTTGCCCGGCACCATGCTATGCCATCTGGATGGAGCACTGCGCTATTTACCGGAAATCAGCCTGAGCAAAATGCACTATGGACTTATTGATGCATTACTGCAAGCCGTTAAAGACAATAATCTGGCTGTTGAGATAAACACATCAGGAATCGATATACGTGGGGAGCAGTTCCCCAAACGATGCATCCTGGCCAAAGCCCTAGATCACAAAATTCCCTTTATCTTCGGCTCGGATGCTCATAAGCCTGAACAAGTGGGCAGGCACTTTACCTCAATCAAGACGATACTTTCTGCAAAGTCCTCTCTATAGCTGCACCAAGGCTTTTGGCATTAAACGGTTTGTGAAGGATATCGTTCACTCCGGCCATATGCGCCGCTTCGTTGTCCTGACTCTCATTCTGGGTTGTCACCATAATTACCGGCAATAACTTTGCCGAATATTTTTTGCGGATACTTTCAGTGAGCTGTATCCCGGTTATATTCGGCATATTCAAATCGGTGAGAACCATGAGAGGCTTCTCCGTCTGCAGCCATTCCAGGGCGGATGCCGGAAATTCGAAAAGCACCGGATCGTAGCCGAGTTCATGGAGTGTTGCTTTATAAATATTGAGGATCATCCTCGAATCGTCAACGGCCACCACTTTTGGCCGCTGCGCAGTCTCTTCCTCGCCAACAATTTTCTGTGCAAAATCATTTTTTCCGGCTTGCTTCAACAGCCTGATATAATTGTTGCGTATGTCTATATGGGTATGGGGAAGATAGACAAGAGCCAGTTTCTCAAACAGATCGTCATCCGCCAGGTAGCCAAAGATCTGTTCAACCTGAGCATTGACAATAATTTTGGCAATATGTCGCGCTTCCTCCTCCGGTCCACGAAGCAAGTTTTTTATCCCGGCGCCTAGAATCTTTGAAAAATTTTTATCGATTGCCCTGGCTGCGGCGATACACACATGGTCCTCCCTGTCTGCCAACCCGGCTGTCAGAGTGTACGCCCCCTTTTTCAAAGGGAGAAGAGCCAGTGCTTCATAAGCCGCAAATCGGACATTTGCACTTCTCGGTTCGTTGGTCAGCAATTTACGGATAGGCTGCACCGCCGACTCGTCACCAATATCGCCCAGGACATTCAAGGTATGAATCAGGAAATCCGGATCATCGTGGAGGAGATTTTCAATCAGTACAGGAACTGCTTTGGGACCGATCTTGACAAGCTCTGATTTGGCAAAGGTACGCATGTGAGCGTAATGCGACCGGATTGTGTCATTAAGCTTTTCCAACGAGACGCTGTCCTGCACCTCGGAAAAAAATGACAGTATCAGATAGTCAATCTCATTATCAGTTCCCATTCGTTCGGCCAGCCGGTGCATTGCCGTAGGCGTCCCCATCTGCCCAAGCGCCTGCACCGCAGCGACGATAAGCTCTCTATTGGCGGCATAGAGGTAGTCGGTCAGCGTATTTATAGCCAGGGGATCACCGATGAGCCCGAGGTTCTCGATGATCAACAGAATTTCAGCCTCACTTTCAGATTTAGCAATGAGGTCGAGCAGTACCGGTGTTACCTGAACAAAACGGAGTTCGCCGACAATTTTAATCAATTCCGTTTTGTCGGCTATTTTCGAAGATTCGAGAAATCCAATTAATTTTTCTGGATATGCCAGGAGAATGGACAGAAGAGTCTCGCGAATGATCGGCATCTGGTCGGCAACCACCATCTGGTCGGTCAGAAGATAGATAAAAAGCGGCACTGAAAAGTCTGCGTCCGCTTTCGACAATAAATACACCAGACGACTACGGGTCTTCGGCTCCACTGCTCCCAAATGTGCCAAAACAAGCTGCGCCTTGAGAGCGTCTCCAGTCTTGATGTTGTCCTGCAGTTCTTCAATCATGTGTTGCGGATTCAGTTCAGCCATATTACTTCAGTATGCCCCTGCTCTTTTCAATTTTTTGTTAAACAAAAAGCCTATCTCGTTAAAATTATCATCATATCACAGCAGAGTCCTTTTTGTCTAACCCCGGTGCACAAAAAACCCACAAAAACTCTTTTTAGTCCCCGCAAGGGGAACTCTATTAAAATCACCAAAAGATTATATGCCCTGGTGGTATCTTCGTGCCATTGCAGGTACAAGTATTTCCTACTTTTTTATTACTCGTGAAAGCGGCAAAAAACAGGGTGACAGATTTTCAATAGGAGGGCAACTCGTCACAGTGAGCTGCCCTCCTCGAAAAAAAAGGCGCTATCAGCTCACCGGCAACCAATCACCGCCCATCCGTCTGACGAAATTGAAGCCGCCTGGAACGACGCGACAATCCTTAAAACCGACCGAAGAAAGGAATGATTGAATTTCAAACGACCTGGAACCTGCGTTGCAAAAAACCAGAAACTTTTTATCCGTTGGCAATTCCTGATACCGATCACGTACCTGATCATAGGGCAAAGACGTCCACAGGGAGGTGCCAAAACGTTCAATGAACGGAACAGCCTCTTTGGCATAGCGGACATCGAGCACCTGCCAGTCCGGATGACTTGATGGATCGGCAATCCACTGATAGAAATCTTCCAGAGAAATTTGCGCCATGCGTTTATCGCAAAGATTATCGGCAATATAGGCTGCGGCATTGATCGGATCGATGGCCGGAGAAAAAGGCGGTGAATACGCCATTTCAATATTGGCGAAATCATCAATTGTGGCACCGGCAGCAAGCGCAACCGCTGCCGCATCGATGCGGGCAGAAAGAGCATCGTTGACGGCCCCGGTCCCCTGCAGCCCCAGAACCTTTCTGCTGCGTTTATCAAACACCAGTTCCAGACAGAGAATACTCTGTCCCGGGAAGAAGTGCGCCCGGTCCGAGGGAGCCGAAAGTGAACAATCGGCATCAAAGCCTTCGGCTATGGCCCTTTCGAGACTGAGTCCGACTGACCCCAGCGAAAGATCGAAAGCCTTGACGATAAAGCTGGCGACACCTCCTCTAAAGACTGAAGGTATCCCGGCAATATTATCGGCGGCCACCCGGCCTTCTCTGTTGGCCATGCTGCCAAAGGGCGCGACAAAACGCTTACCGGAAACCAGGTTAATAATGTCGACACAGTCGCCCGCTGCATAGATATCGGGATCAGATGTCTGCATCCGCTCATTGACAACGATTCCGCCGGAAGCCGCCACCAGGAGTCCGGCATCTCTGGCCAGCTGGGTGTTTGGTCGTACCCCGACTGCCATAATGACCATATCGGCATCGATTGTTCGTTTGCCCGTCCGGACAGCCGCTACTTTGCCTTCCTTGACCACAATCTCTTCAGCTGCTTCCTTCAGATACACCGCAACATTATGATCGCGAAGATGTTTAGTTAGAATTGCCGCTATCGGCCAGTCGATGATTTTTGGCAGCAGCTGGTCCATAAATTCGACGATTGCCGTTTCAATGCCCCACAGATCAGTAAGCGCCTCGGCCATCTCAATACCAATGGCACCACCACCGATTACCACCGCTTTGCTGACCTTGCCTTTGGCTATCATATCCTTTATAGCTATAGCCTTATGCAGATCGGTGACGGTAAACACGCCTTCGGCATCGTTGCCGGGAATCGGCGGCATTACCGGCTTGCTGCCTATTGCGAGCATTAAGGTATCATAGGCAATTTCCGATCTTTTGCCGGTTTTCAGATCTTCGAGCTGTACTGTCTTTTTCTGTCGATCAATCGCCAGGGCACGGGTCGATGTCAATGTTTTGACGCCCTTGGCCTTCTCGAAAAAATGCTCATCCCGGACCATATGAAAACTCGTTGAGCGCAACTCCTTCTCATCAGAGACATCGCCAGAAACATAATAGGGTATACCGCATCCACCGTAAGAAATGAGATTATCCTGATCGATAAGGGTTACCTCGGCATCCGGCATAAGTCGCTTTAGCCGGCACGCTGCTTTTGGACCTGCCGCAACAGCTCCGACAATCACTATTTTTTTTCCCATCTTGTACTCCACTTTTAAACCTGAAAATATTTTGTACATTACAGAGTATCTTCTCGTTTTTTACCAGAAAAAACTCTGTCCAAGATACTTACCCCTTAAAGGGGAGGGAACTGAACTAAGTACCTGCAAGGGGCATTGAAGAGAACACCTCTCAAGGGGTACTAACAAAAAGACTCCCGGCTTTCCAACCGTTTGCCAGGGTACATAAAAATACTGTTTCCTGACCACATAAACCTTTCTTGCTTCACTGCAATATTATAAACATATGAACATAAATTGCCCTCAAAACTCAAGGGTAATTCGAAAGTTCTTCATCACTTGTCTGATTTAAGGATTTCCAGGCGAAGGCGGTGCCGCGCGTCAAACAGGTGCAATCCGGACATCCAGATTGCACTCACAACTCCAAAACCTGTCCCCGCAGCTATCAAAAACATAATAAGAATCTGATATTTTACTGCCTCGACCGGTGGTGTTCCGCCCAGAATCTGTCCAGTCATCATCCCCGGCAAACTCACCAGGCCAGCTGCCGCCATGGAATTAATGATCGGCATCATCCCCGTCCGCATACAATCACGTCGAATGTCACTGCTCGCTTCCTGCCAGGATTGTCCAAGCAACAGACGTTGTTCCACTTCTCCCCGTCGCCCATACAACTGGTCCGTCATTCTGTCCAGAGCCAGAGCAATGCCGGTCATGGTATTGCCAAGCAGCATGCCAAGCAACGGAATAGCGTATTGCGGAGTGTACCATGGTTTAACCTGGATAATCACCACAAGCGCCAGCACGGTAACCGAAAAAGAGGAGACAAACATGGCACAGATAGTGATCAGATACCCGGAGAGACCCATTATTTTGCGCTTTTGCCGAGCCTGGACCTCACGACCTGCTGCAAGGAGCATGATGGTGGACATCAACAAAACAAGCAGGAGGCTGCCGCTGGCAAATAAAAAGCGCAACACC
>JBBRDD010000077.1:0-19683 GCA_038204235.1 Desulfobulbales bacterium
ACGCCGATACCATGGTCATGGTATCGTTTTATCCTCTCCCTGATATAATCGGAGGTATCGAACACCGCCTGGTAAACATACCAGGCGCCCGCCTGAGCGGCCAGATCGAGCACCTCAGGCTTGTCTTCGATGGGATGCGAACACCAGTGCTTTTTCAGGGGGATCATTTCCCGAAAAAGATCCATCTCCCATTTGGTGTCCTGGGCCAGAGAATTGTCGACGATAAAAAGCCGGTTATTGTCGATTCCGGCCATCTCCGCCACCGCTGTTTCGATGGGCCGCGGCCGGAAAGCCCTGCCCCCCAGATACGACACGGCGCAAGGGTAGCAGTTAAAACGGCAGCCGCGGGAGGCATGCACCAGATCGACCATCTGCACGCCCTTGTAATTATACAGTTTGCGATTGAGAATATCCCGCCGTGCCGGACCAACCAGAGCGATATCGGGGCGGTTGTCGATAAAATCATAACAGGGTTGCAAACGGTTATGCCTGAAGTCGGCAAGCACCTGCTCCATTCGTCCTTCGGCTTCCCCGAGAAAAACCGCGTCAGCGTGGGCCATGGTCTCCTCGGCATGGAGCATGGTGGCAATACCGCCGAAAATAACCTTAACTCCTTTCTTACGATAGGTATCGGCTATTTCCCAACCCCTTTTGACTTGCACGGTGAGCATCATGGAGATACCCACAAAATCAACCGGATCCTCAAAATCGATCTCTTCCAGATTTTCATCGACAAAATCGATATCGACATACTCAGGCAAGGTGGCAGCAAAGACAACCGGTCCATGGGGAGGCAGATGAAATTCGGTCTGCCGGTCGAGTTTTACCCATTTGGGATAAATCAGTTTAAATTTCATAAGACATTATCTGCACGTATTAAAGTCATCTTCAAGGTATAGCCGTTCCGGCCATAGGTTTTCAGCTCAAGATAATCGGGGATATTACCTGATCCTTTTTTTCTGCACGATCGGCCGATAATGGACCGCTGCAGCAGCTCTGCACTATACCCTTTTATCTGCCAGCAGTCATCGGCAGTACGTTCAACGTCGACCACCCCGCCATTCAGATCTTTGTAGCGGCACACCTGGGCTGCATCGGCTGACTGTGCCGTCAGCAGCTTTCCGGCCGGCGGCGTAAAGATTGCCCGTATATCGCCAATCAACCCCCTGGCAAAATCGGGCTTATCAAAGGGGGGGATGGCTCGCCGGACCTCGACGCTTTCTTTCCCGCGGTAGACCGCTTCAAACAGGGTGAGCCCTTCAACGGTAACCAGGGCGCATCCTATAGTACTTCCGTCTATTGTCGTTACACCGATAACAGGAGGGCCAGCCCCGTCTTTCATGGTAAATTCGATGGAGTGGACAAATTGCCATTTCCCCTGGGGAAAAACGTCCGCGCAAGCTGTTTTTTGTTGTCCATCATCGATTGTCCTGATCAGCTCGGGCAGCTGCATCCGCTTTTCCACTGCACATCCGGACAGGAAAAGCAGCAGCACAAGCAGGCTGAGGGCAGCATTCTTCATTGTACGGTAAAAACAGAAACGGGAATCTCTTTGTTCAGCACTCTGTTGCTAAAGCGCATCCTTGTGTATGAGTCGGGACCTTCAAAAATACTAATCCCATCGAGGTTACCCTGCTGATCGGCAAGGGTAAGCTCAATTCGACTGATCACCCCGGCAAGCTCCTGGTTCTTAGGTGTCAGCAGAATGGTCCGATCGGTTGGATGCGCGACCTGGAACATCTTGTTTTCTGTAAAGCGGCCATCAAGCCAGTTACTGATCTCGGCCAGAACGATCTGCATGGAGCCAAACTGCATCCCTTTGTCTTCAACCAGGCGGCCGTCCTGTTCGACAAATTTCTTCACTTCGCCATCGTGCATCAGCAGAATGGACCGAATGGGACGTGCATACTCCCAGCGCAGAGACTGGGGTCTTTGAAAGGCGAAGGTGCCGGTGGAAATAATCGGATGGGTGAGAATTTTCAGGTGTTTTTCCTGAACAAAATCGGCCTGTATGGATTGCAGCGGAACCGGCGCCAGCTCAGAAACGGCACCGGCAGGGCCAGCAAGCAGAAAAAGCCACAGCACCATTGAGAGAACAAAAGAAAGCTTCATTAAAACATCCCGCCATTAACCGAAATGACCTGGCCGGTCATATAGGAAGCCGCGTCGGAGCAGAGAAATCCCACCACCCTGGCCACCTCTTCCGGCCTGCCGATTCGGGCCATGGGAATCATTGCCTTGATCTGAGCCTTTGGCGCATGCTCGATCATATCTGTTTCTATCAGCCCCGGTGCGACCACATTCACCCGGATACCGAGCCTGGCGACCTCGGAGGCGACCACTCGGCTGGCCGCATTCAAACCGGCCTTTGCCGCTGAATAGTTGGCCTGGCCACGATTGGTCATCAAGGAGCTGGCAGACGAGATGGAAACAATGGCGCCTTTTTTCCGGCGCACCATCTGCTCAAGCACCGGCCTTGTCATATTATAAAATCCCTTCAGACTGGTATCGATTACCGACTGCCACTTTTCCGAAGTCATCATCAGAAAAAGACCGTCGGCGACGATGCCGGCGTTGTTGATCAGGATATCAATCGAACCGAGCCGCCCGGCGATATCTTCAATCGCCTGTTCGGCAACCTGACCATCCCTTACATCAAACTGATAGATTTCGCCCCGACCGCCAGCCTCCTCAACTAGGGAGAGCGTCTGCTCTGCACCCGGCTTGTCCGCCATGTAATTTATAACAGTGTAACAGTTTTCCCGGGCTAATTCGACGCAGATAGCCCGGCCGATCCCCTTGCTGCCACCGGTTACTATAGCGATTTTTTGATCTTTTTCCGCTGTCATATGCATTGAGGCCCTAAGCCTGAAAGAGCTGTAGAATCATTGAGCCGATAAGCTTGCCGTCGAGATGTTGCCGACATGCCACTTCCCGAAGACTCTCGAATTTATAACTATTTTCGGCACTGCTGATAATTTCACTGCCAAGAGGCAGATAATCGATAAAGAGTTCCGCTTTTTTGATACCCACCAGCCAGCCCATCTTATTCGAATCGAGCCCTTTGGTCTGCACCCTGTCCCAGCCGTTACATACTCCGGCCGTCTGCGCGGCAAGCTCGATCAAGATCAGCGGATGAACCCCACCGTCATCAACCATGGGCCACGAATCCGCAACCCTGCACAGGGTAACAGCGTGTTCGGCGTCAACTTCAAGAATTTTCTCCACCAGCATCATAGGACTGCGATGGGGCAGTAGATCCTCCAGGGAAAGGTCGGAGAGTGTTGTCTTCTGCATGTTTTTTCAGTTGCGAAGATACCTTAAGATTAGTTAAACCGCCACCAAATCAGACAAATTCCTGTTGGAATTATATTGGATTATTGGCATTATGGTGCTTCCTGATCGAATACCAGGACAATTTTTCATAAAACCCGGACGGACATGTTTCCGGATTTATTACTGCAACCAAACTATAAAATCAAAAAAATTATGAGTGAACTGATAGAAGAATTGAAAGTCAAACTTATTGAAATCCTCAATCTGCAAGATGTAACCCCTGCAGATTTCGACGCAAACGCGCAGCTGGTCGGCGGTGAGCTCGGTATTGATTCCATCGATGTTTTGGAAATGGTGGTCATGGTTGAAAAAGATTACGGTATCGTGATCAACAACCAGGAAATGGGCGAGAAGATATTCTACTCACTGGCCAATCTTGCCGACTATATAAGAGAAAATACTTCGGGTACAGCTTCTTGACGGAAAAAACCGTGTACATCCAGGCCGCCGGGATAATCAGCGCGCTCGGTTCAGGACTGGGCGCAACAGAACAAACCCTGCGCGAGAACCGCTCGGCAATTAAGCCTCTTGCGCTTTTTACCCCGCTGCATGGTTCACCTCTTCCGGCAGGTGAAGTTACCGATGATTTCTTTAATCAGGGCGAGCCATCATCACTGCCCAGAACACACCGGTTAGCCCTCGCTGCAGCCAGACAGGCAATGGCCGATTCAGCTCATCATCACCCTCCCGAGGCGGTAATTCTCGGCACGACTACCGGCGGTATTCTGACCACGGAACAGCTGCTGAAAAACAAATCCCGGCAAAAAGAACTCTATCAGTACCATGGGCTGCATAGCGTCGCCACCTGCGTTGCCAGAGAGTGCCACTGCACAGGCCCGGCACTGGTGGTGTCCACTGCATGTTCGTCCGGCGTCGTGGCGATTGCCCTGGCCTTACAAATGCTTCGCAGTGGTATGTTTAAGACGGTTCTTGCCGGAGGAGTCGACTCGCTCAGCAGGCTGACCTATTTTGGCTTTCATTCCCTGCAGCTGGTCGACCAGACGGGCTGTAAACCTCTTGACCAAAACCGCAAGGGTATGGCTGTGGCTGAGGGTGCAGGAATGCTCCTTCTCACCACCGAAAAGCCGGACAACTATCTAGCCGAAATTCTGGGCGCCGGCCTTTCCTGCGATGCCTATCATCCTGCCGCACCACACCCGGACGGCCAGGGGGCATTCAGGGCGATGCAGAACGCGTTGATCGATGCCGGCCTCTCCCCGAAGGCTATCAGCTATATCAATCTGCACGGCACCGGCACGCCGGATAACGACCTGGCGGAAGCCAAAGCCGTGCGGCGTCTTTTCACCACGGTGCCGCCCCTTTCATCAATAAAAGGAGCATCCGGCCACAGCTTGGCTGCCGCCGGAGCAATTGAGGCGATAGTCTCCACCATCGCCATATCTAAAGGGTTGATGCCGGCCAATACCGGCCTGCAACACGTCGATCCCCTGCTCGATCTTTCGCCGCTGGTAAAGCCGGTAGAGGGTCCGGTACAAGCCGTTCTCACTAATTCCTTTGGCTTTGGCGGCAATAACGGCTCCTTGGTTATCGGCGCACCGAATGGTTCCGTTTCGACAGTCGCCCGACCCCGGGCTGCAGCACTGGCCATTCATGGCTATTCCTGCCTGAGCGGTGCAGGCGATACCCCTTCGACCATCAGCCAACTGCATGCCGGCGGCTCTGTTGCCGGGATGACGGAAATCGATACTTTTTCGAGGAATCTGCCGCCCCGCCTGATCCGTCGGCTCAAGCGGCTGCCGCGCATGACGCTCTCTTTGGCGGTACAGGCCCATCTGGACTCAGACCTGGCTGAGCGCAAACCTGGTTCTGTTTTTATGGGAACCGGCTGGGGAGGCCTCTCCGAAACCCACGATTTTCTGGCTCGCCTGGCTGAATCCAAGGAGCAGTTTCCCAGTCCCACCGACTTTGTCGGGTCAGTGCATAACGGACCGGCCAGCCAGGTAGCGATCATGTTTGGCGCAACCGGCCCCAATATTACCACCAGCGGCGGAGATTATTCGTTTGAACAGGCCCTCCTGGCAGCGCAGTTGATGTTTGACGAGCAGGACAGGCCGGCCCTCGTTCTTGGGGCAGAGGAAGGACATGAAACATTTTCGCCGCTGCTTGATGCGTCAATAAACCACGGATCAGCTCTCGCGGATGGCGGTGGTGCTTTTTGTGTTAATCGGGACCCAAAAGGCGCCTTATGCTGTATTTCCGTGCCGTTTTATAAAAGCTGTGAGGCAAAAGACGTAATTGGTGAGCTGGTAAAGACGCTTGACGCCAGAGGAGGACTGCAGGATTACGCCCTCATTCTGGCGGGGATTCCTGCTGCGATGCACAGCCAGGCAGCGCCACAGCTCGAAGAATTTACCGCGCTTTTGCAAACATCTGCCCCCATTGTTACCTATCGAAAATTGACCGGTGAGTTTGCTTGTGCGTCCGCAGTAGCGACAGCTCTTGCTGTGTCACTTTTCGCCTCTGGGGTGCTTCCCGGCACTCTGACGGGAAGTCCAGACAGTACCTTAACAGAGTCTTGCCACAAAATTTTAGTATTGGGCCTGGGACAGTACGTAACTGCTATAGAACTTTACCGACCATGAAAATACTGCTTGTCTCCCCCAACACGCTTACCAACCCGTACCCGGTATATCCCATCGGGCTTGACTATGTCGCCGGGTCTATCTCGCCTGGGCACGAGGTGCGCCTTGCTGATCTCAATGTGCATTCTTTAGCCGAGCTTGACGAAATACTGCTTGCTTTCAATCCGGATATCATAGGGTTTTCCTGCCGCAATATCGACAATATGGAAGCTGGCGGGTCCCGCTATTTTATCGACGAGTACCGGCGGGTCGTTATCCGGCTGCGAGCAAACTCAAAAGCTTTAATTATCTGTGGCGGCAGCGGATTTACCATCATGCCGAAGCAGATCATGGCCACCCTTGGCGCCGACTACGGTATTGTCGGCGAGGGGGAACGATTCGGCCTGCTGGTCGAGGCCTTAGCCAGGGGACAGGAACCGACCCAAATCTCTGGAGTGATTGCTGCCGCCACAATTCAGGCGACAGCAACCCCTCCTCCCTGGGATGGTCCGATAGTGCGAAACTTTCAGAGTCATGCCGACCATAACCGTTTTTACCTGGAAAAAGGGGGAATGCTTAATCTGCAGAGCAAGCGGGGCTGCTCCTTTCATTGCATTTACTGCTCCTATCCGCATATCGAGGGACGGATACACCGTCTGATCGAACCGGAGAAGGTAGCCCGGATGGCCCTTGACCTCCAGGCGTCCGGCGCCAGATATTTTTTTGTCACGGACTCGGCATTTAATTCCGATATCAGACACAGCCTCGCCGTGGCCAAGGCTTTCAAAACCGCCGGAGTCTCAATTCCCTGGGGCGGTTTTTTTGCCCCCGTCAGGCTCCCTGCCGATTATTTTTCAATTATGGCCGATGCCGGTCTTTCCCATGTTGAATTCGGCACGGAATCCCTGGCAGATACAATACTGAAAACCTATCGTAAACCTTTTACCGTTCGTGATGTCTTTGCCGCCCATCAGCAGACCCTTAATGCCGGGCTGCATGCCGCCCACTATCTCCTGCTGGGCGGCCCCGGCGAATCCGCCGCCACTATCATGGAGACTCTGGATAACATCGACAAACTCCCCCGTACCGTACTGTTTTTTTTCATCGGCATCAGGATCTATCCCCAGACTGAACTTTATGATATCGCTCTTGCTGAGGGTAAGATAGGCCCGGCCACGAATTTGCTGGAACCAATTTTTTACGAGGCCGACGACATTGACCGCCAAACCATCGAAACACTTGTCACCGCACGGGTTGGCAAGCGCGTCAACTGTGTCGTCGGCTCCGGTGACGCAGGCGAGGTAACCCCAGCCAGCAGGATGTATGCCCGCGGCTATACCGGACCGCTCTGGGAGCATCTCATTCGTTAGCACCGGCAGGTCCTTCAACCCCACATCAGGATTATGACAACTCGCGCATTTTTCCCCCAAAAAGTACTCATTATCGGCTCCGGCATCGGCGGCTTCAGCACGGCAATAATCCTGACTCAACTTGGCTTTGACGTCACGGTGCTGGAGAAAAATCATCACCCGGGGGGGGTGATGCGCAGCTATACCCGAGACGGCATCGAGTGCGGGGTCGGGGTGCATTATCTGGGCTCGCTTGACAAGGGCCAGATCCTCAGGACTTTCTTTGATTATCTCGGTGTCACCGAGTCGATCCCTCTGACCCGAATGGGCAGCAATGGCATTATTGACCGGTATATTTTCACTTCTCCCACAAGCCGCCTGCCAAGCTTTGATCTGCCGCCGGGAATGGATGCATATGAAGAAAATCTCCTCAGGGCATTCCCGGAAGAACAAGACAAGATCGCCAAAATAATGATCCCGATACGTCAGGCAGCCAAACAACTGCATGCGCTCGATTTTCTGTATACCCCCGACAACAATTTTTCGCTGCTTGATCAATACGATCCCTTCGGTGCCGTACTCAGCGATCTTGGCTGCTCGGCAGAATTGCGCAACGTTTTATCCATCCCCTCTTCCTGGCTTGGCGTGCCTCTTGACGACTGCCCGGCCTACTATCACAATATGGCACTGGCCTCCTACGTTTCCTCCTCGTGGCGTCTTGAACGTAACGGTGCCCATATGGCCGATGTCTTCGCCGAACGGCTGCTGGGCCTGGGTGGAAAAATTATCACCGGAGCGGAAGTGAGCCGAATCGATGTCGATTCGCGGGTGGTCAAAGGTCTGCACCTGCAATCAGGGGAAAAGCTGCCGGCCGCAATCGTCATTGGTGCGGTGCACCCGAAAATTGTACTGCAGATGCTCTCGCCACAAGACGTCAAACCTTCTTACCGAAAACGGATAAGCACCTTGCAGGATACCCATGGAATTTTTTCGGTCCATGTCAGTATCGATGAAGCGAGTCACCGGGAAATTCTCCATAACATCTTTAAAATTGAAACGAACCAAAGAGGTGGCATCTCGGATCTGAAGTACTATCAAATCCGCAGGAGTGAAAAAAAAGGCAAAAACCTGTTGTCGATTCTCACCTCCGGCATGGATGAATTATGGGCACCCTGGGAAGAGACCCGAAGCGGTCGCCGGGGGAAAGAGTATCTGGAAGTAAAAGAAAGATACGCTTCGGGACTGGTAGAAGAAGCGGCGCAGATGTTCGGCGCCTTTAAAGGAGCAAAAATCCTCGATGCCAGCACCCCTTTGACCATGCGGGACTGGGTCAACAGCCCCGGCGGCAGCGCCTACGGGGTCCTTCGTTCCTCCAGTCAGATGCTGGCGACTGCCCTTTTAAACCGGACTGCCGTCAAAGGATTGTATCTGGCCGGGCAGAATGTCATGGCTCCCGGCATCATCGGCACCGTCATGGGCTCTTTCAGTACCGTAAAATTAATCCTCGGCCCAGATGAGTTTAAAACTCTGGTCCGTTTATAAGGAGTCTTTGTGCTACGCATTATTCTGTTTATCCTTGGCACTCTCGGTTTTCTTCGTTTTTCCTGGCGAGCTCTGCACAATCCGGAATCACACGGTTTCTACCGCTTTTTTGTTTTTGAAGGAATTTTACTCCTGGTCCTGCGCAACCATCCCCACTGGTTCGAAGACCCCTTTTCAGCAGTACACCTTGTGTCCTGGTTCTTTCTGCTGGTCTCTATTTTTTTTATTATCCAGTCTCTTCTGATGCTCAGGCGCAAAGGTGGTCATGCCAAGCGCGAAGACATGCCGGAAAACCTTACTTTTGAGAACACTGCCCATGTTGTGGATACAGGCCTCTATCGCTATATTCGACACCCCATGTACAGCTCTCTGCTTTTTCTGAGCTGGGGTGCGTTCTTTAAAAATATTACGCCATTGAATATTGGCTTGGTTTTCTTGGTGAGTGGCTTGCTGATTGCAACGGCGAAGGTGGAGGAGCGGGAGAATATTCAGTTTTTTGGCAAAGAATATGAGGACTATATGCAACGGACCAGAATGTTTATTCCCTGGCTGCTGTAAATCTACACAACCGTCAGAGAAACCCAGCCAACTGAAAACCGGCCACTTTCCGGAATCATCCCCAGTATCCGATCTCCTTTTTCGAGTCTGCCCGAAGAAAAAAGCTCCTCCAGCATAATATAAAAAGAGGCCGAACCAGTATTTCCCTTACTGGAAAGGTTGGAAAACCAGCGATCTTCCGGAATGGGAAAACCGACCTCGGCCAGCCCGTTCATTACCGGGTCTTTAAAATATGCGGAAGAATAATGCGGCAGAAACCAGTCAATTTCAGATGGTTTGAGACTATGCTTGGCCACCAACCGGGGCAGGCTCTCACCAATTGTCGTGCGAATTATCTCCCGGTTCAGCAGGCGGGCATCCTGTTTAATGGTCATGATCCCCTGCTTTTCCAACGTGCCGGTCCTGGCATACTCACGCCAGCCGGTGAGGCTGCCGTCTTTCTGCTTCACCGCCCCTGCATACATACAGGCGTCTAATTGATGGGCATGGGAAATAATTTCAATCCAGTCGATTCTGAGGCTCGGCGTCACTGCTGCCGGTTTGTCTTCGATCAACACGGCACCGGCGCCATCGGAGAGCATCCAGCGCAAGAAATCCGCCTCAAAAGAGAATGCCGGGTGCCGTTTGGTTTGCTTTTCATCCTGTTCTTTGTTTTTGACACTGCCGCTCATGGCTGCAAAAAAATCACCCCGCAAGAAGGTGCACGCCAGCTCCGACCCCGTAGCGACAGCGTTTGCCGTCATCCCCTGGGCCACCGAAAGTGCGCCAAATTTCATGGCCGTAATACCGGAGAGACAAATCCCGGCGGTAGAGATGACTTCACACGGCCCGGCGCCAGCCAGTTCGCCATGCACCATGGAACCATGGCCCGGCATAATCTGATCGGGCGAAGAGGTGCCACAGCAAAGACACTCCAGCCAGAGGACAGACGGATCGGCACCAGGCCGTAAACGACGAACCGCCTCCGCCGCAAGCTGGGCGTTGGTATGGGTGATTCGGCCTGTCTGGGGATCTATGGCATAATACCTGGTCTTGATACCGTTGTTGGCAAGGATAATCTGCTTGGTTTTAGCCGAAATATTACTGACCGCCCCGAGATAATCGTCCAGTGCCTTGTTGTCCACCGGTTCGCCGGGCAGCACAGAAGAAACTGCAGTAATAAAAGCATTCATCAATTAAATCCGTGCATTCTTATGACTGTTGGCAAGCAGTTCAGCGTAGAGAGTATAGAACTGTTCTTCGTCAAGTTTTGTTGTGGTAACGGCATTGGTCAGCGTGTAATAATCAAGATTATGATTAACAATTCTGTTTTTCTGCTGTTGATAAAGGTCAGTACCCGGTAGCGGAGTCATAACCGTAATCATCGGCAAATCAACCTTCTTTTTGTCAAGATATTCTCCCAGGCGGGCAAAATCGTCTTCATCATAGTCGGGTGAGATAATAAAATCTCCAACAATCGTGATCCCCATATCCTTCAGAATAGTGATGGCTTCGCCATTAATACTCGCTTTGTTGGCCTTGTTCATGGCCGAAAGGGACGCATCACTGATCTCTTCAAAACCGATAATCACCGCCCGCAGTCCGGCCTGCTGCCATTGCCGAACCATTTCCGGGTGCCGAACGACCGTATCCGAGCGTATATCAGCCAGATATTGTTTGTGCAGATCGGCGTCAACGAGTGCCTGACCAAGGGCCTTTGCCCGCGCAATATCCCCGAAAGTGTTGGCATCGACAAGCCTGATGACCGGGATATCACCAAGCAGCCGGATATCTCTCACCACCGCCTCAATCGATTTGGTCAGATACTTGCCTCCGGTCTGGCCCTTAATGCAGCAAAAAGAACAGCAATGCGGACAACCATAGGCGGAGGCGACAAAGCCCATATTGATGTTCAATTTTTCCAAGACATAATGATTACGATAACGGCTCACCAACTGATAAGCAGGCGGTCTGTCATCGACGAGATCAATGACGGTATTGCAGCAATCCGGCCGCCGAAGCTCAGATCCGGGCTTCGTCTTGAGCAGACCAGGTATGACTCTGTCGGTCTCGTTTTTTTCCAGGCTCCAGACCAGATCGGCAAAGACCTTCTTGCCTAAACCAACGACGATATAATCAACAGCCGGATGATTAAAAAAGGAGGGATCATTGCTTGCGTGAACCCCTCCAACCACGACAACTGATGCACAGCGACTTTTGATCTTTGCGGCCAGGTGCAGCATGGTATTTGCTTCACAGGTTACCCCGGTAATGCCAACCACATCCGGGATAAAACCGGCCAAGAGCGCATCAAGCCCATCGGGATCTGCTTTCAGATCAATAATGTGCACTTCATGCTCAAGCAAATTACCAGCGAGTTCTTCCAAGGCGAGTGGCTCGCCCCGAAAAATTTGCTTAAGCGAGTTTATGCCATAGCGTTCCTCCGGAATACTGCGACCGCAATTGGGAGGATTAATGAGAAGAATGTTCATGAATTATCGACAGGTAATCTATGATCGTTGCAGTAGAATCAGGGTCATCCGGCATTTACTTCCAGCAAATGGGAAGATAGCCGGGGCTCTTTTCAGTACTCCAGGAACAGAAGTACTCTGATATAAAACATCTTCTTGCAAAACAACAAGAAAATGTTCTGGCACGTAATAATCCCGCCCAAAAGATTTGCGGGTGTTCTTTTAAACACTTGATTGACGGGTATATGCTCATTGAAACAGGGGATTTTCTTGCTTCAAAAATCGAGAGTACTCTGTCACATCGGAATCCCGCCAGAAAGCGCTGCGGGACTCTTTTCAGTACCCCCTTGAGGGGTGTAAGCTCATGGAAACATCTAATTTTTCTTGTGACAAACTTACAAAATATTTTGTCGCGTCGTAATCCCGCCAAAAAGCGCTGCGGGATAAGCTCATTCACGAAATAATTTTCTTGTCAAAAGCACAAGAAAATTATTTCTAATTCGCTAAATTCTAAATTTTTCGATGAGATTTTTCAGAGATTGCGACAATAGCCGCAGCTCTTCGGCATTTTGGCGCACCTCGCCGGTACCCGTCGATATTGCACTGATCGTGCTGTTTACCTCTGAAATATCTGCAGAAATCTGCTGGGACACTGCAGAACTCTGGGCCACATTTTCTGAGACTTCACTGATTCCCTGACCCGCCTGGAGAATATTGGAAGTCAGCTCTGTCATCGTGGTACTTTGCTCATCGAGGGAAACCGCGATACCTGAAACTATTTTATCAATTTCTGAAATAATATCGGATATTTTCTTAATTCCCGTCACGGTAACATTGGTGGAGTTCTGAATGCCGTCAATGCGTTTCTTGATCTCGCCGGTTGCCCCGGCGGTCTGTTTGGCAAGGTCTTTAATTTCGTTTGCGACAACCGCAAATCCCTTGCCGGCTTCTCCAGCCCGGGCTGCCTCAATGGTGGCATTAAGTGCCAGCAAATTTGTCTGGGCGGAAATCTCGGCAATGGTTTCTGTTACCTTACCAATATCCAGAGCGGCACTGCCCAGCTCATCAACCTTTGCGGAGATATCAGCCGCCTGGAGTACAGCGTCTCCGGTTATCTCTTTGGCATTCATTGTCGATCGCTGAATATCCCCTACATTGGAACTGATTTCCTCAGTGGCGGTGGTCATTACGTGAACATTAGCCGCCGCCTCTTCTGTTGCAGCGGCGACTGAGGCCATATTGGAACTCATTTCTTCCGTGGCAGCGGCAACCGAATTGGACCGCTGGGCGGAGTCGGTCGCCCCGGACTCAATCTTTTCAGATATCTCCACCAGCGCCTGGGAAGAATTGTTGAGGTTACTGCAGTTGCTGTTGACATCTTTTATAAGGATACGAACATTGGCGATAAAGGAATGCATATAGGCGCTTAATTCTGAAAACTCATCGCGAACACTACTCCCGAAGACTTTCTTACACTCGCTGCATGATCCATACTCTCCTGTAACAATTTTCGGACATTGAATGTTGAGAGCCGCCGACCCGGCTTCTTCCCAGCAATACCCTTTTTTACCAAACATAGAACAATCTTTATTATCACACTGCATTATCTCTGAACAGTTTATGGGCAGGATTGAAGTTACGTCAACCTCCTGGGATAAATTGCCGCGACTGGCCAGCTCAAGCACGCCATTAATCTTCTGAATAGGTCGATCAATAAGTCTGGTAAAGAGGAAATAAACAAAAAATTGAATAACGACAAGAGCCGCCATCCCGAAAGCAAGCGATGTGAGAGCTGTTTTTTTGGCTGCAGCAAGAACAGCACTGATGTCTCTAGGGATGGCCAGAATCCCAACAGCGGTACCCGAATAATCATGGAGTGCCATATACGCTGTCATAAGTTCCCGGCCATCTTTTGCAACCCGTTGCACTGTAATTGTATTCGCGAGCATTATCTCTTTTAGAAACGGATATTGTTTTTCGGGAATGGTCATGTCGTGGGTTTTTGCCTGATATTTAAAACCATCCCCATCCGGCATGATCACCGAAAGATCATCGTGGCTGCCCGCTTTAATCTGCTCCAGCAATGCATCATTTATCGGCGCGCCAAATTCGATTGATCCCGCATGTTTTTTATTGAGATACATAACAGGAACGACTGCACGGATTGATAAGCCGGCATCACCAACCTCGATGCCTACGACATCCTTCTGAGTTTGGTTTACCTGAACGATCGATTTTCTGAACCCGGAAAGATCATCGCCATATTTTTCAGGCTTTTGCACACGTAGAAAAGAGGTTGCCGGTGGTAAATGAAAATGAAATACATTGAGGTCAATTATTTTTTTCAAACCCGCGTAAAGCGGCGCAGCCACGTTTAACAGCTCTTCTCTACTCTGATACATTACATTATCCTGGATCGCCGGCATTCCTGCCACAGTATGAGCCAGAAGCCGCAACTGCTCGGCCTTATCGACGGTTAAGATGTTCCGGGCTTGAGCTATTTTTGCAGTCAGTTCTTCTGCCATTTTTTCAGAGGTGTTACTGAGGGTTGCCCTATATGAGAGGATGCTCGGAACTGCGACCATCAGCGTAATGAGCAAACCCAGGGTGGTAAGCAACTTGGTTTTAACTTTAGAAGGAATGATTTTTTTGATTAATGACAGCACGTTCTTTCTCCTGTTTGCAGAATATAAAATCACCAAAGATTTGTTTCTATTGTATACAATCGTATCACAGTTTTTTATGGTTAAAAAATTTTTTTTCTCCCACCACATTGCCCATCAATCCGGAATAGCGAATTTTTCAAGGAATATTCCATGATCAACCGAATAATTCAACGCTACCTTGCTTCGATTGTTTGCATTTAAAATGTCTTTATCATTTGCATTCGAATATTCTAAAAACCTTGAACATGATTTGATTATCTGTTAATCAGATCATAATTGAAGAGAAATGCGGTGCTCTGCATTTTGGACACAAGAATGCTCTCTTAAGTGTTCCCTCAACCCATCGCCTATCCTGCTTTATGAGCTTACCCCAGGCAAGCATAAGCAAGATCTCCCCGTTGATACTTGGTGAAACTGTACGCCGTGAACGGCTGTTCGCCCTTCTTGATAGAAAACTGCCGACAAGAGCATTCTGGGTCTCCGGCCCTGGTGGTTCGGGAAAAACAACCCTTGTTGCTAGCTACCTGGAAGAACGAAAAACACATTGTCTCTGGTATCAGGTCGATGCCATGGATAGTGACCCTGCCACTTTTTTCTACTATCTCGGCCAGGCGGCATCATCTTTGATGGATCATCCCCATCCTCCGATGCCATTGCTCACCCCCGAATATCTTCCTAACTTAAAGACCTTCATCCTCCGCTATTTCGAAAAACTATATCAGCGAATTCGACCTGACTCCTGGTTGATTTTCGATAATTTTCAGGACGCTCCGGAAGAGTCCCCCCTGCTGCAGATCCTCACAGCTGCAGTTAAACAGCTTCCCGCACATATCGTTCTCACCATAGTCAGTCGCAGTGTTCCACCTCCAGCCATGTCTCGATTTATAGCCAATAGAACGATGAAACCGATCGGCGGGAGCCAGATGCGATTTTCTCCAGAAGAATTCAGCGCATTTCTGGACTTCAACGGAAACAGGATAGCTGAAGAAGAATCAAAACAACTGTACCAGATAACTGAAGGATGGATCGCCGGAGCTATCCTGTGGATACTGCATTGTGAAAACCAAGCTCCGGCCGGTACTTTCCCTGCTGGACGTACCCCAGAAAATATTTTTGATTATTTTGCCACTGAAATACTTACGAAGGTGGCGCCGCCAATACGATCTTTTCTCCTGCAGACATCTCTTCTGCCGTATATGACGGCAGACATGGCCCGCGAACTCACAGATATGCAGGCAGAAGAAATTCTCGAGACCTTAAACCGAAAAAATTTCTTTGTTGAAAAGCGCCAGCTGTCTGCCACCAGTTACCAATATCATCCTCTTTTCTGTGAGTTCCTGCAAATTACCGCGACTCGGGACTACCCGTCCTCCACCCTGCAGGAGATGTATTTGCACGCAGCCGAGATCCTCTACAGACACGGTTGCCAAGAAGAAGCAATCGATCTTTATTATAAAGCCAACGCATATACACCAATGGCCGCAATCATTGTTGAGGTGGCCCCTGCCCTGATCGCCCAGGGACGATTCACAACTCTTTCTTCCTGGATAGACGCATTACCGGTACAAGATACCGAAAAAAATCCCTGGTTGCTTTTCTGGCATGGTTTGGCCCAGATGGCCTGCAATCCTCCAGCCAGCCAAGCCCTTTGTACCAGAGCTTTTGAGTTGTTCGCCACCAATCATGACATGCCGGGCCAAATCCTCAGCTGGTCAACCATTGTTGAAATGTTTTTTATGCTGCGTAGTGGTTTTACCGACCTGGATCGCTGGATTAAACAAGGTGAAAGACTGGGTGAACTTCTCTCGAAGGACAACTATCCCCCCGACCTTGCCGGTCGTTTTGCCTCAGGAATGCTGATGGCCCTGTTGCTTCGCGATCAGGGACATCCGGATCTTAAGCAATACCAAAACAAGTGTGAAACACTGCTGAAAGATTGCCGCGACCTGCAGGTCACCTTCAATATCTTAAAAAACCTTTTCTGGTCCTATCACTGGTTTGGTCAGATTCATAAGGCTCAGCTTGCCGAGGCAAAACTGGAGGCTTTACAGAATGTCGAACATCTGCCGCCGATGGCCCGAATCACCTTGAGCGGCATCTTCACCTTAGCCCGAGTCATCGCCGGCGACCATCAACAATGCCTCTCCAAGGCCAGGGAAACACTGGCACTGGCAGAGACAACCGGCATCCATGTCTATGATTTCATGATGTATGCCTACATTTCCTACACCATGCTGGGAACAGGTGAGCTCGACCCGATGCAGACGACCCTGGACAAAATGAAAGAGACTATGATGCCGTTTGCCGTCTGGGACCAGGGCCACTATCATTTTCTCCAGGCCTGGTATCAGATGCAGGCAGGCAATTTGCTGCAGGCGAAGAGCGAGATGACGACAGCCGCAAAAATGATTGAAAGCTGCGAAAACCCCTTTACCATCGCCCTCAGTCGAATCCTCCAGTCACAGTTGCTTCTTGAGCTGGGAGAAGTAATTGAGGCCGAAGAATTGTTACAATTGGTGATCAACGAAAAAAGACTGGGAAACAGCAGAGCCATTCATTTTATCGCCAGCTTGTCCCTCGCTGATTGCGCTGCCGACCAAAACAACCAGAAAAAAAAGTATTTACAAATACAAACAGCCTTTTCTATTGCCAAGGAACATGGGCTGTCGATGCCGTTTGGTCTCTGCCACCGAAGACTCGCTGCCCTGTGCGCCTGGGCTCTGGATGCAGAAATCGAAGCAAGCACAGTTATGGAGGTCATCAGACGCTGGCATCTCCGACCGCCCGACCCACAAACAATCAGTGACCGGTGGCCCTGGCCGATAAGGATCTACACCCTCGGCAGATTTGCCGCCCATTGCGAAAGCGAAGCATTCGACAGTCAGAGAAAGCTGCCCAAAAAACCTCTGCAGTTGCTGACCTTTCTTATCTCTGCTGGCCGAGAGGGCATTTTCAGGGAAAAGATTGCCAATCGGTTATGGCCGGACTCCGACGGCGACCGGGCAATGCAAAATCTCAACACCACCCTGCATCGCCTGCGCAAACTCCTTGGCAGGGATGAGGCAGTAGTCCTGAGAAACGGTCAGCTCATCTTAGATGATAAAGTCTGCTGGGTTGACAGCCACCATTTCACCTGGATAGCACAACAATATGATATCACGTTAATTTATTCCAACAACAATGAATATCTTGAGAGAGCACTTGGCATGTATCATGGACCATTCACTACCGGTCATGAAAACATACCCGTAGCCATCAGTTACAGCGGACAGATCGAGAACCATTGGCTGCACCTTCTGGCCGCCGCCGTACCTGTATTTGTCGAAAAAGATCTTGTCCACAAAAGTGTGCTCCAGAAAGCTTTGGCCGCAGATAGTACCGCGGCATCTGTTTTTTCCATTTTACTGAACGCTTTCGATAATCTGGAGAGAAGAGCAGAAGCTATTGACATTATACATCGCTGTTACTCTTTACTGGCCGAGCAGGGAATCAGCTGCGGTCACAAGACAATGGCTCTCGTAAATGAATGGAGACAGAAGTAGGCAAATAAATCCGTTAGGCACGAATACATTGCAGCTAGATAGCGTGAGGGTAATACCATGTCTCCAACCGGTCCGTCGCTCGTATATTGCCTGGCATTGCTCTTGTTTCTCTTTTTAGTTTCTGCGGTTTCGGCAGGAGGCCCGGCGCATGGCGGGAAAGGTGCAGGCATGGGTACAGCGTTTGCCGCCGTTGCCGATGATCCTTCTGCAATCGCCCACAATCCTGCCGGAATAGGTTTTCAGAAAGGAACGAGTCTGTATCTCGGAGGAATGGCTGTCGCTCCTAAAACACGTTATGAAAGTGGCCATGGTTATCGCGAAGAGACGGAGTCACAGATCTTTATCGCCCCGCATGCCTATCTGAGCTCGGATCTGGGATGGAACGATGTGAGCCTGGGCCTCGGCCTTTTCTCACCCTTTGGCATCGGTGGCAGGACCTGGCCGGACAAAGGTATGATCCACTATTTTTCCAAGGAAAATCTCATTGCCACATTCATGGCCAATCCGGTAATTTCCTGGCGCCCGCGACCGGCACTGTCAATTGCCTTTGGGGTTGATTACTTGTGGACCTATAATCATGCGACACAATCGGTGAACCAGTCGATATTCCAGGCACAGGATGGAGGAAGCAGTCTTACCGCCGATGGTGACGGGTGGGGATGGAACGTTGGCCTGCTCTGGCAGGTGAACTCACAATACACTCTTGGTGCGGCCTATCGAAGCGGGATTGCAGTTGATCTCAGTGGAGATATCAAGCTGAAGAATATTGCGCCGGCGCTACAGCCTCTCTTCCAAGGTTCTGAAATAAGCAGCGACGCCCATACCAATATCGATTTTCCAGAGATTGTGACCCTGGGCATAGCCTGGCATCCCACCAGTCGCTGGACGGTTGCTGTCGAGGGAGAATGGGTGGGCTGGTCAAGTTTTCAGCGTCAGATCATTACCGTAGACCAACCCGTCGCAGATGCCGGCTTTGATGATATGGAAATCGCCCAGAACTGGCGAAACGCCTGGATCGCTAAAACAGGAGCGGAACTGAAGATTGATCACAACTGGGCCATGCGGGCAGGCTATGCCTACCTGTCCACCCCCGTCCCTTCCGCAACTCTTTCTCCGGCAAACCCCGATGCACACCAGCACGATTATTGTTTTGGTATCGGGTATACTCGCGACAGGTTCACTCTCGACCTGTTTTACGTCTATGCCAGATACCAGGACCGAAAAGTAACCGGCGATCTCCTCAACGGCGAATACATCAATCAAAACCATTCAATAGGTTTCAGCACCGGATGGCGGTTTTAGTGCCTTACTCCCTGAAAGCGGCGATAAAAAACAAGCAATCCTGAGACAAATTTGAAATCAGAAGCTGAGACTCCTCTCCAAGGCACTTATGCGGTAATCGGCATCCTTTTCTGTTCGGCTGTCTCTGCATTTGGCGATGACCACTTTTGGGGCACCAATATCTTTGTTATAAACCACAGAACCAACATCGTCAAAGGCAGTAAGATATTCAACACAGCGGGCAATAACAGCAAAAACACGATTACTTCCTGATACATGTAAAACATGGCTTCCCCCCTTGTTTTATTCATGATCATCGGCTTGATCGATTGCCGATTCTTACCTATATATGAAGGATACCAACAGGCCAATTACAA
>JBBRDD010000078.1:0-19528 GCA_038204235.1 Desulfobulbales bacterium
GCAGCCGGGCTGACCCCAAAGCACCGACCCCTGCACATTCGACACTCTGATCGACAGGCCGCGAATATCTTTTTTCGAGTCATCACTGTTGGTGGCGTTGGCAAATCGCAGCATGGCCGGATAGCTGCCCGGCAGGGCAAAAAGTCCCTGTTTCAAGTCGCTCGGGATATTCTCATGCACTTGAAATTCTGCCTTGACGCAGGCAACCGTTTTCGGCTGGTTGAATCTGGGAATAATATTATTTTTCCTCTCAGCCAGGATGATCGCCTCGATGCGTTCGGCCATCTCAACTCCCAGCAGGTCGATCGCCGTTTTCTCACCATCATTTTCGGACAGGATCAATCCGCTGTAGGTGAACAAGGTTTGAGGCGAAAGATACTCGGCTGACATATGCTTTGTACTCATAATTTCAACCTCAATTATTTTGTTGAAAATGCGGGGTCCGACTCCGCGCCCGGTCGGGGTTTCCACTCAAGACTGTAATATTCCCCCCGATCCCTTGCCCAGGGATCAAAAGCATTTTTCACCTGCATGAGTTCATCCTTCAGCTCGGGGATATTTCGCATTAACAACCGTTTGAGCGGTGTGACCGCCATAATATGCCCGTTAATCTCTTGCGGTTCCAGGCAGGCCTGGCTGCCATCCGTCTGGGTAGTTACAGGATATGGGCATTCAGAGAGCAGACCATTATTTATTACCCAGTCATAACCGAGTCTTGAATAAAACTCCGGACGAAAACTGGAGGTAAAGAAGCGGTCACTGAATAATCGGCGCGATGCGTTGATGATGAAAATCTGAAATTGTGTCTCGGAAATAGCGAAACCATGTGGCCGGGTATATTCAGACAGCCAGCCGACAATATTGTCGACATCCTCGATGTTATCCACCACCGAACCATCCGGATGCCCCAGACAATCGTTGATATAATTGCCGTCCTCATTGCGCTGAGCTTTGGAGATTATTTTACCGGCATCACAGGTGTGGGTACCGTAGATCTCCCGCAGTCGTTTGATATTTGCTTCCTGTTGTTGCCGCCAGGGGTTGTCCTTGTTGAGATGCTGGTCAGTAAAATCATCAAAACTGGTCAGGGTCTTCAAGCCGATCTGACGACGAAATTCGTTGAATCGTGGAATGCCTCGTTCACGGTCCCGGATCAGATCGAGTGCCACGATATCAAGTTTTTTGGTTGGTGAATCCAGATGCGGCATCGGCAGGTTTTGCAGGAACAACGGCAGATTCTGCAGATGCAGCACCCCCAGACGCTGCCGTCCCATACTCAACGCCCAGTTATCGATACCTCGGGTATGCATCTGTTTAGTGGCATCGCCCCGTATTGTGGCAAACACCGGAATCTTGAGATTGATTGCATTGGGATTTTCTTTTTGCCGATATTCAATCAGGTCAGGCACCAGAGCATGGAGACGATACACTGAAGTGAACTCCTCCGGGAAATTGAAAGGCGATCCAAAATGATTGACGCCACCGTTGACATCCTCCTCGAGTTTGGTCAAATCCCAGCCATCATGCTCCCACCAGAGCAGGCCCTCGGGTTTTTTACTGCCGAGACCTAAAATCCCCGCCCCGGACGCAAAGACCGAATACAGGGAATTGGCTTTTTTAGCATCCTGGGAACTGGAAAACCAGCCAACCATTTTTCCAGATACCCGAGTGAAAAAATTTTGATCCTGATGGAGAAGATGCCGTAAGAGCTTCGAGACACGATCTTCTTCCAGATTAAATAAACCGAACCAGTTCGAATTCATAGCGGCATAGAGTGGTTCGTCATAGAGCAGCTGGGTGGTCCATTCGATGGTGTGTATTTTGGCGATTTCCGCAGCAACCACCAACCGGCCTACCTGATACAGACGTTCGTTATCAACATCTTTGTAGGCAATGATTTTTTGCGGAGTATCCGGGTCTCGAAGCCCCGAATCCGCATCAGGAGTCAGCTTCTGCTGCTCGCGAAATTTATCAATTATATAATTATGTTCGCGGGTAAACAGGTTATGATAAAAACTCATGCCGATGTTCCAGTTATCCGGGAAAGCAGCGACCTCCTGGCCCTGCCACTGGGGCTGCACCGGGCAGTCTTCCGAATAGCTCCCGCAGGCAGGCAATAAGGGGAGATAGTTGTCGACCAGGAGCATTTTTGCCGAATCTTTCGGGTCACGCTTGACACGTTTCTGGGAGCGCTTATCAGAGCCATAGAGCTGCGAGGCATCCCACCAGGCGGTGACAAGGTTCTTCGTCGTTTTAGGCGAACGTTTCAAATAGGTTTCGCCACCATCTGCAAAGGTGCCGGGTGTGGCCGTTTCAGCATACAGCGATGGCTCACGACGGTCACCTTCCCGACAGCCAAGCGACTGCGCCTGTTCCGACGTGCAGCCGACGGACTGCAATTCAGGTGCGTTGCGGCCTTCATCGGTATGGGAGAACCAGTCATGGGTCATGAATTGAATCCAGAACGCAGCCAGGACATTAAAGAAAGGTGCTTTGATATAATCGCAGTTGACGTTTGGTGAAAAGTCCGGAGCCCCCAAACCCTGGTTGCAGCCGTTGCCTGCAGTCTGCTGGCGAGTGAATAATTCCCGGCTTATCAGCTGCGGGTCCGGTTTGAGTAAACCGATTCGGTCTCCATGCCGGTTTTTGGTCAGCTCATTCAGCCCAAGCCGCGGAAAAGTCGTATCAAACTGCATATTTCGGCCAAACGGCATACCGGCCGAGCCCATTAAGGGGTTGATTAAATCATTACAGATGCCATCCAGGGTTCGAGCCGTGATTAACGACCCTTTGCACAGCTGTTTGCCGGCGCCGCCGACGTCCTGATAATATTTATTATCGGGGGGCAGACGCATTGCATCCCAATATTTCAGCGTCGGACCAGGCTGGCCGTTTCGGCCCAGCACATATTCTTCATAGGTATTTTGATCAAAGAGATTGAATTTGATCAGTTCAATGCGCTGGAACTCCAGGTCGAGAAGCGCACCATCAATGCCACGGCCATTCGGCTTCAGGTGTTTGCCAATTTGGGTAACGGCCTCAGCTCCTTCTTTTTTGGAAGTGGCATCGCCGGCCCCATAGTAATTCTGCCAGTCTACCCAAGGGGTCTGGCGATATTTCACTGCCTTCTCCCCCCCGCGGCAAAGCGCTGTGTCTTGCTCTACCTTGCCTAAAAACCGCTGTGACCTGTCATCCGGCACTTCCAGCAAGCCGCGCTTGGCTGCTTCGATGCAGGCCTGTGTTTCACTTTCCGCCTGGACATTCATGGGATAGCCAAAGAGCAGCGGCGACAGCGCGCAGGCAAAAGCAGTAATTCGTAGTATAATTTGATGGGTGTAATTGCTCATTTTTCTGCCTTTTTTATGATATTGGATGAATTTCAGGCAAGATTACTTGACCTCAAAAGCAAGGCCGATTCAAATCGAAATTGTCATATTCGTAACACAGTAAACCTGAGTTTTTTCCCTAAGGAGCCATGCTGCTCTCCCCATGGAAAGTGTCAATGGAAAAGTAGCCCCGGTGGACGGGAAGAAAGCCGATATTCTTTTCAATGTCCCCTTGTGGAGTATAAGTACCTTGAGGCAGATTGTTTTCTTGCAAAAAAAACAAAAACAAATCTGTAAAGTACTAACCACTGATCGATGTCTATCGGGGCGTATTAATATGAAATAATAGTCCTATATTGTGATTAAAAACAGACTTCGGGCATTGGCAAAACAAAGAGCGTCACGCTTGGTGAAAGCAGTACGCTTCCTCTGTTTTGTTTTCATATATGTGAACAACCTGATGCGCGGGGGAAGTGCAATGCGGAAAATTGAAAGCTCCAGACAAGGCAAACATTCCAGATCAGGAGAAAGGCAAGATAAAAGAGGAGAATCGGCCATAATCGCACCTCACATACATTCTTTGCGACACACGTGTAAGCTCTCCCTAACTTTGTAAGAGATACAAAATTTATAAGCATAATCTGCGCCATTGCAACGATAATTCTATCGTCTGCAAATAAATAGAGCGTATTGGCTGCGTGACCCTGCAGAAAATACCTGCCTGGTTATCCAAAATATTAACAACACAATAACAAAGCCTTATCGCCCACTATTGTGATTATCGTGAAAAAACAACTTGCATACAACCATGTATGTATATATATTCGCCAGCTTTGATCACCTGGGATGAAATTGTATTCTGCTATTGCATCTATTACTCAACACAAATAGGATTAACATGCTGAATTTTAAAAATAAGATATTACTCTTTCCGACCATCCTCCTGGCCGTCGCCCTGCTGAACGGCTGTAAAGAAAAAGCCGCGATGCCAACGGCTCAACAGGCTCCAGTTGAGGTTAACATAGTCACTCTCAAGCCTCAACCAGTGAAACTTGAGGTGGAACTGCCGGGGCGCACCACAGCATATAGGGTGGCAGAGGTTCGTCCACAGGTGAATGGTATCGTCAAAAAGCGGCTGTTTACCGAAGGCGGCAAAATCAAGGCCGGGGACGTCCTCTACCAGATAGACCCTGCCCTCTATCAGACGAGGCTGGACAGTGCCAGGGCAAACCTGGCCAAGGCAAAAGCCAACGAGCATTCAGCTCAATTGAAAGCGGCAAGATATAAGACGCTTATCCGCACCAAAGCAGTGAGTGAAATGGACCAGGTTGATATTGAGGCCAATTGGAAGCAGGCCGTTGCTGAAGTGGCCGCGGCCGAAGCAGCAGTCAACAGCGCCCGTATTGATCTCGCCTACACCCGGGTGACAGCTCCAATCAGCGGTCGGATCGGTAAATCGACGATTTCTGAAGGCGCTCTGGTCACCGCGCAGCAGAGTGCCCCTTTGGCCACTATCCAGCAGCTTGATCCACTCTATGTCGATGTCACCCAATCGAGCACTGAAATGCTCAGGCTGAAAAAGAACTTGTCTTCCGGATTAACGCAGAACAGCGAAAATATACGTTCTAAAGTAACTATTCTGATCGAAGATGGTTCAGAATACGAACAACCCGGCTCTCTCGAATTTTCAGATGTAACCGTGGATCAATCCACCGGAAGCGTGACCCTGCGTGCCGTTGTCGCCAATCCTGACGAAGAATTACTGCCCGGGATGTTTGTTCGAGCGCGAATTGCCACAGGCACGAGACAGGAGGCTCTTCTTGTGCCTGCCGCAAGCGTTAGCCGAAACAGTAAAGGACAGGCTGTAGTCATGCTGGTGAACAGCCAGTCAACTGTTGAAAGTCGCATTATACAGAGCACGCAAAACATTGGGGACAAAGTTTTAGTCAATGAAGGACTGGAGGCTGGAGATCAAGTGATTACAGCAGGCCTTCAGAAAATCAAACCAGGCGTTCCCGTTAAGGGTATCGAGCAACAGAATTCCATATCAGGCCAGATTGCCCAGAAGACAAAATCCTCAACCCCAGTCAAACAAGCGGAGTAGATCATGGCCAGATTTTTCATAGATAGACCCATTTTTGCATGGGTTATAGCAATTGTTATTATGCTGGCAGGCGCATTGTCCATCCTGCGCCTGCCCATATCGCAGTATCCTGAAATAGCACCCCCCGCTGTGACAATTACTGCAAAATACCCCGGCGCCTCAGCCAAAACCATCGAAGACAGCGTAACCCAGGTAATCGAGCAGAATATGAACGGCCTGGATAACCTTCTTTACATGAGTTCCCAGAGCTCGTCTGCAGGATCGGTTACAGTCACGCTGACCTTTCAGGCAGGCACAGACCCGGATATAGCTCAGGTGCAGGTCCAGAATAAACTGCAGCAGGCAACCAGCCTGATCCCCCAGGAAGTCCAGCAACAGGGATTACAGGTAGCGAAAGCAAATTCGACTTTTTTAATGATCATAGGTCTTATATCTACAGACGGCGGTATGGATAAAAATGATCTTACGGATTATATGGTTTCCAGCCTCAAAGATCCCCTGAGCCGGACCTCCGGAGTTGGCAGTATTCGAATCTTTGGTGGCCAATATGCAATGCGTATTTGGCTTGACCCAAACAAGCTCAATAGTTTTCAGTTGACACCCGGCGACGTCAGTGCGGCAATCTCAGCCCAGAATAACCAGGTTGCTGTAGGCGATTTAGGCGGGACCCCTTCTGTTGCTGGACAGCAGGTAAGTGCCAGCATGATAGCGCAAACCAAAATGAGTTCGCCCGAACAATTTGCCAATATCCTGCTCAAGGTAAACAACGATGGTTCACAGATCCGTTTAAAGGACATAGCCAGGGTTGAGATCGGCGGGGAAAGTTACGATTCGGTAACGAGCTTTAATGGTCAGCCGGCCGCCGGTATGGCCATAATGCTGGCCACCGGCGCCAACGCTCTGGATACTGCCGAGGCGGTTCGTGAGAGGCTCGCCGCGTTGGAGCCGTATTTTCCGGCTGGAGTCAAAATCGTTTATCCATATGATACCACGACCTTTATTAAAATTTCCATCGAAGAAGTTGCCCAGACCCTGGTGGAAGCGATAATCCTGGTTTTTCTGGTTATGTTTCTCTTCCTGCAGAATTTCCGAGCGACACTCATCCCGACAATCGCCGTACCGGTCGTTCTGCTCGGCACCTTTGGGATTATGGCGGCGTTTGGCTTTTCCATAAATACCTTAACCATGTTCGGCCTCGTTTTGGCCATTGGTCTACTGGTCGACGATGCCATCGTTGTCGTTGAAAACGTGGAACGGATTATGGCAGAAGAAGGGTTGTCGCCGCGTGAGGCAACCCAAAAGTCGATGGATCAGATCACCAGCGCTTTGATTGGTATCGCTCTGGTACTGTCCGCCGTCTTCGTTCCCATGGCATTTTTTGGCGGTTCCACCGGCGCAATCTACCGACAGTTTTCCCTGACCATTGTTTCGGCGATGGTCCTTTCGGTTTTTGTTGCTCTGACCCTCACCCCGGCGCTCTGCGCGAGCATGCTGAAACCGATACAACCCGGCCATCACGAAAAGAAGAACGGCTTTTTCGGCTGGTTCAACCGGATGTTCACCCGGAATACCGAACGCTATACCAGCAGTGTCTCATACGTTATTAAACGATCAGGCAGGTTCGGCCTGATTTATGTTCTTCTTATCGGCGGCATGGTTTTCCTCTTCACCAAGTTGCCGACATCCTTTCTTCCCAGTGAGGACCAGGGCGTTTTCCTCACCATGGTGCAGCTGCCAACTGGTGCAACGCAGCAGAGGACGCAGGATGTACTCGACAAAGTACGTAACTACTACCTGACAGAAGAAAGTGACAACGTCGTGTCCGCCTTTACGGTAGCGGGTTTCAGTTTTGCCGGTACCGGACAGAACATGGGTCTGGTTTTTGCCCAGATGAAAGACTGGAGCGAGCGCAAAGGCAAGGAGCAGTCTGTTGATGCGATACTCGGCAGAGCCATGCACCATTTCCCCACGATCAAAGAGGCACAGATATATGCCTTTAATCTTCCCGCCATCCAGGGACTCGGTTCGTCAACCGGCTTTGATTTTTATCTGCAGGATCGTGCCGGACTGGGCCATGAAAAACTGATCGAAGCGAGAAATCAGCTGCTTGGCATGGCAGCGCAAAATTCGAATATCACCCGTGTCCGACCAAACGGCATGGAAGATACCCCACAGTATAACGTGGATATCGACTATGAGAAAGCCATGGCTCTGGGGATTACGGTTAAAGACATCAACACCACACTGTCCACCGCCTGGGGATCAAACTACGTGAACGACTTTGTTCATGATGGTCGAATAAAAAAAGTGTATCTCCAGGCCGATGCGCCATACCGTATGCAGCCTGAAGACATCAAACAGTGGTATGTGCGTAACAGCAGTGGCGGAATGGTACCGTTTTCAACCTTTACCAGCGGTCATTGGAGTTTTGGTTCACCAAGGCTGGAACGGTTCAATGGTAATCCGGCTATTGAAATCATGGGCGAGGCTGCGCCAGGCAAGTCAAGTGGCGAGGCCATGGCGACAATAGACCAGCTTGTGTCCCAGCTCCCCAGCGGTATTGGCTATGAATGGACCGGGACGTCATATCAGGAACAACAGTCAGGTTCTCAGGCGCCAGCTCTCTATGCAATATCCCTGCTCGTTGTTTTTCTCTGCCTTGCCGCCTTGTACGAAAGCTGGTCTGTTCCGTTTTCAGTTATGCTGGCGGTACCTCTCGGTGTACTGGGAGCCCTGGCAGCCGCATATTTACGTGGTATGGAAAACGACGTCTATTTCCAGGTGGGACTCTTGACAACCATCGGCCTGTCGGCAAAAAATGCTATCCTGATAGTTGAGTTTGCCAAGTCGCTCCATGATGAGGGAATGGATCTCGTCAAGGCGACGGTTGAGGCGTGCAAGATGCGACTCCGTCCTATCCTTATGACATCACTTGCCTTTATGCTTGGGGTTTTCCCCCTGGTAATCAGTACGGGCGCCGGTGCCAACAGCAGGCATGCCATTGGTACAGGTGTTTTTGGCGGTATGTTGTCGGCTACCATTCTGGCAATCGTTTTCATCCCTCTGTTTTTTATTGTCGTTATGAAATTATTTAGAAAAAGCCAGGCGAAGCAGAATGTTGCCATTTCGTCCCAGGAGGGCTGATACATATGAATTTACAACCAAAAATAATGATTTCAGGCATACTGTTGCTCATTTTGAACGCATGCACCATGGCACCGGAATACCTGCGCCCGACCATGCCTGTCGCCGAAACCATTCCGGGCGCTGAGGCGGTAGCGGCAGAACATGGCACAACAGATCAGAATGTCGCCAAAGTATCAGAAATCGGATGGCGCGACGTTTTCATTGATCCTCTTCTGCAGACCCTCATCGAAACGGCACTTGCCAATAACCGTGATTTACGCGAGACAGCCTTAAATGTCGAAGCATACCAGGCCCAGTACCGCATCCAGCGTTCAGCACTGCTGCCGACCATTGCCGGCAACGGCTATGGTTTGAAGCAACGCAGTCTGGGCGGAACCAACCACCTGACCAGCGAGGCGTATTCACTTGAAGTAGGCACAACTGCCTATGAACTCGATCTTTACGGTCGTATCCGAAATCTCAAGGACCAGGCACTCGAACAGTACCTGGCTACGCAGGAAACCTATAAAAGCACGACCATCAGCCTGGTTGCAGAAGTCGCCAGATCGTACTTTACCTGGCTCACCGACAAGGAACTCCTGCAGATTTCAGAGGATACAAGAAAAAATGAAGAGGAATCATACACGCTCATTGAACAGCGCACACAAGCTGGCATCGCCAACAAACTTGACCTGGCGCAGGCACGGACCAGCCTGGAAACGGTGAAAGCCAATCTAGCCTTGTACCGGAGGCAGGTAGCCCAGGACCTTCATTACCTCACCCTGCTCACGGGCACGTCACTCCCGGAAACAGTAATGAATACAAGACGATCCTTAAGTGATTTGGCACCACTTTCCGTCATGGAATCGACACTTTCGTCCACAGTATTGCTGGATCGGCCCGACATCATGGCTGCGGAGCATGAATTAATTGGGGCCAATGCCAGTATCGGGGCTGCCAGAGCCGCCTTTTTTCCAACCGTCAGCCTTACAGCCAGTGCCGGGGTGATCAGCTCTGACCTTTCCGGCCTTTTCGACGGCGGCTCAGGTTCATGGCTGTTTTCTCCAACCATCAGTCTGCCTATCTTTACTGCGGGTCGTTTAAAGGCCGAACTCGATGTCGCAAAAATCAAAAAAGATATCTCTATTGCCCGGTATGAAAAAGCTATACAGTCTGCCTTTCGGGAGGTTTCTGACTCTCTGACGGCACGAGATACATATAAGGATCAAGTCCGTGCACAAAAAGCCAATCTGCAGGCAAATGAAGATTATTATACTCTTGCCAGGGAGCGCTACCAGCAGGGAGTTGACAGTTTCCTTATCCTGCTGGATGCCCAGCGGTCGCTCTACAGCTCCAGGCAGAATTATCTGAGCTTGAATCTTGCCCAGCTTGCCAACCAGGTAAACCTCTATAAGGTTTTAGGCGGCGGTTGGAAAGAACAGACAAAATAGCGTAAGGGAATATTATGGCGCGAAGAACGAAGGAAGAAGCCTTAAAAACCCGAGAGGCTCTACTGGATGCCGCACTTCAGATCTTTTCAGTGAAGGGGGTCTCCCGCACCACTCTGGCAAATATAGCCAAAGAAGCAGGCGTGACCAGAGGGGCCATTTACTGGCATTTCAAGAACAAGGAGGATCTGCTCAGTGCGCTTTGGGAGCAACTCCTCCTGCCTTTTGAGCCCATTAACCAGGCAATCGAGAACCCCGATGAACCTGACCCTCTCGGCAAGTTACTCCAAACACATCTCGCATTTTTCAAAAGCCTGCATGAGGACTCCCGGCAGTTACAGCTCTGCCAGATTTTGTTCAGCAAATGTGAAACGGTGGAAGATACCGGCACGTTGCATATGCACCGGGTTAATTGCCATATCGAAGGGCAACGAAAAATCGAAAAAATTCTCCGTAATGCAATAGCTCAGGGCCAACTGCCGGAGAACCTCAATGTTCGTCTGGCCAGCATCGCCACCCTTGCTTATATCGATGGATTGGTAAACAATTACATCATGTTTCCCGGGTTGTTGGATGTCGATCAGGAGCTGCCGGTTATGCTTGCAGGATTGACACATATGCTGCGCAGCAGTTTCAATCTTTGATGGCAAAGTAAATACTACCCACGGGTATAGCAATCTTCATCTGCTTCGTTGTGCGCCCCTTAGGAAGTGCCTTTGGGGGACAATTTTTCTATCATTGCGACGTACCTTAGTACGCCGCAATGATAGAAAAATATTACGCTTCGCATTTGAAGCTTTTCGAAGTCTGCGCTTATCTACATAGCCATCTTAGAACTGGACTTTTTAGGAGATTTCCACAATCGCTGATAATCAGTCCTTTTTAAAATGTACCAGTACCGTCCCTGTTTCCACCGCATCACCCTGCTGCACACAGACGGATTCAACCACCCCGTCAGCCGGTGCAGAAACCGCACTTTCCATCTTCATCGACTCTAAAATAATCAACTCCTGGCCGCGAAAGACGCGCTCGCCGGCCTTGACCTTGACATCAACTACCAGACCGGGCATCGGGCAGTCAAGTATATTGCCGGTTACCTTTTCGACAGGCTGCGGCATAAAACCGGCTAGCGCCCACTCACGGGTATTGTAGATCTCAAAGGAGGATGTAACTCCGCAAAAAGCAGCCTCAATGAAATTACCACTGTATTTGAGACGGAAAAAAGCATCTTCCCCGTCAATATTGAGCTTCAGCCGCCGCCGGTAAAATTCCATGGGCGGAATGGTGACCAGGTAAACACTCTCGTCGATCCGCACCAGCCATTGCAGGTCTTCACCTTTATTTTCCAGCCGGATATGAAAAACACGGTCGTCGCACTTGGCGACATAGTCATAATGGGGTTTAGAGGCCGAGGAGACACCAACTTTGGCTTTCAGCGGCAGGAGCGACTTCTGGACCAGATTCTCCCGCAGATGGTACGTCAAGGTGGTTGCCGTGGCCATAGAAGTTAAAATTTCAGCCGGCGGGGCGATTCTGCTTTCAGCATCCAGCAGATAGGTCGGAATAAAATCGGTGGAGAGTTCGCCTTTGATGAATACCGGATGTGTCAGCACCTGATTGGCAAAATCGATATTGGTGAAGATCCCCTCGATATGATAGCCGTTTAAGGCCTGGACCATCCTTTTCCGGGCCTCCTCACGGTTTTCACCCCAGGTAATGACCTTGGCCAGCAGCGGATCGTAATAGACACTGACGGTACTGCCTGCATCAAAACCGGAATCTACCCGGATCTGCTTGCCCCGGGGAGCGGCATAACGGGTGATAAGGCCGATGGAGGGTACAAAGCCACGCTGTGGATCTTCGGCACAAACCCGCACCTCCATAGCCCAACCGGTAAGGGCGATGTCATTCTGACTAAAAGGCAGGGTTTCGCCCGCGGCAATGCGCAACTGCAGTTCGACCAGATCCATGGAGTTGACCAGTTCGGTGACCGGATGCTCTACCTGGAGACGGGTGTTCATTTCGAGGAAAAAGAATTCGCCGTTTTCATCAAGGATAAATTCAACTGTACCGGCATTGACATAGCCGGCGCGTCTGGAGAGTTCACAGGCAAGTGAACCCATTTTTTCCCGCAGGATGGGATCGAGGGCGCAGGAGGGGGATTCCTCAATGATTTTCTGATAACGCCGCTGAATGGAACACTCGCGCTCGCCCAGGTGCACCACATGGCCATGCTGGTCGGCGATAATCTGAATTTCTATATGACGGGGTTTTCTGATGTATCGTTCGACAAAAATCCGGTCATCGCTGAACGATTTCAGGCTCTCCTGCTGGCAGAGCTTTAAAGCAGAGGCCATTTCTTCGGTCCGTTCGACAATCCGCATGCCCTTGCCGCCGCCACCGGCAGCAGGTTTCAGCAGGATCGGAAAACCGACATCGGCCGCAGCCGCCAGGGCCTCCTCAAGAGCAACAACCGGTTCACTATGGCCGGGAACGGTCGGTACCTGGGCAATGATGGCCAATTTCTTGGCGGCTATTTTATCGCCCATGGAGGCAATGACGTCGGCGGGAGGACCGATAAAGGTCAAGCCGGCAGCGACCACTTTTTCGGCAAAGATCGGGTTTTCCGATAAAAAGCCATAGCCGGGATGAATGGCCTGGCAGCCGGTGGAGAGTGCCGCGTCGATGACTTTGTCGATCGCCAGATACGACTCGGAAGGCCTGGCCCCACCCAGCAATACGGCCTCATCAGCCTTGATGACATGGACACTCCTGAAATCCGGTTCCGAATAGACTGCCACGGTGCGGATCCCCATGGCCTTGCAGGTACGGATGATCCGAACAGCAATTTCGCCGCGATTGGCGATCAGTATTTTATTGAACATGGAGGGCCTCACAGTGGAATATTGCCGTGTTTACGATCGGGTCGGTTGCTCTTTTTACTCTCCAGGAACTGAAGGGTACGGATCAGCCGATGCCGGGTATCGCGAGGGAAAATGACGTCGTCAATATAGCCCCTTTTAGCGGCCAGGAAAGGATTCATAAAGTGTTTGCGGTAGGTCTCCATTTTTTCATTAAGCATGCCTTCGGGGTCAGCGGCTTTCTCGATTTCCCGGCGATGGATCACCTCGGTGGCACCGCGCGGCCCCATTACGGCAATCTCCGCCGTCGGCCAGGCATAATTGATGTCGCAGTGGATATGCTTAGAGTTCATAACCACGTAGGCGCCGCCATAGGCCTTGCGCACAATCACCGTGATACGCGGTACCGTAGCCTCGGTAAAGGCATAGAGCAGTTTGGCGCCGTGGCGGATAATGCCGCCATGCTCCTGTTCGGGCCCCGGCATAAAGCCCGGAACATCGACCAGACAGATAAGCGGAATGTTGAAGGCGTCGCAGAAGCGGACAAAGCGGGCCGCCTTAAAGGAGGCGTTATTGTCGAGCGCCCCGGCCAGAACCGCCGGCTGATTGGCCACCAATCCGATAGTCTGGCCGCCGAGTCGGCCAAGACCGCAGATGATGTTGCCGGCAAAATGGGGTTGAATCTCCATGAACTCGGCTCCATCGAGGATGGAGTAGATGAGTACGTTCATATCGTAACTCTGATTGGGGTTGGGCGGGACCAGATAATCGAGAGTCAGATCGGTACGATCGGGTGGATCATTGAGATTGAGAATCGGTGCCTTCTGCTTGTTGTTGGAGGGGAGATAGTTAATCAATTGCCGGACGGCGCGCAGGCAGAGGATATCATTGGGATAGACCAGCTGGGCCACCCCGCTTTTCCGGGAATGCGCCTCGGCACCACCGAGCTCTTCGGCACTGATGTCCTTGTGAATAACAGTCTTGACCACATTGGGACCGGTGACAAACATGTGCGAAGTTCGTTCCACCATAAAAACAAAATCGGTGATCGACGGGCTATAAACCGCTCCGCCAGCACAGGGGCCCATGATACAGGAGATCTGCGGAATGACCCCGCTGGCGTTGACATTACGGTGGAAGATCTCACCATAGGCGGCAAGCGCATCAACACCTTCCTGGATGCGCGCCCCACCCGAGTCATTCAAGCCGATGATAGGTGAACCCACCTGATAGGCCATATCCATGATCTTACAGATTTTCTGTGAATGTCCCTCGCCGAGGGAACCGCCAATGACCGTAAAATCCTGACTGAAGACAAAGACCTCCCGGCCGCTGATCTTACCATGCCCGGTGATGACCCCGTCGCCGGGGGTGTTTTCGCCATTCCCGGCCGAATCGTTGCGGCCAACTTTGAGAATGTCTATCTCTTCAAACGAACCCTCATCCAGGAGCAGGTGTATCCGCTCCCGGGCCGTGAGTTTTCCGCGCTGGTGCTGGATCTCAACACGCTTGTCCCCGCCTCCGGCGAGAGCATGTTTTCGCAGCTCGTACAGTTCCAAAATATTGCTGTGCATGATCTCGACCATGGCCGTCTCCTTATGGTTACCTAAACAATCAGATTCCAGTGCAATAGAGGTGCAGGGATTATTATTACTGCCGGTTTTTCCCAATTATAGTTTTTCACAAGACAATCTTTAATGAGACCGGATATTTACAATTTTACTACGTATACAAACGTCCTAAAAAATAATCCATCTGTTTGAACCACCAGGGCCAGTCATGATTGACATCGTAGCCCCAGTAATCGATCCAGGCATTAATGGATTTATCCTGGAAAATCCTGTCTAAGGCGCGGGTATCCTCAACGGCCTCTTCTTCCCAGGCACCCTGGCCCACGCAAATGATGATAGTACTGTCACGATAACGATCCAAAGACCAGGGATCGGACACCCCCGGCAGATAATTTACCGGTGAATTATGGTAAACGGCACCAATATCGTCTGCACCATTGCCGAATTCATGACGGTCCAGCCGGTACAGACCACTCAGCGCGATGGTCCCGCTGAATATATCTGGATGTCGGAGAAAAAAGTTAACGGCGTGCAAGGCGCCCATACTGCAACCATTGGTCATGATCCTTACTTGATCATTGTGGCAGTGGCTTCGCACAAAAGGGACCACTTCGGCAGTAATATACTGGTCATATTGTTCATGCCGACTATTTCGTTCGGCTGGAGATACCGAAAAATCATACCAGGAATCGGCATCAATACTGTCCACACAAAAAAGCTTAATACGACCCCCGTCGATGAAAGGGGCAATAGCCTCAATCATTCCCATGCCTTCATAGTCGAAATACCGCCCCCGGGAGCAAGGGAAGACGATAAACGGCTGCCCCCAGTGGCCATAAACCTTGACGGTCATGTCTCGCTTGAGACGAGAACTGTACCAGTGATGTTCTTCAATCTGCATGCAGTGGTCCTTATTGGATGTCCTGGATGTATCGAACAATCTCTTCGATCTGTTCGATGTTCGGGGAGCGGAAGATATAACCGAAATCCCCCAGCGCACTGCTAAAAACCCCTGGAACGCTGACGGTTTGCACCATGAACGGGGAGAAGCGGACCATCACCTCATCATGACTGTTACGGTAATTAAATCTATCTTTGCGACTGGCATAACAGCAATAGTATTTTCGCTGGTATTCCAGAGGGGCAATTCCATTAACCATAACCTGGGCCCACAGATTGTATACGTCTATGTCGCTGGCAAAGTTGAACATATCGGTGGTATAGCCGCCAGGTGGGCGCATGTTCACTTCCAGGGCTACATAGCTGTCCGGCGCAGTTTCGAAGAACTCGATATGAAAGAAACGTTCCCGTACTTCAAAAGCCTGCACACACTGGCGTCCGGCCTTTTCAAGAGCGGGCGGGATATCACGCAGGGAGTTGTAGTGAATGTGCCGGGCGTCATTCACGATTTCCATGATGCCCTGACTGAATTTATGGGCAGTATAAAACACCAGGTCGCCGTTGACATCGGCAAGCCCGTCGAAGGAATAAATAGTCCCCCGGACGAATTCCTCCATAATGTAGTCCGCGTCGAGCTTATTGACAAAAAATGTATCGAGATCCTCTTCATTGTTGATAAGAAAAGTGCCCAGAGCGCCGACACCGACATCAGGTTTTATCACTGCCGGATAGCCGGTTATCTTAACCAATTCTCTCGCCTCATCGACAGTGCTGACCACCCGACCGACGGCCACCGGGATTCCAGCAGACGTAAAGCGCACTTTCATCTGTGATTTTCGTTTGATGACATCAATATCGCCCCCTCGCACCCCGGTGATATTAAAATCGTCACGGATGCGAGCTTCGGTGGCCAGCCAATACTCGTTGAGGGATTCAAAACGATCGATTTTACCATAGTGGTGGGTGTAGTAACCACAGGCGCGCACCAACTGGTCATAGTCGTGCATGTCCGTCACCTGGTAATACTCAGTCAGTCCATCTTTTACCGCCGGGTCCAGATCTCGGTACAATGCATCCCCGATACCCAGCACGTTGGCGCCCAGCTGTTTCAGGTTTTTACAGAATGGATAGTAATGCTGGGGAAAATGGGGAGACAGATACACCAGATTCATAGCGATCTCTTCAAACTCTTTTGCTGATAGGGTTGAAAAACATCATGACATGAACGGAGATGAGACAAATTCTTTTTTAACATTAAAGTTGTGGTTTGTCGATTCTGTTTCGACGTTAAGTCTTTTAAAAGTTAGTGACTTAGAAAAAATTTACTTGTGGAGTTTACCAGCAAATTATTTCGTAAAGAACTTATCCCCGCACAACACGAGTACTAAAAAGAGCCCTGCAAAGTTGTTGGGCGGGGTAAGTGGTTTACAGTAATTATCCTTGTCTTATGCCGGAAGATAATAAATCAACATAAGCTCAGATCGACAAACAACACCTGGCAAATGCCCCTGTTTGCGCCTTTGCCACTCGACATCTACCCGACATGGCGGCGACACGATGTCATCCGGAACCCTATTTCGCCAGATGTCTTCTATTTTTTATCTGTCACCTGGGTTACAAAGAGGACAGAGGAAATAATCTGTAAGATACTTAGTCCGGTAATTTAAATACATCCTCCTTCACAGTTCGAATGGTTATCGTATCTTTTTAAGAAAACTGGTAAAAGCCCAAAATTGTGGATGCCTTGAGAAAATATTCACCCCAGACAATAAAATTTGCAGGAAAGACCTCCAAAATATCTTTTGGAAAGGAGCACCAACCATGAAAAAGAAGATCGCAGCATTTGCCATAATATTTTGTGTAGCAACGACATCTCTTGCGTTTGCTCGAGGAAACGATCACGGAAATTATGGTGGGCATAATAATAGGTCAGACTACCACGGCCAACGTGGCGGCGGTCATCGCAACGATGGCCTTGGCATTGCTGTCGGGGTAGTCGGAGGTCTTCTTCTTGGATCGGCATTGCTGTATTCAGCAGCACCACCTCCTCCTCCAACTGTTGTATACAGTACCCCATATCCACCGGAAGTCGTAGTCCAGCAGCCGAGGATCTGTGTTGAAGATCGAGTTGTGGATGGACAGTGGCAGATCAGCCGATATGACGGCCGTCGGGTTTGGGTGTCATTTCCATATCCCGTGAGCCAACGAGTCCAGGTTCCGTGTTATTAGTGAATTAGAAATAGGTTACTTGTGTTTTTTACAAGTAACCTATTTCGTGAATGAACTTATCCCGCAAAGCTTTTAGGCGGGATTAGTGAGACCCCCCTCAAGGAAATAACACCCCTCAAAGGGGTACTGAACCAACTACCAGCAAGGGGCATTAAACAGAATCCCGCAAATCTTTTAGGCGGGATTAGTACGATATCCCAAAAAGAACATAGCTCCCTCAAAGAGAACAGAACCACGCGCTATTCATCGAAATTTGATGATAAATAAGGAGTCACCATGTTGAACTATCTGCTTTTTCGGCGTGTAGTATTTATCGTATTATCGGTTGGATTCACAATTTTCTCCTTCTATAATAGCGCGTTTGCGGAAAACGATGCGGACATGGAAGTGCTGACACGTGGTCCGGTCCACGAGGCTTTTGCCGACGTCAGTGTCGATGAGACACAGCGTGGGCCGGTTATCTCCCACCCTGTTCCTGAACCGATAAACGAAATCCCCCCCGAATATCGCCCCGAAGGAAATCAGGTCGAGTGGATTCCGGGATATTGGAGTTGGGACGATGACCAGGACGATTTTATCTGGGTGAGCGGTGTCTGGCGGGATGTGCCGCCTGGCCGTGAGTGGGTTCCCGGGTACTGGCTGGAGGTTGAAGGCGGTAATCAATATATTTCAGGCTACTGGAACGACATCAACCAATCCGGGACAGAGTATCTTCCACCCCCTCCACAACCTCTGGAAGTGGGGCCCAGCTCCCCCGTTCCGTCACCTGACTTTGTGTGGATAGAAGGCAATTGGATCTGGACGCAAAATGGTTATGGTTGGCAGGCAGGGTACTGGCACCCGCAAAGACCTGACATGGTCTGGATCCCCGCGCATTATGTGTGGACCCCCAGAGGCTACATTTCTACGATGGGGTATTGGGATTATCCGCTTGATCGTCGTGGCCTGATGTTTGCTCCGATCTACTATCCGCACCCCATATACAGAAATCACGATTATTTTTACACTCCGAGCGTTGTTCTGGATACTAATGGTGTTGTTCTGTCCCTGTTCATCCGGAATTCACGCCACTATTATTTTGGCGACTACTATGACCCTCGATACGAAAAACGAGGGTTCCGTCCCTGGTATTCTGAGCGTGCCACCAGGTTCGGATATGATCCTTTTTACCGGAGCTACCGCTCCCGCCAACTCCGTCATGACAAACAATGGGAAAATAACTATCGGCAGCAGTTTCAGTACCGTCGGGACCATAAAGACGCCCGGCCACCGCAAAGATTCGAACCGACAAGGGACCACAACTTCAATCAGCCACGTAATTCGGCCAATCAGAGTATTGGCAGGCTTTTCAGCAATGTTGTGGAAAACAGGGCTCAATCAAAACAGTTTCCCCGCCTGCAACCTGATCGGGGGAGAGAAATACACTCACAGAGTCAAAAATATAACAATTCTCGGGTCGAGCGCAGGAAGTTCGAGACGGCACCAAATAGAGACGGAAGGTCCCTGCAACCCACTGACAGCCAAAGGCTTCAAAGAAATACGCCATCAGCTTTGCCTGTTAATCCCAGAGCTGACAGGACCGATTATAATGTAGCACCACAGGAAAAATCGAGAGCAGGAGACAACCGGCGCGTCAGGATACAGGAGCAGATGAAAGACCAGTTTCAGGTGCAACAGCCCAAAAGAGAGTATCATAAACCACAAATTCAAACTGAAAACCAAGCACCGCCTGTGTCGCAAGGCAGGCCAGCTTTCAATGCACAGGAACGTTCGGGCAACCAACCGCAAATAGTACCACAGGAAAGAAGGCGTTCAAGACCACAGGAGCTCAATACAGACCAGGCTCAGAGGACACCGCAGGCAACGCCGCGCTTTAATCCACAGGAACGCGCGGGCAACCAACCGCAAATAGTGCCGCAGGAAAGAAGGCGTTCAAGACTACAGGAACAAGCGCCGAACCAGG
>JBBRDD010000079.1:0-19468 GCA_038204235.1 Desulfobulbales bacterium
AAGGGCCATACTCACGTAAGTGAGTATGGCCCTTTTTTTATTGCCCCATGACCTTGACTGCTATACGTTGCATATTGTTTTCAGGAGGCAGTCCCGGCATATCCCTAAATACAATTATCAGGTTAAGCAAGAATGGCAGAACCATCAGAAATAAATCCAATTGCAGGAGTATTTCCCGCCCAAAACGGCACACGGTGTACCTATGCCTTGTTTAATCGTCATGGCGGTGCGAGCAGCGGTCTGTATGCATCACTTAATGTTGGCGAGAATGTCGGTGATCAAGACGGTGTCGCTCTAAAAAACCGCCAAAGAGTGAAAGAATTTCTGGCAGTGCCCCATTTGCTTACCGCAAAACAAATCCATGGCAGTGACATCTACTGCCTGACTGAACCATTAAGAGAAGACAGAAATGTCGATGGCTTTGACGCTCTTATCACCGATCGTACGGGTGTCGGCCTGATGATCCAGCAGGCCGATTGCCAGGCAGTACTGCTCTTTGACCCGGTGCAGGAGGTGATTGGTGCGGTGCATTGCGGCTGGCGGGGGAGTGTGCAGACCATTCTTGCCCGGGTGGTCGCCGTCATGACGGACAACTATGGAACGTCTCCGGCGAATCTCCAGGCGATGATCAGCCCCTCTCTGGGACCCTGTTGTGCCGAATTCGTCAATTACCGTCACGAACTTCCGGCCGGGTTGTATCCATTTATGGTCCGGGATAATTATTTCGATTTCTGGCAAATCACAAGATCGCAACTAAGAGATGCGGGACTGGCCGAACAGAATATTGGGGCCGCAGAAATTTGCACATGCTGTTCCAATGATTATTTTTCGTACCGACGGGCAAGCCGCCTGAGTCATGGGCTGACCGGGAGAAACTGTTCGGTCATTGTTTTGCAGAAGGGATCAGCCTGAAAAATCGTTAACCGTTCACCGGAAAACCATGCGTATTTTAATTATTGAAGACGATGTCAAAATAGCCTCTTTTATTGAGAAGGGCTTCAAGGAAGCAGGTTTTAGCGTCGACAAGTGTACCGATGGCCAGACGGGGCTGGAGCATGCTCTGGCCGTTGCTTACGATGCCGCAGTTGTCGATCTTATGCTGCCCGGACGTGATGGCCTCAGTGTTATCGAGGCTATGCGCGCTGAAGAAGTCAATACCCCCGTTCTCATCCTCAGTGCCCGGCAATCAGTTGACGACAGGATTCAGGGACTGCAGCGGGGGGGGGATGATTACATGGTCAAACCCTTTTCCTTCAGTGAGCTCCTGGCCAGGATCCAGGCGCTTATCAGGCGGGACAAGAAAAATACTAAACCGATGTTTCTCGCCGTGGCCGATCTGGAAATGGATCTTTTGAAACACGAGGTCTGCCGTAATGGCGAGAAAATCGACCTGCCGGCCAAGGAATATGCTCTTCTCGAATATATGATGCACAATCCGGGAATTGTCCTGTCGAAAACCTCAATTCTCGAACGGGTCTATGATTATTCCTTTGATCCGCAAACCAATGTGGTTGATGTGCTGGTCTGCCGTCTGCGCAATAAAGTAGATAAGGATTTTAACGCTAAGATGATCCATACCGTCAGAGGCGTGGGCTATGTTCTTAAAGCTGAGTAGGGAGGATTTTAGCTGGTCCCGCTCAAAGAAAGTACTGCCGGTATTCTTTCTTCTCTGGGGTGGTGGGCTGCTGCTTGCACTGCTCTATCTTTTCAGTGTCCGCAGCCATCTGCAGACAATTGAACGCGACCAGACGGAAAAGCTGCTCGATAGCTATCTGGCCGAACATCAAGCAACAAATCGTATTTCAGGCAGCCATCGGTTGCCGCGCGATACCCTGCTGCAGGGCCTGGCCTTTATCCGCATGATGCAGGGCAACGATCAGGTGGTGGTGGCTGATCAGGCAGATGCGCTTAGTCTTAAAGGGCTGGTCAACCTGCCGCCTGCAACCAGCGGGGTATGGCTGCCGGTGGGAATAGGGAAAGAACAGCACCTGCTGACCGTCATCGTCCGGAAATATGACAATGGTCTGCTCATCCAGGCCGGGAAAGACGGGCGGGAAGGGTATACCCTTTTCAATCAGTTGGTAAGATATACCATATTTTTGTTAGCCTGCAGCATCATCATGCTCTGGCCATTGTCTCTCTACTTCATAAAGCAGAGCCTCACCCCGCTCATTATCACCCGGGAGAAAATCGGCGATCTTATTCAGCGATCAAAGACCGGGTTTTTGCCGGAGCTGGGCAACGGGCCGGAACTGGACAGTCTCTATGGCCAGATAAATCAGCTTATCCGTCAGAATCGACACCTGGTATCGGAAATGCAGCATTCCCTCGATAATGTTGCCCATGATCTGCGTACGCCGATGACCAGGCTGCGCTCTGTCGCTGAATATGGACTGCAGGCCGAAGATGACATATCTCGTCTGCGCGATGCACTTTCGGACTGCCTCGAAGAATCAGAAAGGGTTCTGGCCATGCTGAAGATCATGATGAGTGTTGCCGAAGCCGAATCCGGAACGATGCGACTGGAGCTGCACGAATGCGATATACTCTCGAGTCTGCAGCAGGTTGTCAGCCTCTATGAATATGTCGCCGAAGAGGGAAAAATAACGGTGCAGCTGCAGGCAGGCGAAGGTGACAAGGCGGTGAGAGCCATGGTGGATAGCACCAGGATCTCCCAGGTATGGGCGAATCTCCTTGATAATGGTATAAAATATGGAAAGGAAGGCGGATGGGTGAAAATTGCTGTGCAGGTAGTCGGAGGCGAATTGGTCGTTCGCTTTGCCGATAACGGTATGGGGATTTCAGAGTCCGAGCAGGGCAAGATCTGGGAGCGGCTCTACCGCGGGGATCGCAGCAGGTCCAGGCCGGGCCTGGGACTGGGACTCAGCTATGTGCATGCGGTGGTTGCGGCGCATCATGGGAAGGTTTCGGTGCAAAGCACCTTGCATGAGGGCAGTCAATTTGAGGTGCGTTTGCCGCTGGTTCAGGTGAGTACGCAGGAAAAATCGCATACGAGCGGCGAATGATCGGACAGGCGGACGTCGGGGATGTAAAAGTTATCGATGCGGATGCCGGCGCTATGCAGAATAAAGTCAATCTGCCTCAGTGGTGCATGGCTTGGATGGGATGGGACGTTGGTGAGATTGGCGTTTTTCAGTCCCGTTGCGGCAAGAAAAAGATTGAGTTCGCGACTGCCCCAGAAGGTATTGAAATCGCCGGCAATAATCACTTCCTTGTCGGTATTCTGGGTCAGGGCATGGAGTTGCTCGAGCTGGTTTTGCCGGTGCCGGTATTTAAGAGACAGGTGGACAATAAAAATGGCAATGGAATGTAAATCAGTCTGGATGACCAGTTGTTTTACCCCCTGTTCGAAATAGTGAAAATGGAAGTTTTCAATGGTCTGCTTGGTCAGCAGGGCATTGGACTGTTGCTTCAGAACAGGGACTCTCAGTGCCAGCGAATTATTGTTATATTTGCTTTCAATGATAAAGTTGTAGCCCAACTTGTCGGCGATGGTTTGCGCCTGACAAAAATGCCCACAGCGATAAGAGCCTGAATCAACTTCGACCAGAGCGACGATATCAGGATTAATACTGGCGATAAAGCTGATTATCCGCTCCAGGTTGACCGTGGTCCTTTTGAAAAAACCGGCAAAAGGCAATGGCAGATGGTAGCCGAGTTGATGGCCGGTGCCGTATCGGATATTGTAGAGAAGTAATCGCATGGTGCTATAATACTTCTTTTGCACTCTTTGAAGCAATGGCTGGTTGCAAGAAATCGCGATAAATTTATGATTTTGTAAAAGACGGTTATAGAGTAGTCTGCAGGCGTTGATTCCCTTCCCGGACGGGCCTGCTGAACCGAACGGAAAAGAGAATTCCGTCCTGCTATTTCGCATAATTATATGCAATAACAATTTGATAAGATTATGATAACAATAGGGTCAAGAAAAAGTAAGCTCGCCATGTGGCAGACAGAGACCGTCGCCGGATATCTCAATGAAGCCGGTCTGCAGACGCAGATCAGTTCCATGGACACTATCGGCGACAAGATACTCGACACCTCGATTGCCAAAATAGGCAGTAAAGGGGTATTTACCGTTGAACTCGAAGAGCAGCTGGCCGGTGGAATCACCGATATTGCCGTGCACAGCGCCAAAGACATGCAGTCCCAGTTGCCGGAAGGTTTTGCCCTCATTGCTTTTACTGAACGGGAAAAAGTTAATGATGTGCTGTTGAGTACCGACAGCTCAATAGATATCGCCGACAGCACCCGGCCTCTGGTTGTCGGGACCTCCTCTGTGAGGAGAAAGGCCTTTCTCAGGCATTACTACCCGCATGTGACCATCGTTGAGATGCGGGGTAATCTGCAGACAAGGATCGAAAAAATGAAGCGTGGCGACTGCGATGCACTGCTGCTGGCCTATGCAGGGGTAAAGCGGATGGGCTATGCCGATATGATAACTATGGAGTTTGACGAACAGCAGTTTGTGCCGCCGGTGGGACAGGGGTGTATCGCCATAGAGTCGGCTACCTCGCTTGCCCCGGAAAAAATTCGGGAAATTAGGGCATGTTTGAATAACCCGGTGAGCGAGGCCTGTCTTCTGGCCGAACGGGCGTTTCTGAAGAAACTCGAAGGTGGGTGCAGCATCCCGGCTTTCGGCTATGCCATTCTTGCTGGCGATGAAATTACCCTCACCGCCGGGCTTGCCAGTCTCGACGGCAGCAAAATCCTGCGCACGATGGAAAAAGGCTCGGCACAGGATCCGGAAGTGCTGGGCAAGATGGTAGGAGAATATATCCTGAATAACGGCGGTCGGGAGATGCTGGTGGACATCAGGAGAGTACAGGCTGAGTAGCCGTTTCATGACTCCAGAACAGGAAAATGCATGATCAATAATGATACACTCGGCGTCGGTATCATCGGCACGGGCAAACACGGCAGCCGGTATGCCAATCATATCGTCAAGGATCTCGGCCACTGTTTCCAGCTTGCCGCGATCTGCAGGCGATCCCCTGCAGCAAAGGAGCAGGCGACTGCCTGGAACACCAGGTTGTTTACCGATTGGCGCGAGCTGGTCCGTTCCCCCCTGGTGGATGCGGTTATTTGTGTTACCACCCCCAATCTCAATCCGGAAATCGCCCGTTTTTGTGCTGAACAGAACAAGCCGCTGCTTCTTGAAAAACCACTGACTACTGATTTTCATACCGCAAAAGAGATAGTCGCCCTGTTTGACCGAAAATCCCTGCCGCTAACCATCGGCCAAACGCTACGATATAATAGTGTGATACGTGCCCTAAGGGATAATTTGACCACCATGGGCAGGATCTTTTCCCTTTGTGCCTCGCAGCGGTTGGAGCCGTCGACGCTTTCCTGGCTTGAACAGCCGGAAGTTGCCGGAGCAGGAGTGATTTTTCATACGGCGGTGCATCTTTTTGATGCCCTGCGTTTTATTACCGGCCAGGAAATCGTCAAGATTCGGGCGACTGCCCGGAATATTTATAATCCACGGCTGGAGGATGTTGTAACCGCCGAGGTGCTGATGGAGGATGGCGCGCTCGGCACCATTGATACAAGTAAAGTCAGCCCATCGCGAGCCTGTAGATATGAATTTGTATGTGAAAAAGGACAGTTGCATGGTGATCAGGTGCACGGTCTGTTGCAGAAAATAGTTGGTATGGAGATCCGCAGTATGCCGGTACAACCTCCGGGCCCTGCAATCCTGCCGCTTCTTGAGGAATGGTATGCATATCTTCAAGGCAACATTGAAAATCCGATTCCCGGATCGGAAGGACTTGCTGCCGTAAAAATCTGTCATGCCTGCCGTAAATCAGTCGCCACCGACCAATGGGTAACTATTGATGACTTGTAAATCCGCATGATCGCGACTACAATATATTATTTTATAGTGATATTAGAATTGTTTAAATTGCCTTGAAATGAATTTCTTTATTCATCATTATTCGGTGAATAGAAACTAAACAGAATGTGTTTATGGCAGATCATGAACACTGGCAAGTGCCATCCGTCACCATAAATCCATTGCTTAGTCTAACGTACAATATCTGTTGCTTCACTTTCAGGATGTAGATCTGGCTCAGCAGATTACCACCATAAAACAGACCAAATCGAAAATCCCTTCAACTGTGCCACTCACTGATGCTGCTTAGAGCTTTCACTTAATTAATCATACCGGAATGTGAAAAATGACAGCAAGCCGGACGGGAGAAAACTGCCCACCATCCGGCAGAAAAATATTGTCAGGCTGATTTCTCAATTTTAACCCGAGTACTACTGAAGTCGGGTATCCCAGCCAATACGTCTACCAGCGGGGTGTTCGCCATATTGGTGTCTAGTCTGCCGATCATGTTGGGATTGGTTCCGGCACCCAATGCAGGAACCCCAATCATTCCATCTTTGTTGCAAACTTCCGAGCCACCGAGGAAAACATCTTTAGCTCTAACAACCAAAACTGGACTGGCGCCAAGCTGACTGTGACCGTAGTGAAACGAAATACCAACACAGCCTGGACGAATGACCTGGGTTACCGCAACCTTTCCAGTAATCCCTTCAGGGTTGCTCACGGAGCGCAAACGTACCTTATCGCCACTTTGCAAACCAAGAGCTTTGGCGTCCAGAGTATTAACCTGAATAAAATTTTCCGGAAACAGCTCCATGGCATAGCGATGCCAGGTAGTCCTCGATTGGGTATGGACATGCATTTTATATGTGATGACCGAAAAAGGATAATCCTGGTCCTGTTTTGCAATGCTTTTGCCTGAAGCGTCTTCTGGGGTCAAGTATTGAACAGTGCCTGAAAACCGTTTTCCAGTGAGACTGCTGCGTGTTTTGGCCAATTTCTCATTGTAAAGGACTACTCTGTCAATGCCATGCAGGAAGGTCTCCCCAGAAAATACCGTATCGTACCCTGTAAAGATGCCGCCTCTGGCCAACATATGGCAGAGCTGATGCCAATGCTGATCGGAAAACATCGCCCGATTTCGGGCTAAGGGATAATTTTTTTCGACAAAGCTGGTATCTTCCTTAGAAGCCTGCGGAAGATTGGCTCCCTGGGCAATGTTGGCGTAGGCCCTCAAGTAGAAATCCTCGGCTATGTTAAGTGGATACATTGTGTCATTACTGCCGGCAATGGTATTGTCGCCAAATCCGGGTAGCTTAAGAGCCAGTGCCAGATCGATGAGCAATGTTTCAAGGCAGAATGGTTTGTTATCATTTGTCCTGCCGGTAAGTGGTTCCAGACAGGGTATGCGTACGCCGGTAAACTTGAGGGCAGGAGCATGAGGATTCAGCCAGCCATAGTGTCCTTCGAGATAGGTGACATCCGGCACGATGTAGTCAGCATAGAGATTTGATTCGTTTATTCCTATATCGATTGATACATGGAGCGGTACCTTTTCGCTGTTTCGTAGTGTTTCCGCATAGCGATAGCCGCCTGGGGTAGAATAGATCGGGTTGTAGAAATAGGTGAAGAGGACTTTACAACCGTATGGGTATTGTTCATCGATGCCGCTCATCGCCTCGACGCTCAGACCGCCTTTGGTAAAAGAAAACCAAGGTCGATGTGAGGGGTACCCGTTGCCACCTTTGCTTTTCTTTGCCGCAAATTCTGCGGTCTCTTCGTATTTGCCACCTTCTCTGGAAATTTTAACACCAGTTGGTTTCTTTTTACCGGGAAAGTTATTGAGATCATATTCGCCATTCTTCCACGATGCCACTGCGCCACCACCGGTGAGATAGCCACCTTTCATCCCGATGCTGCCCACCAGAACACTGAGCAGTGCCACCGCAAATGCGGCGTAAGTACCATTGGTATAGTTACCGGCGCCATGATATTGACAGACGGCTGCTTTCGTCCCGTAGCTGGTGAAATCCTTGGCTGTCTTGACGATCTGTGCCTCTGGAATTCCACAAAAATTAGAATAATCTCCAGGTGTATGGGCAAAAACTGCACGTTTCATAAGGGCAAAGGATGTTGCCACTTTGAAAGTTTTGCCGTCTTCTGCTTTGACGGATGTTTCGCTGTCAAGCAGTGCCGTTTCGATGGCGTTATAAGGAACCGGATGTGCGCCTTCATCTAACACCATGAAGGTTGTTTTATCGTTTTCGGTGGGATCTTTTTTCAAATCAGCTACACGTAAAAACTGTCCATAACCGGGGTGATCAGGTTCATCAATGACTAAATGGGTTGCATTGGAGTAACAGGAAAAGCCTTTTTTCTTTGCAGCATCAAGATGTGCAAGAGAGAGGTAAGCGGTATTGCATCGCTTATTCTCAATCATCCAGCGGATCATTCCCATGGCAAAAGCCCCGTCTTGTCCAGGAATAATAGGAATCCAATCGTGGGAGTGGACCGCTGCATTCTGTGCCCTGGGATCGACGATGGTAAATTTTACCTCGCCTTTGGCATACCTGTTAGCTACTGCGGCCCCATAAGTATTGATACCGGGCTGAAGTGCCTCGTAGATATTAGCTCCGAAAACAAGAATATACTTGGCGCCCCAAGGGTCGGCTTTCAGTTCAACCTGTTTTCCCTCAGTAATTGCAAAATTACCCATCCTGAAGCCAAGGCCGCAAATATCGGTATGACCGATACGATTGACTGAGCCAACCGAAGACTTTACAAACCGATCAATGAACTCCGATCGTCCAGATTGGAGTCGTCCAGTGATCATGGTAAAACCATTTCGTTTTGATCCAAGTTTGGGATCTTTTGGGTCAATCAGTTCATCGGAGAGGCAGGATTCAAGTCCAGGAACATCACGGGTCTCGCCAAGGTGAGAAAAAATTTTACCACCCTGGGCGATTTCCTTGATAAGCTGTTCCCAGCTGATCTCCTCAAATTTCCCTTCTCCTCTTTCACCGCATCTTTTCAGAGGTTTGATGAGTCGTCTTTTATTGTAGACGTAGCCCACCGCGTCATGGGCCTTACCGCAGACAGGACTTGGCAGGTGCAGGGTCGATTCGACTGGGGTGTCATAACTTATTGGTTCACCCATGCTGTTGTATGGGTGGTAGGGGTTGCCGGAGATTTTTTCCAATCGGTTGTTTCTGACGACCTGTCGATTGCCGCAACGGGCGTTGCAGCCGAGGCAAACAGAATGTACTACCCGAACGTCATCATCTGTCTGATTTGCGGTTTGTCCGTAATGCGCTTCCGGTACCCTCCGGCTCTCCTCTGCTTCAGCCCTGCTAGACGCGGTGAAACCAATGGCAGCCATTGTCGCGGCCGTGCCCTTGATAAATTGACGCCTGTCAATGATGTCAGCGGGTGTATCCTGTTTGATTATTTCTGTCATGGATAATTCCTTAACCTTTTTTGGCAATGGTATGGAAAAGTCTTTCCTTGCGTTCACTGAAGATGTTGGGCTGATCTTTTATCAACAGGTTCACATAGTCCGCAAATTCTCCTTGTGGGTCTGACAGATCGCCAAAAACTCGAGCATGCGAGGGACAACCGTCAATGCATGCAGGGGCCAGGCCTTTCTGCAGTCTGCTAACACAAAAATCACACTTATCGGCTTTGTTGCCATTGTTCGGATCGAGAAATCGGGCATTGTAGGGGCAGGCGTCGACACACGCTCCATCCCCAGTGCACAAATGCCAGTCGGTGACAACAATTCCGTCTGCAAGGGCAAAGGTTGCGTCATAGCCACATGCCTCAATACAGGGGGCATTTTCGCACTGGTGACATAATTCTGGAGTGTAAGTTAGCCAGGTATTGGGAAATTCGCCTTTTTCTTTGGTGACAATGGTGGTGTTGAAATAACCCTTTGGGGTAAGGTTTTGTTCTTTGCAGGCGATAACGCATGAATGACAGCCGGTGCATCGGTTGACGTCGATGATCATCGCAGGCCTGACCGTTGACGAATCGCCTCGAGACACTGCTGTTGAAAGTATTGCTGTCCCGGATAGGCCGAGGAGGAGGCCGCCAGTTTTTTTTAAAAACGCTCGTCGTTCTTCCATTTTTTTCGTTTCTCCAAAAATAAATGGGACCACCGAATTTCGGCGATCCCAGGTTTTACGACAGCATATCTATTGTTACTGATGGTAAGTGATGGTGTACTTGAAGGTCGCGGGGTCAAGCCAATCCAAGGCTTTTCCGCCAATCTCGGCATAGGGATACCCAAAGGTATTGAGCGGTTTGCCTGCTTGCGGAGGATTAAGTAACAAGTCCCGTCCAATCGCCAGTTTGACACGGTAGGCATCCCACGCACCCCAGAAATACTCGCGGTATTCTTTGGTTTTCTTATCATCAAGTTTGAGATTCTGAGTCAGCATCATTTTGCGGACATCGGCAGGATCGACAGGAACCCAACCGTAACCTGGCAAGAAAAATTCCGCCCAGCAGTGTTGCCACTTTGTTATGTCTTCGATTTCTTTTTTACCCTGACGGATACCGAAAACTTCCCGGGCCGGAACTCCTGCAGCTCGGCAGAGGGAAACAAATACTGAATGAATGTCGGTACATTTACCACCCGGTGTTTGCAGCAGGGAGCAGACATCGCCGGGGCCGCAACCTTTGGTGTCCGGGTCACGGTACATATTCTCATAGGTCCAGTCATAGATAGCCTTGGCCTTGCTATATACGGTGGTATTGTGACCTACAATTTTGTCTGCCAACTCCTTGACCACACCATCAATCGGTCCAAGACTGGTCGGGGCCAGGTACAGGGCATAATCTGCAGGGTCCCAGGATGCTTCCTGTTTGGGAAAATCTTTTCTGACGACTTCCTGGCGAGTAACGGAGAATTTGAGCACGAGTTTTCGGGTGTTCGTGCCTTTGTCCCAATGGGCATAGAGCATCGGTGTAGAGTATTTCTGATCGGAATAAACTGCCGATTGATCATAATCACCAGACACCGCAATATTGGATACCAACTGGTCCCGATCTGAGAGAGGATAAGGAATCCACAATTTCGCTTCCTGGTCGGATGGGTGACCGGAGAGATCGAATTCCATGGTAATTGTTCCAGATGATTCGGACGCTGCAAATACCGCTAGGGCAGAGAAGGGCATAGCCATCAACAAGGCTGCCGCTATAAGTATCAAATTTTTTTTCATTTGCTTATCTTGTCCTTTGCATGAATACTGTAGGTATGCCTAATTATTTATAACTTAAGAAACCAACCAAATTTTGGCCTAACTTAGGCTAATTGACATGCGGTGTAAAATATTTAATCCCTATAGTTGGCAGGAAAGCAATAGGAGTTGTCTATTTGTCGAATAGGTGTATTTGATTGACTGATATTCAGCTTCACAGACCATAAAATTATGGTGGAGTATTATTAATTTTGGTTCACAGCCAATTAATGGGACTGACCATCCAAATCCTAACACCAAAAATCTTGTCTTCATAAAAATTTAAAGGTACGTTTGCACATTTTGAAGCAGTCACAAAATGATCGGCTGGCACAGCCCCCTGCTGCAACAAGAAGGAAATAAGACACCTTGTGCTATGAACATCTCATGATTGAGTCGTTTCTTGCTAGCGATATAACGGGAAGGGCGATTGTCAACAATGGATACCGAATGAGAAAGAGTTCACTTGCAAAAATTTTCAAGTCAATGCCAGGTTTACACCGTGAGCACCATTCGTAGTCACTGATGTAGTAGGTGTTCCCGGATCCTTTTCAGTCAGGAAGATGTTTCGCAACTATCTCTGCCCCCAAATACCTGTTCAACGGTGATCTTCTTAGAAGGCTCAAAATGTTGTCTCTAAAAGGTTGAAATTTTTTTTGCCACGATTCACAATAAATGGCCGATATATGGAGTCAGAACTCGAAACTCGGGTATATGCCAAACTGAACGAGTTTTGAAATTCAATTCTCTCGAGCACGGCCGGAGAGATTCTACCTGTAGGCGGGATCCGAAAAAGCTGTTTTATTTTTTTTACCAGGAGCAATCTATGATACGGACTTCCGGATTCTTTTTTTTAGTCTGTCTTCTTTTTACCATGCCTTGTTTTGCTGTTGACCACCTGTCAATCCTGACGGAGGAATCTCCCCCGTTCAATTTTACCCAGAAGGGGAAATTGACTGGAATCACAACAGAGGTGGTTCAAGAGATCACCCGACGGTTGGGGATTTCCGACTCCATTGAGGTTGTGCCATGGGCTCGGGGGTACAAGCGCCTTTGTTCCGAGCCCAATATCGTTCTCTTTTCCACTGCTCGCACGCCGGAGCGGGAATCTATGTTCCATTGGGTGGGACCGATTTATTCCTTCCAACTTGGATTTTATGCCAGAAAGGCAGATGCACGTCATGTTGAATCTTTGGAAGCGGCAAAACAGATGGGCGCAATTGCCACCTACCGGGATGATTACAGGGAACAAATATTAAACTCTCTGGGGTTTGCCAATCTGGACAGCTCGAATAATCCGCAAAGCTGTATTCGTAAATTAATGTCTGGCCGGGTCGATCTCTGGTTTTCAGATAATATAGGTGCCCCCAAAGTTGCCCGTGAGGCTGGGATCGATCCAAATGAGATCGAGGAGGTGTTGACATACGAGCAAAACTCTTCCTATATCGCATTTTCCAAACAAACATCGCTGGCCGTGGTACAGCAGTGGCAGAAAACTTTGGATGAAATAAAGGCGGACGGTACCTTCTGGTGGCTGGCACAGAGATGGTTACCTCTGGATGCTATTATGGTATCAGGTCGGCCTACCAAAACCGATATGAAATCTACATTGAACTTATATACGGAGGATTCGCCTCCGTCATCCTATAAAGAAAACAAACAGCTCAAAGGGCTCTCGGTGGAGATAGTCCAGGAAATCCTCAAACGGATCGGCCGGTCGGATGTAATCTCAATAGTTCCGTGGGCGAGGGGATATAAACTGGCTAAATCTGGGGTTAACAATGCCCTCTTTGCAACAACCAGGGTTCCTAATCGAGAAGCGCTGTTTTTGTGGGTCGGTCCGCTGTATCAGCAACGTTGGGGATTTTATCGCTGGAAGGGCTCTGGTGTTGAGGTTGCTACTCTTGAAGCAGCCAAACGGGTGGCTGGGATCGGTACCTACCTGCAGGATGCCAAGATGCAATACCTGCAGGCACTGGGGTTTACTAACCTGGTTCCGACCAATCAAAATATTAACAACGTGAAGCACCTTCAAGAGGCAAACATCGCTTTATGGGTCAGCTCCGATTTTAATATGCCTTTTCTGGCCAGAGATGCAAATGTCTCACCCGATCAGCTGGAGCTCAGCTATGCTTTTCATACTGTTGACAATTATATCGCTTTTTCAAAGGGGACTTCGCCTCACATTATCCGGCTCTGGCAGATGGTTCTGGATGAGATGAAGTCTGATGGGAGTTATCAGGAAATTTGTCATCGATATAACTATAAGCCATAAGTCAAAAGGTTTGCAAAATGTGGTTTATTCACGTGTGTGTCATTTATGACAACAACCTGAGGATTCTGTTCAATGAAATATCGATCCATCTCTACTGAGCTTGCCATCAGTCTGGTTTTTTTGGTGTTTCTGGTGCAAGGGATTCTGCTTTTTTTAATGTACACTCGACAGGCCGATTACCTTTACCATCAGCTTCTATCCAAGGCGGATGAATATGCGATAAATCTGTCCGAAGCACTCTCTGCCCCGATATGGGACTACGATGATGGACAAATTCGACAGATTGCTCAAGGATTTTCCCGCAATGATCTGTTCACGAATCTCCTCGTCAGTGACAAAAAAGGTACAGTCCTTTATGGATTCCATAGGGAAGCTTCTCCCAAACAGATAGAGAGGGAAGCCAAGATTTTTCACCTCGGCAAAGAAATCGGTCAAGTCCGGTTCTCATTATCACTCGATACCTTCAGTAATGATCTGATTTTGCTTCGTAATATTGCTATCCTAGTGCTAGCGGTATCTCTTATGGTCATTGTCATAGCCACTGGGATAATTTTGCGGGTGCTTATACGAAAACCATTAATGATTTTCTCTCAGGAGATGGACAAAGTTGCCCGAGGCGATCGTGGCTATCAGTTTGATGAGGTTCGTCATAAGGAATTGATCGGTATAGCCCAACGATTCAGCAAGATGGCAGATGAAGTATGGGAACGCCAGCAGTCTTTACAGGAAGAGGTGGCTGAGCGTAAACGTGCGGTGGACAGAATGCGGAAAAGTGAAGCCAGAACACATGGAATTCTCGATGCCATACCCGATATGTTGTTTCAGTTCGATAATGTCGGCCGGTTTTTAGAACTGAGGGGGGGGGCGGAAAATTTCACCATCACCTCCGAGCAGTGTGTCGATAAGACAATTGAACAGGTTATGCCGGAGGATGTCGCCAGGAATTTCCGAAAGCAACTTACCGGAACCTTTGAGTCCAGGGGAGTGAGGGTGTTTGAGTATCACCTTCTGGTCAAAGACGAAGTCCGACATTTTGAATGTCGGTTAGTTGCGGTGTCCGATGATCTGGCGCTGGCCATGGTAAGGAATATCACCGAGCGGGTGACTGCTGCAGAGGAAAAGAAACGACTGCTTGAGCAACTCCAGCGGGCCCAAAAAATGGAGGCCATTGGCATCCTGGCAGGAGGTGTTGCTCATGATCTGAACAATGTCTTGTCGGGACTGGTCAGCTATCCCGAACTCATCTTGATGAAACTACCGGAAAATAGTCCTCTGGAAAAATCAATCCGAACTATTCAAAGCTCCGGCGAACGTGCTGCCAATATTGTTCAGGATCTGTTGACCTTGGCACGTCGAGGGGTTGCAGTCTACGAGGTTTTTAACCTGAATGAAGTGATTAACGACTACCTGAAAAATCCCGAATACGAAATTCTTCGGAGAACTCATCTAGGTATCAAGATGGAACTGGACCTATCCCCTGATCTTCTATCTCTTTCCGGGTCTCCTGTCCATCTTGCAAAAACTGTCATGAACCTGATTGTTAATGCAACTGAAGCGATATCGACTGAAGGTGTAATCCGCATTAAAACTGAAAACCGTTATATAGATACCCCGATTAAAGGTTATGACGATATTGAAGAAGGGGATTATGTAATGCTGCAGATAATAGATAATGGCATCGGCATCCTGGAGGAGGATATTAGTCGAATATTTGAACCCTTCTATACTAAAAAAGTGATGGGTCGTAGTGGTACTGGTCTGGGTATGGCTGTGGTATGGGGAACCGTCAAAGACCATCACGGCTACATCGACATTCAGAGCGTAGAGGGGCAAGGCACTACTGTTACTATCTATCTCCCATCCACAAAAGCACCACGAATGCAGGTGAATGAAACAGAAAACATAGAAGAAATGAGCGGTGCCGGTCAACGGATTTTGGTCATTGACGATGTGAAGGAACAGCGGGAAATCGCCACGGCTATCTTGAGCCAAATCGGCTATCAAGTAGAAAGCGTTTCTAGTGGTGAGACGGCTATCGATTATCTCTTAGACCACCAGGTCGATCTACTGGTTCTGGATATGATCATGGAGCCAGGCATTGACGGTTTGGAAACCTATCGGCGTATCATCTATAACCACCCCGGCCAACGTGCCATTATCACCAGCGGATTCTCCGAATCGGAGCGAGTGAATGAGGCAAAGAAACTGGGTGCAGCAGCCTATGTGAAAAAACCGTATCGAATTGAAACCCTGGCAAAAGCGACTAGAGATGCATTGCAATAACATGAGTACGGCACACCCAAACCTTCAGTCAGCTGTTGTCCAGGGAACCTCTTTGCCGTATTCTTGTCCGCTTATTTACTCTACAGAAAAACTGAATCTGGTTAATTGCCTTCATGATTTCGTTCATCTGGCATCACTCCTTCGGCGAACTCTTGCAGCCGGAAAATATCGAGATGCTTCCCAACAATATTTTTCAGCTGCAAAATAGACATATTTACCGCTTCAAGGTTTCTCCTGGCAGCAAGTAGCTCCGCCTTCAACGAAGGTACAGTTTCACTCTCAGCGCACCGTCACCGCTAAGCATCCATACCATTTTGAGGCAACGCAGATATCACAAGCTCGACTAAACTTTAAACCTGCTGACTATTGTATTCAGTTCTGTTGCATGGGCAAGAAGATCTTGGGCACTGTTTTTCACTTCGTTACTATTTCCTGATATTGTACCGGAAGCCGCAGATACCTGAGCAATATCCTTTGATATCTCTGCTGCGACAGCTGAGCTTTGGCTCACATTTTCATTAACCTCCTGGATACCCTGGCTGGCCTGTGAAATATTGCTGGCGATCTCTTTGGTTGCTGCTGTCTGTTGCTCAACTGCCGTTGCAATGGTAGCGACTATTTCATTAACCCCTTGAATAATCTTAGAGATCTGACCGATTTCTCCACTTGTTGTTTTGGTGGTCGTTTGAACATCATCAATGAGGGTTTTGATATTAAGGGTTGCAGCAGCTGTCTGCTTAGCAAGTTCCTTAATCTCGTTTGCGACAACAGCAAACCCCTTACCGGCTTCTCCCGCCCTCGCCGCCTCTATAGTAGCATTAAGAGCTAAAAGATTGGTTTGTTCTGAAATCTCCGTAATAGCTTCTGTTACTTTGCCGATCTTGTCTGCGGCCCTGCCGAGTTCATCCATTTTATCAGAAGCACTACTGGCCTGATGCACCGCGTCACTCGAAATGCTCCTGGCTTTTTCGGCATTCTCAGCAATTTCAGTAATGGTCGCACTCATTTCTTCTGCAGCCGAGGCAACCATGTTTGTGTTTGTTGAGGATTGCTCCATTGCTGCTGCAACGTTATTCAAATTAGCGCTCATGTCCTCTGCAGCAGTAGCAACATTGTTTGCACGATGAGTGGTATCCTCGGCACTTGCTTCCAAGTTCTGGGAAATCTGAGTAAGTTGAGTTGAACTCGACCCAACATTCGAGGCATTATCTGCAACCTGTTTAATTATCCCCTGCAATTTCTCGATGAAAGTATTAAACCACTTCGCCATCTCGCCAACCTCGTCTCTGGATTCAACTTTGAGACGCATGGTCAAGTCCCCTTCTCCCTGGGCAATATCTTTCAACCCCGCCACGGCGTTGTTGATAGGACGTGTTATCCCTAGCGAAGCAAAATAGATTAAGATACCCACAAGAGCCACAGCGACAGCTGATATAAGAAGAATGAGGTTTCTAATTGAATACGTGCTGGAAAGGAACTCATCCTGATTCTGAGTAAAAGCAACGGTCCACTGCGTACGTTTAATTGGCGCAAAGCCGGCGATTTTAGCTACATCCTTAAAAACATATTCATCTACGCCGTCTTTACCAGCCAACATATCTTGCGTGATCGCCTCCATGCCTTTTAAGGTTTTCAGATCTAAAGAGAGAATAAATTTATCGTTCGGATGTGCATTTATAATCCCGTTCTTATCAGCCATATATGCATAGCCAGTGTCTCCTGCTTTTGCCTGGCCGACCAAATCAACAAGTGATGATCCCTTAATAGAGAGACCGACAACTCCAAGGAACTCACCTGCGGTGTCGCGTATCGGTGCACAGGCAACATAGGTCAACTCATTGGTCGCTTTGGATCTCAAAATCTCACTGAGAGTAGATTTTCCTGTTGATTTGACAGCCTTGAAATAATCTCGATCTGAAATGTTGATTCCACTAAAATCGTTTCCGTTAGCTTGTTCGCCGGTAAACAGCAAGCCGTTTTGGTTGGAAACAAAGATTCCATTATATTTTTCTCCGAGGACTTTATACTTAGTCTTCATTTCAGTGCGGAGTCGTGCGATGTCGTCTTTAACATTATCGACTCCTTTTTCTTTGATCAGTTCGGCAACCTGAACAATGGACGCATCAGTTGCAATAGAATTTGCAAGCCTTTCCTGGAGTTCGAGATTCGAATCAACTATAGAAGACAAGCGGCGTGCCTGTTCGAGTGCACTGCCTTTAGCATGTAGAGTTAAGGCATCGGATGCCTTGGTGATTGCAAAATAGCCGACAACTAAAAGCGGCAGAATTACAGCCAGGCATCCGCCTGTTATTAGCCTGAAAGAAATTGACCGTGGATTGATTTTTCCCATGAACATGCTCCAAATAAAAAATATGTTAAGGTTCTCACTACAAGACGAACTGTATTTCAGTAAGAATTAACCGACACTTTGTTTTTAAGGCCAAGACCTCGTTTGCATAATTTTCCTCCTTTTTTGATTATTTATCTCAATCATTTCTCCATCAAATCGAGCTTATCACAGCACAGGTTTCCAAAGACAACTCAACTGCGGCAAAAACTGAACGAGCGCTCAGTCGTGATTGAATTCTCGGTCAAGGGTCACAATTTGTCAAGGACTTTTGTGTTTTGAAAATTCAGCTTCTGACGGACTTCGTCTACCTATAAGGATTAGCTATCTCTAGGATTAAGTTCTCCTCTCAGGGGTCTTGGTGCTTTCCTTACACTCCACGCAACAAACGAATATCCTCCACCGCAACCCCGATCACCTCGCCGGTCATCACCCCTTCGGCGAACTTCCAGGCCAGCTCCTGCAGCCGGATAATATCGAGGCTCTTTCCGGCTATATTCTCCAGCTGGAGGATACGCATATTGGCGGCTTCCAGATTTCTCCTGGCGGCAAGCAGTTCCGCCTTCAACGCGGGAACTGTCTCCCCACCGGCACCGCCCAGCAAAGCTCTTTTGGCCATCGACAGTTCGGTCCGCAGCCGGGTATTCTCTTCCCATGGAACCGTTCTGGCGATTTTCGCCCGCTTGCCACACCAGGGGCAGATGGCGCCATAACGGGGTGAATAATAAACCCCACTCGAGGCTTTTTCTTTAGCCTCGGCAATCAGTGCTATACTCGGTCTGCCCATCAGGCATCTCCACGTTCATGATATTTAAGCTGCACCAGGTCGGCTGCGACGAGCTCCATGACGCTGCAATCCCAGTAATGGTTGGCTTTGTTCTTCGGACACTGCCAAAGCCGACGGTCATCGACATATTTCGGTTACACATTTTGCCCGCTCTGTGTTGGATATTTTGCCAGGGCTATTCTCGAACCATGCCATTCTGGAAGTCTCGATCGCCTCGCCGGTCTCGGCCAGAGCGCCTGATACCTTCTTCATGATCTCGGTCCGGCTCAAAGCATGCTGCCGGCAGCGGCACAAATACACCCTGCAGCAGGCCGGCGATATAGCTGTCGACCGGGTAGGCACGATCCGGTGACCCATCGTCTTCAATGACCATTGAGATCAGGGTGCGCAGACGCATTCAGTGCGACGGCTATGCGAGCCAATTCTGTCATTCGGACTGGACCGAGTACATTGGGTGGATTCGGTCATCTCCACTTGGTTCATCCACGGATTGCGAGTTGAAGGTTGCACAAGTGCTTTCTTCCGCGAATGGAAAGCCATGATCGCCTTCGCATGGACGAAACAGAACTGGCGGCAAACAGAGGTGCGAAGCCATCGATCGGATGACGAACTATTTCGCCATCTGATGGGGTTCAGCAGAATCGGCCACGGATACTTTGAGGACGCAAAGTATCGA
>JBBRDD010000080.1:0-19444 GCA_038204235.1 Desulfobulbales bacterium
GAAACGGTCGTTGTTCATTACCTTGGTCCAGGCCTTGACGAAGTCGTCGATGAACTTCTTCTCGCCATCCTCAGAGGCATAGGCTTCAGCGACTGCCCTGAGTTCCGAGTTGGAACCGAATACCAGGTCGACTGGTGTCGCGGTCCATTTGAGCTTGCCGCTGATACGGTCACGCCCCTCGTACACGCCTTCTTTCTTAGATTGTGCCCACGTGGTAGACATGTCGAGCAGGTTGGCGAAGAAGTCATTGCTCAGCTGTCCCGGCTTGTCGGTGAACACACCATGCTTCAAGCCGCCGGCATTCGCACCCAATGCCCGCATACCACCGATCAGTGCGGTCATCTCCGGTACTGTCAGGGTCAACAGGTCGGCCTTCTCGACCAGCATGTCAGCAGGAGAAACGTAAGCACCGTCGTTGTAGTAGTTACGGAAGGCATCTGCCTTCGGCTCCAGTACGGCGAATGAAGGCACGTCGGTCATTTCCTGTGTCGCGTCACCACGACCCGGTTTGAATGGAACCTTGATCTCGTAACCGGCATCTTTTGCCGCCTTCTCGACCGCAGCAGCACCACCGAGCACGATCAGATCAGCGATGGAGACCTTGCTGCCGGAATTTTTTTGGACTTCTTCAAGTGTCTTCAGCACGCTGGCCAGTTCTTTCGGGTCGTTGGCTTCCCAGTCCTTCTGTGGAGCAAGTCTGACACGCGCACCGTTGGCGCCACCTCGCATATCTGAGCCGCGATAGGTGGAAGCTGATGCCCATGCCGCTCTGACCAGTTCAGGTACTGTCAAACCGGATTTCAGGATCTTCGCTTTCAGATCGTCTGCTTCTGTGGTGCTGATCTTGTAATCGGAAGCCGGAACCGGATCTTGCCAGATGAATACCTCTTTTGGAACCTCACTGCCCAGATAGCGGGCACGCGGACCCAGGTCACGATGCGTCAGCTTGAACCATGCCTTGGCAAAAGCCTGGTCGAACTCTTTCGGGTTCTTCAGGAAACGCTCGGCGATCTTGCGGAAGCCGGGGTCTTCCTTCAGAGCGAGGTCGGTCGTGAGCATGACAGGTGGGTTACGTTTACCTTTGACGTGGGCGTCAGGTACAGTTGTATGTGCACTTTCATCTGTCGGTATCCACACGGTGGCGCCAGCGGGAGTAACATGTTTCTGCCACTCGAACTCGAACAGATTACTGAGGAACTGGCTAGACCATGCGGTAGGCGTTTGGGTCCAGGCACCTTCCAGGCCGCTGGTTATGGTGTCTTCAGCATTGCCTTTACCACACTTGTTCTTCCAGCCCAGTCCCTGCCCTTCGATAGCGGCGGCGGCAGGCTCTGGGCCTACACAATCAGCTTTCACTGCACCGTGGTTCTTGCCAAGGGTGTGCCCACCGGCGATCAACGCTACGGTCTCCTCATCATTCATCGCCATTCGGCCGAATGATTCTCGTATGTCTTTGGCAGCAGAAACCGGATCGAGATTACCGCTTGGGCCTTCCGGGTTCACATAGATCAGGCCCATCTGCAATGCCGCCAAAGGCTTTTCGAGTTCGCCGTCCTTATTGTAACGCTTGTCGTTGCCAAGCATTTTAGTCTCGGGGCCCCAATACACTAGGTCAGATTCCCAGTCGTCTACGCGGCCACCGGCGAAGCCCAGGGTTTCGAACCCCATTGATTCCAGCGCGACGTTACCGGTCAGTATCATCAGGTCTGCCCAGGATACATTACGCCCGTATTTCTGTTTGACCGGCCACAGCAGTCGGCGCGCCTTGTCCAGACTGGCGTTATCAGGCCAACTGTTAAGCGGTTCGAATCGTTGCTGGGCGCCATCGGCACCGCCGCGTCCGTCATGTACGCGGTAGGTTCCTGCGCTATGCCAAGCCATTCTGATCATCAAGCCACCATAGTGGCCCCAGTCTGCCGGCCACCAGTCCTGTGACGTTGTCAGTACTTTTTCGATGTCCGCTTTCAATGCCTTGAGGTCCACGCTATTGAAGGCCTTGGCGTAGTCGAAGTCATCACCGTACGGATTGGATTTGCTATCATGGTCACGTAGCGGGCCGATATCCACCTGATCCGGCCACCAGAAGCTGTTTGACTTGGCTTTTCCACTGAACAGATTCTCCGATTGTGCCGCCTGCGCAATCGAGATCACTATGGCTGCAACGAGTAGCATGGTTTTCTTGAGCATTACTCCCTCCAAAGTTTTGTTGGTTGAGTCTTTTGTTGTTGCTAAAAGTTTCACTCCTTTAGAATGTCAAGAAGTCAAGCCTGCCCCCTGGTCCTTGATTACAAAGCGACAATAGTCCCGATATAGAGCGAATGAAAATGCCAGATTTTGATAGCAATCCGGCGTTTTTCATTATCTATCTCTCTCAAAAAGTATGACAATCTGTACACGCAATTCCCTTTTCGAGATGCTCCTTGTGAGATGCATCTGCCCATGATTTGCTCTCATGACAGCTTGAGCAAAGTATCCTCGGCTTACTGATCAAGCCGGTTGGCTCGGAGGTATGACAACTTGTACAGGCGATTCTTTCTTCTCTATGCACCTTGTTTATACATATATTTTTCATATGCCCCCCCTGTGTTGGAAGAGTGCTTCATCCGTGATGGATAATTCCCTGTTCTCCTTGAACTGATGGCATAGTAGTCCTAGTCTACTTGTCTATAACAACGCTATACGATCGATACGGTTACAGACTTTATTAAAAGTCTCAAACGTGTGGTTTAAAATTCCAGTTAATTGGAGGCTGAAATAAAGAGCAGGGGGAATTGCAAAAGAAAAGAGGTATGCATGAGGTACGGAACTAATCAGCTGTCTCAAAAACCTAGTAACACAAAAAGGTGTTTTTGAACTTTCGAAATCCGAACATTGCCCTAAAATGCCTGGCAGAAAAAAGCATATCGATGTCCCAGGTAATCCAGAAAATATTTGCTGGTCGCTTCGGCAGAAGCGTTAGGCAACGTGGTTGGTAGTAACTGAAACATGACACGATTTGTCGAATCGGTACCCGCACTGTTATGAAAGTAGTATCAACGCCGGAGATGGTCAGCAATGGAGCAAGTGTCTCGGTGGATCCTCTACAATAATCTGGGATTCAAATTTTTTTTTGTTGTCAGGGTCATCTTGGGTTTCGAATGGCAAGTAAGGCCTGTTTGTATTGCTAGGTTTTTGGGAGAACTTCTTCAGGACCTGCACAGTAGTAATCTTAAATTAAAGCGGGCCGTAAATTAGGTATAGTTTCGCTCTGGCTATCCTATATTGACAACTTGAACCAAAGGGGTGTGTGAGTCAATTGGTTGACGTTCGACTGTTTTTTCTACATTCGAATATTCGATTCAGATCTGGTTTGTCTGTAAATTATCTTGAAATCTGCTTTTTTATTTTCCCGTCTTTGCATTTTTAATCCGTAATGTGATTGCCGTACATTCATGGCCCTACGCGAAAGATATAACATCACAACATATCAAAGCCATAGCCTTGCAGTGAGAGATTCGATGATTGTTGCACGGATTAATAAATAGTTTGTTCTTCGGTTCATGCTTTATATCGAGCTGATTTCTTGCGATGACCATGTCTCAAATCACCAGTGGGAAGAGTAATACGATATATGACCCCCAATCTACAGGTTCAATGTCATCGACACAGAGGGCTAGGTCGTGATTTGAAACTACTTCTAACACAACTGAATTTGATTCTTTCCCAATTAGCACCGCTGAAACTTGTCGCTGTTGCCAGATATCATGACGAGTGTCGTGTTGTGCCTCCCATTATCTAGCTGATCACGAAAAAATCAGCTAGATAGGAATCATGTTGAGTGCAAACTGCAAAAGACAGGCTAACGATAAGTGTATTAACTAAAAATATAAGTTTCATAGAGCAAACATTACAATCCAAGTCACTGGAAATCGACAGTAACCCAACCGATCCCTGTGAAATCTGTAGAATCATGGTCCTGTGGCATTAACAGAAACAAGCATCAGCCAGCATATAAATGTAATTGCCGAAAAAAGAGTGCTTGCCGAGATGGTTGCGACAGTAAAATCAGCATCTCCTTGCATCTCCCCTGCCATCACATATGCAATGGTTGCAGTCGGCGAACAGAGGAGAATCAGGGCCGGTAGATATGAAGCAGCCGGCACATGAAAAAGAGAGTAAAGCATCAGACCTACAGCAGGGAGTACAATTAATTTTAATGAAACTGCCAAAATGGTGGGTAGCAGGTATTTATGAATCAGTTTCATAGAAACTGTGGCGCCGATTAGTAACAGTGCCATCGGAGGCGCAAGGCCTCCAATTATGCCAATGCTTCGGTCGATTATCTTTGGAATAGGAATTTCCATGGCTGATACCGCTATTCCGGTGATGGCTCCGATGATAACCGGATTACCGACTATCTTTTTTCCCAAGGATTTGAAGTTCGTCATCTTCTTATCTGATGAGGCATAGAATTGAAGGCTGATAACCGAGAGCAGGTTTTGTAAAATCATGAGAAAACCACAGATAATCCCAGCCTTGGCAAAACCTGATTCACCAAGATAATAAAGGGCGATGGGCAGCCCAATATAGCCGAGATTTCCATGGCCTGAACTTTGAACAAATGCTCCGGCCTGGGCAGGAACCATGTTCAACTGTTTGGAGAGAAAAAATGCACAGGCGTAAATAAGAACTGCGGCAAGAAAAGTGAGAGCAAGGACCAAAATGTCAAACTTTTGATAAAAGGAAGCCTTAGCGATAGAACTGAAGACCAGTGATGGCATAGCCAGGTAGTAGACCAAGCGATTCGCGGGTTCAAGGAAACCAGGTGGAATGAAGCCCCTTTTTTTTGCCGCCCAGCCAATAAAGATAACGATAAAAACTGGTATGATTGTGATGATAACTTGCATGTTCATAGTCCACTGTCAGCCATGTCTCCAGTTAGCTCGAATTTCAAATCAAGCAGTTTCTGAGGGTGCTGACCGCAAAATTTTATTTTAAATTGTTGATAGACACTGCTCGTATTGAAAAAAGTCTAAATAAAAAGCCAAATCAGCAATCTCTCCTGTTATTAAAAAATACTGCTAACCGTCATTGTTGCCGGACGACAAAGGGGGCAATGATAGATCAATGCACAGCTCTGCAACTTGAAACCCATAATTAGCACATAAAATTATTTTATAAATTATTTTATGTAATATTTTATAAAATAATTGACAAGGGTAGATGCACTATGCTACACAATATGTATATCAATGATTGAATAATCGGTTGACAAGTACGCCCCCCTCTAATGGAGACCTTTCATGGAGTATATCAAAAAAGCTCAACTCAACTTTGAAGCAGCAAGCAAGCAAAAGCGCATTATTGTCGAAAGCTTACTCGAAGACATTAAGGATCGCGGCGAAACTGCTGTCTACGAGATGGCAAAGAAATTTGATGGATGGGATGGTGACTTTGTTCTGTCCCCTCAGCAGAGACAAGACATTATTGCCCTGGTTCCAGAACACGTCAAAGCCGACATCCGCTTTTCCTATGAACAAGTATATAGATTTGCCAAGGCCCAACGGGAAAGCCTTCGGGAGTTTGAAATGGAATCGCTTCCTGGTGTCCTACTCGGCCAGAAGGTAATTCCCATGGTGGTGGCAGGTTGTTATGTTCCGGGCGGCAGGTTTGCCCATGCCTGCTCAGCAATTATGAGCATTGCAACCGCTAAGGCGGCTGGCGTAAAAACTGTTATCGGTTGTTCTCCTCCTCGCGGAAAGAGTATTGCACCGGCAGTTGTTTACGCTATGGATATTGCAGGATGCGATATCATCCTGCAGATGGGTGGTGTTCAAGCTATTGCCTCCATGGCCTACGGCCTATTCACCGGAACCCCGGCCAATATTATCGTTGGACCTGGGAATGCGTACGTTGCGGAAGCAAAGGCAATACTGCTAGGTACCGGTCAGTGTGCCATCGATGTCTTCGCCGGTCCCACCGAATCCTCCATCATTGCCGACGCGACCGCAGATCCAATGACGATTGCCATTGATCTTGTGTCACAGGCTGAGCACGGTCTTGACTCACCGGTCTGGCTACACACCAGCAGCCGAGAACTGGCCATCAGAGTGAATGACTTAGTGCCGAAAATCATTGCTGATATGCCCGATCCCGAGGTTCCAGGTACGTCCTGGCGTGACTATGGGGAAATTATTCTCTGTGAGAGTCGAGATGAACTGGTGCGGGTCAGCGATCTTTACGCGCCCGAACATGTGCAGGTCATGGCCGAAGACTTGGCATGGTGGCGTGACAATCTGACCAACTATGGTTCCCTTTTTCTCGGCGAAGGCAGTACGGTCGCCCAAGGCGATAAGTGCTCGGGAACCAACCACATCCTGCCGACAAAAAAAGCGGGCGTCATTTCCGGCGGATTAAATGTTCAGAAGTTTCTGAAGATAACCACCTACCAAGAAATCAGTCCTGAGGCGAACAAGGTAATAAGTGCGGCAGCATCCAGGCTTTCGCGTGTTGAGGGCATGGAGGGACACGCAAGGGCCTGCGACTGGCGACTTCGTAAGTTTTTCCCCAATGAAAACTGGGATTTTAAAGTGTATGACCAAACAAAATACTAACCCTCACAAGGGGGAAAATCCTGGATGAGGAAGACACCGCATCCCTCGATATGACAGACATATAAGCGAATTGGAGGCAAATTCTCCTCTCTTCCTGTTGAACACCAAAAATTTGAAAGGGCGAATGAGACTATGGATTCTAAAAACTGCAGCCACACCGTTTTTACCAAAGAGTTCACCAAGCAGGAACCGATTCCGGAATCCGGTATTGCAAGGGCCGTCGAGCTTATGCGGAGTGGCAGATTGCATCGCTATAATACCGCAGCAGGAGAGCTTTCCGAAGTTGCGCTCCTGGAAAAGGAATATGCTGATTATGTAGGAGCAAAATATTGTGCAGCCTTCAGCTCCTGCGGCAGTTCCATCTATGTTGCCCTGATGAGTGCCGGGGTCCAACCGGGTGACAAGGTCCTCTGTAATGCTTTCACCCTGGCCCCTGTCCCAGGTGCCATCGAGAATGCCGGTGCTGATGTGGTCCTCGTTGGCATTAAGGAAGACTATACTATCGATTTAAAAGACCTCGAAGAAAAGATCATTCAAAGCGGCGCAAAGTATTTCCTCATCTCTCACATGCGTGGACATATTGCCGACATGGATGCCGTCGAAAGGATTTGTCAATCCCATTCAATCTGCCTCATTGAGGACTGTGCTCATACCATGGGTTGCAGCTGGGGGGAACGATACACCGGGACTTTTGGCAAAATCGGTTGCTTCAGCACCCAGACCTACAAACACCTGAATTCTGGGGAAGGTGGGCTGCTGGTGACCAACGACGAGGATGTCATCGCGAAAGCTATCCTGTACTCGGGTTCCTATATGCTCTATGAAAACCACCTTTCCCGGCCTCCTCTCGAAGTTTTCGAAAGACATAAATTCCTGACTCCCAACTTGAGCCTGCGGATGTCCAATCTGCAAGCCGCCCTTCTCAGACCTCAATTAAAAATGCTGGAACACAATTGCCAGCGTTGGAATGAGAGATATCTAGTGTTGCAGAACGCACTCAGCGACATTCCCCATTTATCGGTGACCAAGAGACAGCCAGATGAGCATTTTGTCGGCAGCTCGTTCCAGTTCGCCTTATTGGGCCTGGACTGGTCGCAAATGAAATACTTTATAGAGGAGTGTGGACATAGAGGGGTCGAGATCAAATGGTTTGGCTGGAAAGAGCCCAGGGGATTTACCAGTACATTCAAGCATTGGCAATATATAAACCACATTCAGCAGCTTCCTGAAACGGAAAAAATCCTCGACTGTCTTTGTGATTTCAGGGTGCCTTTGACATTTTCTCTTGAAGATTGCCAGGTGCTGGCGACTGTTATTAAAGAAGTAATGACAGAAATCTCCAGGAGTGCAGTTTAGCAAAAGGTTATTATCGGGCAAGAGTGTTCAGTCTAATCTCCAGAATCAAAAGAGTCGATTATGAATTTAGAAAATGGGCAAACCGACTACAGCATAGTTGTTGAGAATCTCACCAAATCCTTCGACCAACTTGTTGTTTTAAATGACATCAATTTCAACGTTAAGCAAGGTGAGTTTCTAAGCATAGTCGGGCCGACAGGTTGCGGCAAGACGACCTTTATGAACACCCTCGCCAAGCTTACGCCGGCCACACGGGGAAACATTCGAATACACGGTGAGGAAGCAGATCCTCGCAAACATAATCTTGCCTATGTATTTCAGGAACCCACAAGCCTGCCATGGCTAACCGTCCGGGATAACGTCGCGTACGGTATGAAAGTGAAAAGAGTCCCAACCGCGGAACTCAACAGGCGACTTGAGGAAATCCTAGAACTCGTTGGACTCGCGGATTGCGCTCATCTCTATCCTAATCAAATTTCAGCGAGCATGGAACAGCGTCTTTCAGTGGCACGCGCTTTTGCAACCCAACCAGATCTGCTGCTCATGGACGAACCTTACGGCCAATTGGACGTCCAACTGCGCTACTATCTGGAAGACGAATTGATCCGTCTTTGGGAAAGACTCAAAATTACAGTTATTTTTGTAACACATAATATAGAAGAGGCTGTGTATCTTGCCGACCGGATACTGATCTTGAGCAGCAAACCAACTTCAATCAAAGGGGATATCGAAGTGAATTTACCGCGTCCCCGGGACTACCTGGATCCAGAATTTCTTGCTATCAGAAAAAAGGTCACAGAGATGATCAAATGGTGGTAGTGGAAAACCTCAGAAAGCTTTCGATGGAAGGCCGAGGGATAACGCAGCAAGAGGACAAGATAGATTGGATAAACCCTAAAAGGAAAGGAGTGAAATCATGAGAAAGCTGACTTACCTTGGAAAGATCGCCCTGGCCGCATTCGCCCTAGTATCTGGCGTTTGTCAAACAGCTTCTGCGGATCAGAAGATAATTGATATGAAGACGTGCTGGCAACCCGAGCATTCGACATATATTATGTGGAATGCACACGAGAAAGGATGGGATAAGCAAGCAGGCCTTAATGTTGATTTTGTCTATTTCGACTCCGGGATGGCACAAATGGAAGCCTTACCTGCCAAACAATGGGTCGCTGGTGGTACCGGCAGTGTTCCCATGCTGGTCGGTGCCCTTCGCTACGGGGCATATCTTATCGGGATCGCTAACGACGATTCAACCTCAAACGCCGTCATGGTTCGTCCAGACAGCCCCATTTTGAAAAGCAAGGGAACTGTATCTGGTTTTCCAGAAACTTATGGAACTGCAGAGGAAGTCCGCGGCAAGACCGTCTTGGTCACCACTGTTTCTTCTGGTCACTATGCTCTCTCGACATGGCTCAAGCGCCTGGGTTTAAAAGACAAGGATGTTGTTATTAAAAATATGGATCAAGGCCAAATGCTGGCCGCCTTTGCATCGGGAATAGGAGACATAGCCGTGTTGTGGGCGCCGTCTATGTTCACTGGTATATCAAAGGGTTGGAAAGTGGTTAACCGTGACTCGCAAAAAGGTGCGAACATGGTCAACGTTCTAGTCGCTGACAAAAAATTTGCCGACGAAAATCCGGAACAGGTCGCAAAATTTCTACACGTTTATATGCAGGGCATCGACTACATGAAAGCTGAAAACGTGAAGCTTGCTCCTGGTTTCGTCAAGTTCCTCAACAACTGGGCCGGTGTCAAGATTTCCGAGGGTGATGCTCTATCTGACATCAAAGAACACACTGTCTACGATCTTAAAGAGCAGCTAAAATTCTTTGATGCGAGCAAAGGTCCTTCAGAAATTGAGCAATGGATGACAGGAATGGCTGACTTCTTTGTCGAACAGGGCAAATTTAAGAAAGAAGAAATGGATAAGACCATGAAGAGTGGTTTTATCACCGACAAGTTCCTCAAAATGGCTGCCGAGATGAAATAGAATCGGCTCTTTGTTTGTAATTGTCCCCGGCTCGAAACATCGAGTCGGGGATGCGAGAGGTTCAATCCGCCAACGATACGAGGTTCCAATGACTGCCAAAGAGCAAAACAAGACTCTGCTATTAAAATATTTGCCTTACCTAAGCCCCATTGTGTTCTTCGTGGCATGGCAGATCATAGTAGAAACTGGTATTGTCCCAAGAGATCTCCTCGCCAGTCCTACGCAGATCATCAAACTGTTTTTATTTAAACTTACCGAAACCAACCCTGATGGAGCCCTGCTAACCGCCCACTTATGGGTGAGTCTTCAGGAAGCTCTTTACGGATATGTTCTGGCACTTGCCATCGGAGTCCCGCTCGGTCTTTTGATGGGTTGGTTTTACACAATCGAAGGACTTGCGCGGCCGCTGTTCGAAATGATTCGACCGATTCCGGCTGTTGCATGGATTCCCTTGACGATTTTTTGGTTTGGTATCGGTATGTCTGGAAAAGTATTCATCATCTTTCTCTCCGGGATCGTTCCTTGTGTAATCAACTCGTTCGTTGGGGTTCGTCTCACCAATCCGACCTTGATCCAGATGGCTAGAACATATGGTGCGACTCGGTGGCAGATTTTTGTTCAGATCTGCATACCATCAGCATTGCCAATGGTGTTCAGTGCCCTGCAAATGGCCCTTGCAGCATGCTGGACAACACTTGTTGCAGCTGAACTCATTGCTGCAGACACTGGACTCGGCTTTCTCATCACTATAGGAAGAAGACTAGCCATGCCGGATATGGTATTGCTCGGGATGCTCATGGTCGGTCTCACGGGATTCTTAGTGGGTCTGTTGATTGATTATGTCGAGAAACGTTTGCTGGCTGGAATACGGAGGTAAGCATGACAACTTCGAACTCATTACCAAATAATGCTGTTGCGTGCAGTCCACAAGGCAGACTGCCTGCTGTTTTCAGAAAGATCTACCAAAGCCAATACATCCTTTATTTCCTTTCAATAGTTTTATTTATTGGTGCCTGGCACATAGGCGCCACTTATAAGCTATTGGGAGCATTTCTGCCTACTCCCCTCGCGGTATTGCGGGAATTCCAGGTCCTTTCCACCGAAACGCTTGCCGGCAAGACACTCCTCTGGCATCTGTGGTCAAGTATTCACCGCGTGCTCATTGGCTGGGCTCTCGCTGTGGTCATCGCCGTGCCTCTCGGGGTATTCATGGCTCTAAATGATTATGTAAGGGCTATCGTAAAACCGGTTTTCGATCTCCTTAAACCAATGCCGCCGATCTCATGGATATCCCTAGCCATTCTTTGGTTCGGGATGGGTGAGGAATCCAAAGTTTTCATAATTGCCATCGGCAGCTTTGTACCGTGTATACTCAACTCATATAGCGGTATTCGACTGGTGGATCCAGCTCTCTATGACGCAGCCCGTATGCTCGGAGCCAACCGGCGGCAAGAAATCCTCGAGGTTTCCTTTTTTGGTTCGTCCCCGGCAATTTTTGCCGGATTGCAGATTTCCTTAAGTATTGCCTGGTCCTGCGTTCTTGCGGCCGAGCTTGTCGGCTCCAGGTCTGGAATGGGCTTCATTATCATCATGGGAATGACTCAGTTAAACCCGGCCATGATCGTTGCGGGCATGATCGTCATTGCCATTACCGCCTGGCTGATCAGCGTTGCCATGGGTCGCCTGGAACGGCTTATATGCCCATGGAAGAGGGAGATTCCACTGTGATAGAAAAAAAAATAAAAATATCGTGCCAAAACGTCTGCAAAACCTTCATTCAGAAGGAAACACAGCATGTCCATGTGCTCGAAAATATTGATCTGGATGTAGAGGAAAACGAACTAGTAGTCCTATTAGGGCCAGGTCAATCGGGAAAATCTACCCTGCTCAGAATCATTGCGGGACTTGAAGAACCCAGCGACGGCCAAGTGCTTCTTAACGGCAAAAAAGTGACTCAACCTGGTCCAGATCGCAGCATGGTCTTTCAAACATACAGTCTTTTTCCATGGAGAACGGTCCGCAGTAATGTGGAAATGGGTTTAAAATGGAAGGGTATTCCGAAGAAAGAGCGCAGAGAAATTGGGCAAAAATACATTGATCTGGTTGGCCTGTCGGGGTTTGAAAAATCATTCCCCCACCAACTGAGTGGTGGAATGAAGCAGCGGGTCGGGATCGCCAGGGCCTATGCCAACAACCCGGAGGTGTTGCTACTGGACGAGCCCTTTGGACAACTGGATGCCCAGACGAGATACCTCATGGAACAGGAGATCGTTCGAATTTGGCAGCAGGAAAAAAAGACTGTCCTGTTCGTGACCAACAATATTGACGAAGCCATCTTCATCGGTGACCGTATTGTGGTCTTGGAAGGAAAGTTGCCGGGACGTTTACATTCCTCCTATCTGATCGATTTACCCAGACCCAGGGACCATGCTGATATTGCTTTTTTGGAGCTACGCAAGAAGATAACAAGTTCAACAGAACTGACCTTATAGGGCAACAAATCACTTGCATTCTTTAGCCTGAGTTCAGTTATCGAATAAAGAGTTTGACTTCTTGATACTCAGTCTATCACCAGCCAAGTGTGGTTTAGTATTTAACCAAAGTCAATGCGGTATTCGCATACCAGAGTGGCAGTTTCACTCCTCTGGAAAAAAAGTTTAATATTTTTAAATAAATGGAGTTATTGCATGACATTAAAAGCTGTTTCCACTGATTTAGCCCCAGCAGCAATCGGGCCATACTCCCAGGCGATCGTCACTGGTGATCTGCTGTTTACGTCAGGTCAGCTACCTCTTGATCCCAGCACAGGGCAGCTACATACTGGCTCGATCGAGGATCAGGCGCATATGGTTTTTAAAAACCTTTCGGCTATTGCAGATGCAGCGGGAACTAACCTCAAAAATACGATAAAGACTACGGTATTTTTGGCCGACATCAGCGACTTTAAAGCAGTAAACAGTATCTATTCTCAATACTTTACCCAACCCTTTCCGGCCAGAAGTGCTTTTCAGGTCGCCGCCCTGCCATTAGGGGCCAATTTGGAAGTTGAGGCGATTATCCACTTGTAAGTATGTTTCCATTTCGGGGCGCATAATTTGGTGTGTCATCGTCCTAAAACAGAATATTTTTTATATAAAAACAAAGGAGAAATAAATGAACTTCACAAAATTTCCACGACGCGGCTATCTTCAAGGTGCTACTCCTCTCGAATCGATGCCTAAACTGAGCGCAGCTCTTGGCGGAAAAGTTAATCTTTTCATCAAGCGGGATGATCTTCTTCCCGGTGCAGCAGGTGGCAACAAAACCCGAAAGCTTGATTTTTGTATTGCAGATGCCCTGCAAAAAGGTGCTGACACTATTATCACCTGTGGCGCCATACAGTCCAACCATTGTCGGCTCACCGCTTCCTGGTCTGCCAAGGAAGGTCTAGAGTGCCACCTGGTTCTTGAGGAGCGAGTCAAAGGTTCGTATAAAGCTGATGGCAGCGGCAATAACTTTCTTTTTGAGCTCTTGGGAGTAAAATCCAAGAAAGTTGTGGCGGGCGGTTCTGACATGATGGCTGAAATGGAAAAACTCGCCAGCGAACTAGAGGCGGCCGGCAAGAAGCCTTACATAATCCCAGGCGGGGCATCCAACCCGATCGGTGCCCTTGGCTATGCAGCCTGTGCGGAAGAACTGATGAACCAGCTTAATACCATGCATCTGAAGATCGACCATATCGTCGTCCCTTCAGGGTCAGCAGGAACTCACGCCGGTATGGTTGCCGGTTTGATTGGCACCAATGCTAACATTCCAGTTTCAGGCATGAACGTCTCCCGGCCTAAGGATGTTCAGGAAGGAATCGTACATGGTCTTACTGAAAAAACTGCTGAGCTCCTTGGCATTCGTGGGGGTATAGACCGTAAGGATATAGTTTGTTATGGAGATTATGTTGGCCCAGGCTATTCTTTGCCAACTGATTCCATGGTCGAGGCAGTCAAGCTGTTTGCTTTCGAGGAAGCCATCCTTCTTGACCCAGTTTACTCCGGAAAAGCAGCTGCGGGTCTCATTGACCTGGTTCGCAAGGGCGTGTTCACCAAAGGGCAAAATGTTGTATTCCTCCATACTGGTGGATCTCCAGCACTCTACGCTTATCTCGACGCTTTCCGAAAATAGGCCTGTTGATGGTGGCGGTATTTGCTGCCATTGATTTGCAGTTGATTGAGGGATGGCAATAATGTCACCCCTCAATCATTTTGGTCCTAGGTAGAGCGCAGGAAGTTCTTTTAATTGCACTTAATATCAAAAAGAATAGCATTCTCAATTCCTTCCAGCAAAGAGAGAACGGGCAACGACTATGGATAATAATTCATTAAAAACACATAAAACCGAGAAGATTGTTGGCATTATTGGGGGAATGGGGCCGGAGGCCACAGTTGATTTGATGCAACGTATTATTGCCAATACGGTTGCCCTTGATGATATCGACCACATTCGCTGCATCGTCGATAACAACCCGAAGATTCCTTCACGTATAAAAGCAATTCTTGGTGAAGGTGCTGAGAATCCAGGACCATGTATGGCAGATATGGCGCGCCGGCTTGAACAATATGGCGCTGACTTTTTGGTCATCCCTTGCAACACTGCACACTATTATTACAGGTATGTCGCCGAAGCTGTCTCGATTCCGGTTGTTCACCTGATTGACTTGGTCGTTCATTCTCTCCTTACAGAAAATCCTAATCTGCGAGAAATCGGCATTCTGGGGTCTAACACAATTATTAAAACAGGCCTCTATGCGACCAGATTTTCTGCTCGTGGAGTAAAGGTGGTCTATCCAGAAGGACCGTATCAAGACAAGCTTTTTGAGCTAATTCGCATGGTGAAATCAGGCCGAACCGGCAGTGAGATAAGTGAGCAATTCGTCGATATCTGTAATAGTCTGGCTGCAAAAGGCATTGATCTGTGCATCCTTGGCTGTACTGAACTTGGTGTGATAAAGGCCAACCTACCCATGCGAAGCATTGACGCGGCTGAGGTACTGGCTAAAGAGGTCGTAGCAATCGTCAAACATGGTAAAAATCCCCTTACCGCAACTGAGCAATAATGACAGAATCTTCGTTGCACAATCTTTACACGAAGTGTAAAACCTTCCGCAGGCACGAAAAGTGTGTCGGTTTGCAAGCTGCTTCGAGCTATTGTATCCAAAAGTAGCCTAGTTAATACGTTCATAATCGTTGTTTCTATCAGTTATGGATACGTTAAGTTGACTCATTTTAAAACACACACAAACTGCGAGTTTGACAAGAGAGTACAAACGTGGAAAACAACACCCAATCGATGAAATCCTTGGTTGCCTATGAAAAAATTCGAGACATGATTCTGGTTGGCGAAAAACTACCTGGGACCAGGTTGGTGCTCACTGAACTTGAAAGCGAGTTGGGAATTGGCAGGGGGCCGATCCGTGAGGCTCTCATGCGACTTGATCGTTCAGGACTTGTGAAGAATGTACCGTACAAGGGAGCGATTGTTGCCAATCCACCGTCGAAGAAAGAGGTAGTTATTATTTTCAACATCCGAATTGAGATTGAAACCGAACTGGCCATTGAGGCGATGCAACACCTAGGTGATCAACAGATTGCAGAGCTTGAAAATTTGCACCACGAAATGGAGCGTATGGAGCCAGGCTTCTACAATCTTGACCGCAAGTTTCATAGTATTATCTGTGCTGCTTCACAGCAGATCCACCTATGTGCTATTGTCGACAAGTTGATTCTTTCTGTCGAGACATTTCTTACGATGTCTCATCAACAGCAAAGTGATTACCCAAAATTCATTCAAGAGCATGGAGAAATACTTGCGGCCCTTAAAGATAAAGACGTCGAAAGGTTGCGAGCAGCTATGAAGAACAACATCAACAGCGGTTTTGAAGTTGCCCAACGCTCCATTTCCCTTCTGATAAGAAAATAAAGGGAACAGGCTAGGAGCAATCTCTCACCTTAAGTTTATCGCGAGCCATTGGCTGATTGGAAAACCCATTCTATAGGCATCTTGCGCCCCAAATGTAAAGGAATTGTCATAGGCAAGCTGATCATCGACAATTAGAATTCCCTCCGTATTGCCTCACGAGTAATCTCACCATACAATTGAATAACAAATTTTTCATTTACCAGTAAAATTCATCATTAATCAATGAATACTCAAAAGTTGAAAGCGCTTCTGGTCGCCATGCTTTTACATTCATTTCACCGGGATAATACCACCCAATTTAATCAGAAAAGAGATAAGACATTCAACACCCGCTTTGCCGCTTTGTTTATCAAAAGTCTCATTCTTGCCATGGGTTAGCCGGGGTGGCGATTTATGTCGCTGGGACCGAGTACCCGGGCCCATGACAATTGGGAAAAAGCGGTTTTTGAATTTTTGTTTCATGGATCGGGTCACAATGGTTGCATCTGAAGCACCAATATTGTGGGTCTGCCGAATGCGTATTCCGTTCCCCTGATACGCTTTTAGGACCCGAGAAAGGTAATGCTTTGAGAATGCCAGATCAAAATTCATTCCTTGGGAGATGGAAAAATCCTTCACTTCCGTGTAAGTGATTCCATCAAGTTGGACATGGATATCTTCGATTGTATCAAAAGAACGGTTGCTGAGTGTCAGGTGGTGTACCACAGGAGATTGTGCCTTTCCTTTAAAAATCTGTGAAGGTATTACTGCAAAGCCGGACTCATCGCCCGCCCAGAGAAGATCCGTGTCCAAGGACTGTTCAATTACATGGGTCAGCAGGTTTTTCTCCCGCGGAACAGAGCAGGCATGTCCCCCTGTCTGAGTCAAGACTGTATTCCCTTTAACCAACGTGTCAGAATCGGGTCGGATACTCACCGGGTTCCATTTATTCAATTGGGATAGGATGGTGCGCAAGCGATCTATTTTGTCCGATACCCGGATGACAAAGTTTCCGCGTTCGGCCGTATAAAAGTTGAGAACAGAAGGGTCAGAGACTGTGACATTGTTCTCCAGAACAATGAAAAAGGTGTCTTTCTCTGAAATAGGAAGCGTGCTCCCAAGGTCTTCTCCAATTTGGCGGGAGGTTTTCATGCCTGCCCCCTCTTCTTTGAAGGTGATGGTGAAAATCAGGTTGGACAGTGCAATTTGCTGGGTACTGGCAAGTTTGCCCAAGAAAATCTCAAAGGCCACACCTGCCTTACAATCGCTGACACCCCGGGCCACCATCTGTTCCTCATCCTCATACAGAGAAAAGGGGGAAAAGGGCTCATCCCATTCTAATGGATTCGCGTCCACTGTATCCATGTGAGCACTTAGGTAGATGATATCACGTTCAAGATCAAGGTCTTCAGGACAGGCGATCAAATTTCTCTTCCGGTCTCTGTAAATACTATATCCCCTTAGATGATGAGTCAAAAAATCCTGGCACCAGCACATTGCGGTTTCGATCTGATTGGGCTGATTGAAGAAGGTGGGAAATTCCATAAGCTTCCGAAGGCCTTGAAGGTAGACTTCAAAGTCAAATTCAGTCTGTTCCATAATCAAATCATTCTCACCTTTTTGTTTGTCTTTTTCGCAGAAATGGCTCTGGAAAATTTGCTGCCAATAACGTTGAAGATACGCCAAAGGTTGTGGCAGAAAAGGATTTCAAACCAATACGATTTCCACGGGCAACCTTCGATATTGGAACACAGCTCTATGATTAAGGTTCTCCCTGAAAATCTTACCTTGATCATGACCAATAATCACGATGTAAATCTGAGCATTTTGACACTTCCAAAACCCAAGAATATTTCGGGAAAAAATGGGACCAAATGGAGTAGTAGTTTGAATTATTTATTTTTCCAGAAAGGATTTGCTGATCACTTCGACGGAAGCGTTAGGCAGCGTGCAAGATAGTAACTGAGCAGTTTGCATGTGATCATGCCTGAAAAACCAGCTACAAATGGAGCACTCTGCAATATTGATGTTTCCAAAGCATCTTGACAATTACCGCCTGTTCCTAACAGCAGTTTTCACTATCATTTATCTACTTTTTCTTACCTGTTGCGAATACCATTAGAGGCCATATTGTGTAATCAGGTCAACGAGAAATGAAATCATGGATGGCAACTGATTAGAACCCAATTGAGTGTTGACCCTGGTAAATCAAACATTCAACAGAACTTAGAGGTGACGTTATGAGTATGAGAGGTGAAATAATTTCGAAAGAATATCAAAATATGGTCTTCGTACACGATAAAAATGGTAAAGAATATGCATGTTATACAGGCGATGTGACGAATTTTAAAAGAGGTGAAGACCTCACAGAGAATGAAAGAGAAAAATGTACGGACTTAAGTCAAGTTCTTGGTGATAGCTGGTAGATTTGAGTGGGGTGCACCCGATCCGCCAACCATGATCGGGAGTATCCTGCTCTGCAATAGAAAATCCCTGTTGATGTAATTCAGCAGGGATTTTTTTTGTATAGTGAACTGCATAAATGCTCTCTAGCCACTGTTAAAGAAGAGAGTTTCAAAATTATCTCTTATGGTCACAATTCTGAGTTATAGGAGGTACCATTACTTTGAAATAACCAGTCTCCAAGGATATTTTATATATGAGATTTATGCTTTCTGCATGAGTAAATCATCCACATTGAAGCAATAATTTTATTTGAGTAATTCACCATGGACTCACTTACCCAGGCAACACTCGGTGCAGCTGTTGGTCACCTCTGCTGGCACAAAAAAAACAGCCAAACAGTGCATCAGGGCTGCCATGTTGCCCCGACACTTGCCAGAATACCAATCATCCGCCCATTAGCCTTTCTCACCTGTTGGTTACCAACATGAGGAATGATACGGACATAGGATTGGGTAAAACGCTGCACAAGCAATTCCAGCTCATTTCTGAATTGTATGTGTCGAGCTGGAACCCTCTGTTCATTCTCAAGGCCGGGATATTTCTTCGAAAGCCGCCTGATTTTTGGGGCAAGTTCTTCCATATTGTCACAAAGCTGGTTCATAGCCCTGGCCAATTCTACAGAATTCTGCGTATTTTCTACAACGTAGAGGTATCTTTTCATCGCTGGAAGGTAGGGCTTCAGTACCTCAGCGGCTTCATCGTACTTGTCTGCTGAAAAACAATACCCCGGCAAAAGGCACAGAATTAAAACTAAAAATAGCACTATGTTTTTTTTCATAAAAACCCACCAAAGTAACTGCTGGCACTCGACACCAAATATCTTCATTTTTTTGATAGTTATTTCATTTCGTTGCAGAGGCTTGCGATACTTCAGAGCCGTGGGATAAGAGCGTCTGCCAAACATGATTTGCCATTGAAGTAATTGTCGGAAAGATGCAGGAGTATTTTAAACAACAAAGGGACAATCCAGAGATATCAAAGCCTCAGAGCCAAGTCGGAAGCCTCAGTAATCTGGACTGATACCATTGTCCACTCAAGAAGACAAAGCAAAACGCAACATCGCCATCCGATTTATTTAGTTATTCATCGACACGGAGGATCATGCCGGATT
>JBBRDD010000081.1:0-19371 GCA_038204235.1 Desulfobulbales bacterium
ATAAAAAGCAGTCATCTCCTGTTCGAATGCAGGCGCATCGGTATCGATCCAGTATCGGTTGCCGTCATCGACAAGGCCTGGAAAACCGGTAAGAAACTGGCGGATCATTCCTTCGCGCGGATTTTTCGGCAACTGCGGCCAGAGCGGGATTTCGGGAGTGTGGGCGAGGATGAGCTGCATTGCCTCTTGATGATCTACCAGAGGCAGGCTTCCGATTAAAATGGGCAGGCAATTGGCATGAAACATATTGATTGATTACTCCTTTGAAGTAATTTTTATTTTTTCTCACTCCAGGGGTTCAGCGCATCGAGCAGCTTGAAGGGGGATTCGATGGTTCGTTTGGCCAGATTGAAAAGACTCGAGCTTACCGCTGAGACCGACAAGATGGTCACTTTTGGATCTCTTAGAGGGCCATGGATGCTGACAGGAATGCTGACCAGGCTGCCCGCGAGGAGATAATTAACCCCGGGGATTTGTTTCACTATGGTATTGGCAGTCTGGAAAGGCGCCGCCAATAACTGCATGTCGACGGTCTTTTTCTCCAGATTTATTTCGCCTTTCCCGAGAAGGTCAAGCGTTTCACCGTCCATGTGATATTTGTCGATGGCGAGTTGACCGTTTGTAAACCGGCCCTCTACAATCATGGTTTTGTAGGAAAAACCATTGCTGGTCAGGTTCGGTAGCCTGCCTTTGATGATCTCGGTGACATTGAGCACTTCCAGTATCCTGGATAACGTTTTATTTTGCTGGATGATGCCTTTGCGAAAGGTCATCTGCAGAGGACCCTGCATGCGCTTGATCAGTTTGTCCATTTGCCCTGTCGTATTGATCTTGCTGGAAAAATTGAGGCTGCCGGTCATCTTGACCTCGCCCTTGGTCAGACAGCTGTAACTGGTGGCGGCGTCCAGGTTTTTCCCCGTGAGGGCCAAATCGACAGAGATTGAATTGCCGGTTGCGGATATCGTACCCTTCGATTCAATGCCGCATAATCTGGCCTCGGTAAATTGTATATTGGTGCTGTTATTAGCGAAGGAAACTGTGGCGTTTAGCGGCGCCCAACTCAGGTCTTCCCATGTCAGTCGGGTTATGGCAACCTTGATGTTCGAGCCACCATCGCCATGCAACAGGAGATGATCAATATCCATCCGGTCGCCTGTCGGCAGGATCAGCGGCAGGTTGTCGCCGGTCAGCTCTCCCGCGACCGTCACTGCGGTTTGTACGTTCGTTGGCACAGAAACAGCCAGATCTCCTTCCAGTCGACCGCTTCTGAATGCCGCATCGACGAACAGCGTCTGCAGCGTTTCATGCTGCAGTCTGCCGGTAAATTTAAAATCACGCTGATCATTGGTGCGATCAAAGATCAGGGTGGCATCCGAATACTGGTCTTTGGCGGTCAGTTGGTGGATCCGGAGACGGTCCGGCGTATGGTCGATATCGGCAGTGATCACCGGACCATTCTCTATTTTTACCGATCCCTTGAAGGAAGCGGTGGAATCGGGTTGCCATGAGATGTTGCTGTCACTGACGGTCAATGGTGCGTGGATCATGTAGGTGTCAGGCGTCTTGAGTTGCGTTGCGAGCCATGTAATGGACTGCGTTCCCATGCGGCCGTTCAACGACAGATCGAGTCGATTGAGTTGTCGTGGAAAGCCTTTGACAACACCGGACAAGGAAAGTGCGGCATCCTGGCTGGTGACTTTCAGTTTTTTGAAGCTCAGTTGCTGCGGGTTCAAGGCAAACTCACCGCTCGCAAGGTGAATGGTGTCCGGGAAGAGCGTTGTTTTTATTGCAAGGTTTTTCAGAGTGCCGGTCGCAGTGATATTCCATGCAGCCGGCATATCGAGCCGCCCCTCCAGCTTCAAGGGAGACATGTTGATTCGACCGCTTACGTTTTGTAATTTATGCAGTTGATCATGCAGCCCTTCCTGGGAGGCCAGCCATGGATAGACCTCGGCCAGGTCACCTTCTAGCGTCAGCTCCAACTGGAACAGATCACTTGTGTCAGTCAAGCCTATCTGCAAAGACCCATCTCGCCCGGTAGAATTTTTCAGGCGCGTTGACAGCCGGGTTCCCTGCAAAATGCCCTTGCTGATCACCACATCGCCAACCACTTCGGTCAATTCGAGCTTTATCTCCGGGACCATGATCCTGCCGGTCTGCAAATTCCCCTTTATGACGAGGTTGTCCAGCCGGCCCAGCTCGGATATGTCATTCCCGTGGGAGGTAAAGCTGATCTGGTCCACCTGTCCACCGCGCAGGTAGGTGAAAATCTCCTTGATGGGAATGGTGTCACCTGCCAGGGCTAGAGCTGCTGTGCGGCTTGCATCGACATCGATGTTGCTGCCGGAAAGGTTCAGGGTGATATTTGGCTCAGTCGGGGCGAATATGAGCTCCCCGGACAATGTAAGACGTGGTTCGCCGAAATTCAGTTGGTCAAGGGTTACCGTCATTGTATCTGGTGACATCCGGACACTGAAGCTCAAACTGAAATCTTTAATGGTCTCCTGGCGTTCCTGGTGGTAAATAGTCAGCTCGTCAATGTGCGTATTGAGGTTGGCCTGAGCGGTTGTGAGACCGGGTACTGTTATGTTGCCATGCAGGTTCAGACCGGACATGATGAGCAGTTTTTGTTTGTTTTGGGTTAGCGTAATTTGAGCGTTGCTGACCGTTGTTTCCAGGCCGAGAAACATTGGGCCGACGGCTTCGATGGACCGAGCCAACTTCTCTTTGATCGTGGTGAGTGTCAACGGTTGCGCAGGGGGCATATCCTTTTTGGCGTCAGGTAGTGCCAGGCTGAGTTGCGGTGTCTCCAAATCAAGCGTGGACAGCTGTATGTCGCCGGTCAGCAAAGGCAGTAGCTTTGGCGAGATACGCAGGATTGCAATGGTACCCTGTGTCTGGTCAGGGAGGGCCAGATTTACCCCCTGCAGTTCGACACCCGGTCGGGGGAAGTAACAGAGATCAATTGCCTGGTAGTCAAGCCGGCCGCCGGTTTTTTCGGTCACCACTGTCTGAATTTTTTGTTTGATTGAAGGCGAAACAAGGAGTCGCGGCGCAAAGAACATCGCTACTGCCATCAGCAGCAACAAAGTGACGACGATCCCGCCCAGCAGTTGTATCGTGCCAGGATGGCTGGTGAAAATGGTTGGCTTCTGCTTGGGTGGCACGCTGCGTCTCATTTTTTATCACACGGTAGTAGCTGCAGAAAATTTTTAAAAAATATGCCATCCCGCAAATCTTTTTGGCGGGGTTGCATATATTTTATTATGTAAACCGAGTAAGTCAGAGACCCATAACCCTGGTAAACGGGAAGAAAACCGGGGTAAGTACCTTGATACCGGATATTTTCTTGCTAAGAACAAGAAAATAATCTGTAAGGAACGAAAAAACAAGACGGAGCGAAAAAGTAAGGACTTCTATGAAACTAATCGATCTCTTCACACGGCAACAAGCGTGCACCATTAAATACGTCCTGACAGACATTGACGATACCCTCACTCATTCAGGCCGGATTCCCGCCTGTGCCTACCAGGCATTGGAAAACCTGCAAAAAAACGGTGTGCACGTTATTCCTATTACCGGCAGACCGGCCGGCTGGTGTGATCTCATCGCCAGAATGTGGCCTGTAGCCGGAGTGGTTGGTGAAAATGGTGCATTCTATTTTGTCTATGATGTGCACCGTAAAAAAATGATCCGTCGATATGCCAGGACAGAAGAAGAAAGAGCGCATGACAGGATGGCGCTTTCTCAGGTGGGCGCTGAAATTTTAAAGGCTGTCCCCGGCTCCGCTGTTTCTGCCGACCAGCATTACCGGGAGGCCGATCTGGCCATTGATTTTTGTGAAGATGTCTCTCGATTGTCGAGTGACAATATTGCTAAGATCGTCAAAATCTTTCAAAGAAATGGAGCATCGGCCAAGATCAGTTCGATCCATGTCAATGGCTGGTTCGGCAGTTACGATAAACTTTCAATGACCAAATTACTCTTTGCCGAACGGTTTGGTCTTGTTCTGGAGGAGATAAAGAAGACGGTTGTCTATGCAGGGGATTCGCCAAATGACGAGCCGATGTTTGCCTACTTTCCTCACTCTGTCGGGGTGGCCAATGTCCTGCAGTTTAAAGAAATACTCGTCCATACGCCGACATGGATAACTGCTACTGAAGGTGGTTATGGTTTTGCCGAATTGGCAAACCACCTTCTGCAGGCTATTTCTCCTTCTCAATAAGCCCCTTAACGAACCAGCGCTGCATTGATAAGACAACCATGACCGGTGGCAGCATGACCATAAGTGCGCCACCAAGGGCAACATTCCATTCGGGGAGGTCATCGGCCTGGGGAATCAGATCCTTCAGTCCAATTACCGCGGTGGTCATGTCCGGATTGGTGGTGATGAGTAAGGGCCATAGATACTGGTTGTAGCCATAGACAAATTCAATAACAATCAGCGCTGCAATATTGGTCTTTGACAGCGGCAGTAATATCTTCAGGAAAAAGGTCATCGGGGTGGCCCCGTCCATCTTGGCCGCTTCGCAGAGTTCTTCAGGGACAGTTAAAAAGAATTGCCGGAAAAGAAAAGTACAGGTGGCCGAGGCGATAAGCGGCAGAATGAGGCCGGTGTAGCTGTCGAGCAATGACCAGTTGAGATGCATCTCAAAGTCATTGCCGGTAAACCACGACACCAGGCTGTTGAGATGCAGTATATCCCAGGTTGCCTGCATGGGGCCGAGGACATTGGCGGCAACTTCATAGGTCGGCATGATACGTACTTCCACCGGCAGCATCAAGGTGCAGAAAACCGAGGCAAATGCCAGTACCCGCAAGCGATAATCAAAATAAACGATGGAAAAAGCACCAATAATCGATACGGCTATTTTACCAATGGTTATGCCCGTGGCCATGATAAACGAATTGAAAATTTGATTGCCGAGATTTCCTCTGGTCCATGCCTCGGTCATATTGACCATAAACTGGTCGCCGGGGATGAGCGGCATGGGCACCTGGGAAACGTCTGCCAGGGGAAGCGTCGCTGCTATCAGGCTGTAGATTATGGGAAATCCGACAATAAGAATGCCAATAATCAGAAAAACGTACGTGAAAGTATCTAAGATGGGAGTTTTTTCAACCATGGCGCCTATCCAGTGTATTGGACTTTCTTTTCAACATATCTGAATTGTAGAAATGTTATAACGACTATCAGTGTCATGAGGACCACAGATTGGGCGGAGGAAGATCCGAGATTCAGGCCGACAAAACCATCCTGATATACTTTATAGACAAGTATGTTGGTTGATCCGCCGGGCCCGCCCTGAGTCACGGTATGAATAACCCCGAATGTCTCGAAAAAAGAATAAATAATATTCATCACCGACAGGAAGAAAAAGGTCGGGGAGAGGAGGGGGAAGGTAATTGTCCAGAACCTGGTAAATGGGCTGGCTCCATCAATTGCCGCCGCCTCGATGAGCGATTTGGGGATAGCCTGCAATCCTGCCATGAAAAAAACAAAATTATAACTGATCTGTTTCCATGCACTCGCCATAGTGATCATGGCCATGGCATCGGTGCCGTTTAAAACCGGGTTCCAGTCAATTCCCAACCAGGCCTTGATTCCAAGAGCAACAATCCCGTACGAAGGATGGAGCAGGAAAAGCCACAATACTCCAGAGATGGCCGGTGCCACAGCATATGGCCAGATGAGCAGGGTTCGTACCAGGGCCGTAGCTTTCAAGGCCCGATTGGCCATCGTGGCAATAAATAGGCCAAGGGTAATGGACACCGAAGCAACAGCGATGCTGAAGACGAATGTGGTCAGTATAGACCGCAGGTACAGCGGATCGGTAAAGATTTCTCTATAGTTATAGAACCAGACAAACTTGCTGCTCTGACCGAAGGGATCGCTGAGCAGAAAGGACTGAATCAGCCCCTGGACTGCCGGCCAGTAAAAAAAGGTTAGGGTGACAACAACCTGCGGCAGGATCAGCAGATACGGCAGGTAGGATGATTTAAAGGTTGATCGTTTAATCATGTCCCGACACGTGGCAAAAGCCCCTTTTTGGAAGTAGGGGCTTTTGCTTGATGAAAAATATTATTTGTAGGTCTTGGCGAAGGTCTGTAACTGAATATTACTCCTTTCTACGGCATTATCCAAAGCCTCTTTGGGCGTTTTCGTTCCGTTCCAGACGAGTTCCAGTTCTTCGTTGATAATATTTCTGATTTGTACAAAGTACCCTAAACGCAGTCCCCTGGAGATTTTTGTTGGAATTGCTCTGTTGAGCTGATCAATACCAACTGTTTGCAGTGGATTTTCTTTATAGTACCCTTCTTTCTTCAATTCATCATAGGCATTCAAAGTAATGGGAAAGTAGCCTGTTTCCTTATGCCAGTACATTTGCATTTCATTGCCGGCAAGAAATTTCAAAAATGCCGCAACACCTTTGTACTCTTTCTTGCTGTGTCCGTTCAGTACCCAGAGAGAGGCTCCACCGATAATACTGTTCTGGGGCTTTTTCATCCACGCTTCAACAGGTAACGGAGCTGCATCCCATTTGAAATCTTTAACTGCTTCTTTGAGTTTGGCTATGCCGCTGACGGAATCCATGTAGATTGCGGCATTCTGGGCGATAAATTCAGATTTTGGGCCTTGATACTTCTGGCCGCCATACATGAACCGTTTATCAGTAGCCCATTGCTTGAGCATTTCGATATGGCTGACAACCTTGGGGTTGTTAATCAGCAATTTGCAGTCGAGTCCGGCATACCCATTGTCTTTACTGGCAAAAGGAATATTATGGATAGCGCTGTAGTTTTCAATTTGGATCCATGACTGCCAGGCGCTTACCATACCGGCAGGAGCGACACCACTGTCCACCAGTTTTTTGGTGATTTCTCCCAGCTGATCCCAGGTAATGGGTTCTGTTTTTGAAAGCATTGGAATGCCGGCTTTTTCGAACATGGTTACATTGTAATACATGATCGGCGTGGAAGAATTGAAAGGCATGGACATCAAATTGCCATCCGCGTCCATGTAATATGAGAGAACTGCCTGCAGGTAATTCGACCAGTCAATCTTATAACCGGCATCGGCCATAAGTTTATATATCGGGTAAATTGCCCCCGATTGCATCATGGTCTGGGTGCCGACCTCAAAGACCTGGAGGATATGCGGTTGTTTTTTGGCCCTGAACGCTGCGACTCCGGCATTCATAACTTCGTCATAATCGCCTTTATTGGTGCCCACCACGACGTATTCAGACTGTGACTCATTAAATTTTTGAATCATAGTGTCAACAACTTTACCTCTGGCGCTCCGCATAGCATGCCACCAATTGATGGTGACAGGCTTTGCCCATACCGCTGCGGGAAAGGAAAGGCACAGTCCTACCACAACAATTACGGCCAACCGGTTCAATTTCATGGTATCTCCTCTTGAGTAGTAATTTGAAATCCGACCCTGAAGTCAGGGTATCCCTGCACAATTTGTAAAAGTTTTTCCCTCACTGGAAATAGTAGGTAATGGATTGAGAGTCAAGGTAAAATTTTGTTATTAACCACGGTGAACGGGAAAAAATAAGGAGAAGTGTCTTGACTGTATCTTTATGTTATTAATGCTAAATTTTTATTCCGTTTTCCTTTCTTTAATTACTTACTTTCAGGAGTAAGACACCAAAAAAGTGTTGTGTTCATTCCGTAATTAATGTTTTTTAAATGGGCGAAACAGAGCTGGTCAATTTAAAGATTTACCAAAACGGTGACAGCAAAGATGACGGAACTACGATTTAATAATGTAATAAAAAGATATGGTAAGGTGGAAGTCGTCCACGGCATTAATCTTAGTGTTGTCGACAAAGAGTTTCTGGTCCTGGTCGGTCCGTCCGGTTGCGGTAAATCGACCCTTCTTCGAATGATTGCCGGGCTTGAAGAAATTTCTGAAGGCACCATCTCCATAGACGATAAAATTATAAATGATGTCGCACCAAAAGACCGTGGTCTGGCCATGGTCTTTCAGAACTATGCTCTTTATCCACATATGAATGTGTATGAAAATATGGCTTTTGGTCTGAAGCAGAGAAAAACTCCCAAGCCGGAGATCCAGCAAAGGGTTCAGAGTGTCGCGGAAATACTTGGCCTGGAAAACCTCCTGCAGAGAAAACCCCACGAGCTTTCCGGCGGACAACGTCAGCGCGTAGCCATGGGCAGGGCCATGGTGAGAAAACCGTCGATTTTTCTCTTTGATGAACCGTTATCAAATCTCGATGCAAAGCTACGTATCCAGATGCGTGCGGAAATTAAACTGCTCCACCAGAGAGTGAATTCGACGATGGTTTATGTCACCCATGATCAGGTTGAAGCGATGACTCTGGCCGACCGGATCGTCGTCCTCAAAGATGGTTATATTGAACAGGTGGGGACGCCGCTGGAGCTGTTTTTAAAACCAGCCAATGTTTTTGTTGCCGGCTTTATCGGCACCCCACCCATGAATCTTTTGCGCGGTGAGATTGCCTTAGACAACGGCCGGGTGTGGCTGGTTTTTCCCGGAGGTCTGCGTGTGCCGGTGCCACCAAGACAGGATGTCAATCTTGCTCATGAGCAGGATGTTGTTATGGGAATCCGAACAGAAGAGATAACTCTTGTCGATGAAGAAAGTTCTTTTTCCGAAGAATGGATTTATCCGGCTGTAGTTAAAGTCGTCGAACCGCTCGGCAATGAAAACCATCTGCACGTTGAGGTACACGGTGAGACATTTGTGGCTCGCTGCGAAGGGCGCAGAATCGTCAAAGCCGGCGCACAGGTCAACATTGCCTTTAACCTTGAACAGCTGCATCTCTTTGATGCAAAAACCTCTCAGGTTATTTACCAGGGAACGTGAAATGTACCGGTTAGGAAATGATCAATGACCATGCAGGTCGATTGAGAAACTACCGGTAACAACAGTTTGGCGGATGGCAAGAGGCAGGCGATATGGTATAATCCCCAAATTTTCACATCTCTTTTTTTCCTTTTGGAGCATCCCCCTTCATGTCCATAATATTGTCTCTTTTTCTTGCTGCCCCCTGCTTCTTCCCGGCTTGCTGGCGATTATTGACCAGTTCCATTACCCAACCCGCCGGACTTCTGTCGGATCTGGGTGTTGGGCTGATCCTCTATGGCCTGGTATGGCGCAGCCCTCGCTGGGTAAAAACATTTCTGTTGGTATTCTGGGCGCTTACCCAGATCATGTCGCAGGAGCTGATGGCGGCGATGAAGCGTTTGCCTTCGTGGCAGGATCTGCAGTATCTGGTCGATCCGACTTTTGTGAAAAATACCACCGCCGGTATGCATCTTGCCAATCCTGGTTTTACGCTGTTTTTTGTGTTGTTGACGGTCGCGGCAATACTGGTCACGCCCCGCCGTCCCGGCTTGGGTAAGATAACGAGCTGTCTGCTTGCAGGTCTTTTGCTGCTTGGTCTGCACTACCCCGTCAGCAGGGCACTGGGCAACCAGAGCGTGGCCGCCCGTTACAATCCGCTCCACTGGTTTATTACCGACGCATCCGCTAAACTTTTTGCCGAGGAGGTTAAAGGGCTCGGTGTTGCCGATCTGCCGTCAAGCCTTAAAACAGTTGATCTGGACGGGAAAAGATTACTGGCGAAGGGCCGGGCAAAAAATGTCCTTATCGTTATCCTCGAAGGCGTCCCCGGCATCTCTGTTTCTGAAATTCGCCGCGAAATGCATGTAGACGATACACCTTTCCAGATGGACAGGCTTGCCAAGAGCACTGCAGATGGCATGCTGGTGCCGGATTTTGTCGATCACAGTCATCAGACCATTCGAGGGCTGTATGCCATACATTGCGGTGATTTTAGTAAATTTTCCTATGAAATGCCCAAGGCGATGGAGCTGCAGAATAATCCGGAGCGAGCCGCGGAATGCCTGCCAGCGCAAATGGATAAGCAGGGATGGGAGAGTCATTATCTGCAGGGAGCCGGTCTGCAGTTCATGAACAAGGAAAGAGCCATGCCGACCATGGGGTTTCAGCATGTCCATGGTGTTGAGTGGTTTACCGAAAGGACTCAGACCGATTTTATCTGGGGAACAACGGATGGGGATTTTTTTAAAGGGGCAAAAAAATACATTGGCGAGCTGCAGGCTGCGAACAAGCCCTGGCTTTTGTCCCTTCTGACTGTTGCCACCCACCAGCCCTTTTCCGCAACCGACGAGCAGGCAAAGCAATACGGTTCACGACTCAATGCAACGATGGCTCTTCTCGATGAGTCTGTTGCAACCTTTATCAACGGCCTGCGGCAGGATGGCGTTCTCGATGATACCCTGGTGATTATTACCTCCGATGAATCCCACGGTGCGGATGGTGCCGACTGGTACAGCAGCTGGGGGCTCGGCATTGTTCTGACGCCGGAGCATGAGCTCCTGCCGCGAATTAAGAAAGGTACTTACGGGCTGGTGGATATAGAAGCCTCGGTACTCGACTATTTCAATCTGCCGATGCCGCCGTCTATTATCGGCCGGAGCATATTTCGCGACTACACCAGCTCGCGGGATATGGTCTCCTTTACCAGCAGCAAATTGCGCTGGCAGACTGCAGATAATTCCCTTTATGAGTGCGGCAGAAACGATACCTGCCGAAAAATGAAAAACCAGCATCTCATTGGGCCCCGACCTGAAGCATATGAACAGGATACCGAAAACAGTGTCGGCCGCCTTTTTGGTCTGGCGACAGTGCTGGATCATAAGCTTTCTGGTCAGCAAAAAATACAGGTGCTCCAGTTTGCCAGTGGTGAGATCAGGCAACTGCCGGAAAAGATAAAAAGTGAATGGACGGACAACCTGACAGGGGCTCAATATCTTGATTTTCCTGCCAAATCAAAAATCCATGTAGATATTAAGTTGAAAGCTTTGACAGCACCACCGGAAGGGGTTCAGCTGAAACTGACCCTCCGTCAGTTTGAGAAAGAAGCGGGGGATATCAAGCATCCCCAGTTTCCGTTGCTGCATGCAGGTGAGGAAGGGCATATCGAGTTTGATTTTCAAAACCCGAAAGCCCGACAGGCATTTTCCTTTCATCTGGTTGGGGAGGGGCGCAACTCCTCGATTCAGATGCAGAAATTTGCCGTGACTATAGACCGCGAAAAAGGTTGAGTACGCTTTGTATCTCTGTGTGCCTCTATGAAAATAACTTATCCCGCCCAAAAGCGTTGCCGGATAAGTGCTTTCACGAAATTCTTTTTTGAAAAGCAGAAAGAATTTCTAAAGTACAAAATACCAAATGGTTAGCAATGTGCCAGGAGTAGGCAGCCTGCAGAAATCAGAGGTCTTTAAAGGACTCACCAGCGAGCAGTTGGCAGATGTATTGCAAAAGGGCAAGAGCGTAAAACTCCAATCTAAAAGTCTTCTTTTTACTCAAGGCGATCCGGCTGAAAGCTGTTTTCTGGTTCATTGTGGGCGGCTGAAGCTGACCAAATTCAATGAGCAGGGCAAAGAGATAATTCTTCGTTATATCGGGGCCGGGGAATTAACTGCGGCAATGGCCGTTTTTAAGACAGGTACGTATCCGGTTAGTGCCGAGTCGATCGACGAAATCAGTGCCACCAGCTGGGATAAAACGACAATGCTCCAATTGATACGCCAATATCCGGATATTGCCATCAATCTGCTGGGCATCGTCATCGAGCGCATTGACAACATGCAGCATCGTTACCTGGAACTCTGCACCGAGCAGGTGGATCAGCGTATCGCCCGTTCCCTGCTTCGGCTCATGCGATGTGTTGGTCTAAAGCCCCCTGAGGGGATACACTTCGAAATTGCTTTGAGCCGACAGGATATTGCCGACTATTCGGGTACGACCATATATACTGTCAGCCGTACGCTCAGCCTCTGGGAGAAAAATGGCTGGATTCAATCAAAACGTGAGCGGATAGTCATCGTCAAACCGGATGTCCTGGCGCAGCTCGCTGAAAACGGCTGAACGGCAGAGCTTCGCACTTCATATTTTTTCAAAAAGATACTGTCTTTGCGCTAACGCAAAGACAGTATCTCTCTTAAAGACTATATTTTTCACGCTTGGCTCAGGTTGGCAGGACTTCTTTGTCCTTGACCTGATCAACGATATACGTAATGATGTCGTATTAATCTCGTCTGTTTATGATTTTTTGTATCCCCACTCCATTGATTTCCAAGGAGATCCATGAAGAAGATTTTTGTTCTGTTATTCTGTGGGATTATTTTAGGTCTTGTCCTGTCACTGGCGACTGCCGAAATGATCGAACGAACATCCGGGCGTGAATTCTGCTCCTCATGCCACTCGATGAAGGGGGTCGCACTCTCCCATGCTGAGGATGTCCATGGGGGAATGAATAAGCGTGGATTCGTGGCCAAATGTGCCGATTGTCATCTCCCGCATGAGAATGTTTTTCATTACGTGACGGCAAAGGCCTATACCGGGGCGAAAGATGTCCTGGGGGAACTTTTCTGGGCCGATTCTTTTGACTGGGTTGGGAATCTACAGCATAGAAAAGATTTTACCTATACCTCCGGTTGTATCAAATGTCATGATTTGCGGGACATCCGCTACGAAATTCCAAAAGCTTTTCTTGCGCACAAGGATTTCCTGACAGGGAAAGTGCCCTCCTGTGTGCAGTGCCATGAGAATGTAGGCCATAAGAATATAAAAGATTTTCTGGTTAAAAAAATCTAGGGAGAGGAAGAATGAGACGATTACTGCTGCTGGTGGTGGCCCTTAGTGTCGGGTCCATGTCATCTGCCTTTGCATTGGACAGTACAGTAAAGACCTTAAAGGTTGAGCGTGGATTAACGCCTGAGGGGAAGAAATGTATTGAGTGTCATGCGGAAAAACAGCCAGGCATTGTCGCTGACTGGAAAAACAGTCGCCATGGACATGTCAATGTTTCCTGCATCGATTGTCACGGTGTTGAAAAGGGCTATGAGATGGCATCACAGAACTGCGCCGGGGTCCGGGGAACCGATACCTATATCTCTGTTGTCGTTACGCCGAAAACCTGCGGCAGATGTCATTCAGCCGAGGTTGACCAGTTTAGTAAAAGCGGTCATGCTCGTGCCAGTATTCAATTCCATTCCCCTGATGGAAAAAACTTCAAAGCTATGACTGCGTTGATGGCCAAACATGAAGGTCAGGGAATTGACAAATTTAAAAACGCCGCAGACATGGCTGGCTGCATGCAGTGTCACGGATCGGATGTCAAGGTTGATGCAGACGGCAGGCCACTGAAGGAAACCTGGCCGGCAGCCGGGATCGGCACCACCTATCCTGACGGTTCGGTGGGTAACTGTGTCGTTTGCCATACACGACACCGATTTAATATCGCCGAGGCAAGAAAACCAGCCGCCTGTGCTTCCTGCCATCTTGGTCCGGATCACCCGGATATCGAGATTTTTAATAACAGCAAACACGGACATATCTATAACGCCGAAGCAAGCGAATGGAATTTCTCCAGTGCTCCTGATGCCTGGGAGCCCGGTGACTTTCGTGCCCCAACCTGTGCCGTTTGCCATATGAGTGGTATCGGCGCTTTGACGACGACCCATAATATTTCTGAAAGGCTCAAGTGGAATCTCTGGGCACCTGAGTCTCTTGTTCGAAATTCGCCCGATCCACTGAGCCCGCTGACTGGCGAAGGGGTTGCCGGCAGACAAAAGATGAAGACAGTCTGCAGCAATTGCCATAGTCCGCTGCATACCGATAATTTCTTTGAGGCCGTGGATATAAATATTGAGCTCTATAATGAGGGCTACTGGAAACCGGCCCTGGCCCTGCAAAAAGAACTTGCCGAGAAAAAGCTGCTGAAAGAGAATCCCTGGGACGACGAATTCCAGAAAGTTATCTATCACCTCTGGCATCATGAGGGGCGGCGGATGCGACAGGGCGCTGCGATGGGTGGTCCTGACTATGCCCATTGGCATGGCGTCTTTGAGCTCCAGCAGGATCTGTATAAATTAAAGAGTATTTCTGAAAACCGTATTAAAAACGGTAAAATAGAAGAATAACTCTCAAGCCGGATACTTCTCCTGTTAAGGGATGGATTTTAGTGAACTAAAATCCATCCCTTAAATATTTGTAGTGTTTAAATCCCTGCTTATCCTGATCGTTCAGCACTTTTCTCACTCCTGTTGAAAACTCTTTTGTCGAAAAACGGTTCTGAATGAGTTAGAGCTTATCTACTGGAAACCAAAATGGATACTATACTTGTCTACCCCCGCTAAAATGCTTTGCGGGACTCTTTTTTAGTACTCGCTTGACGGGTATTCTTTTTAATGCCCCAGGAGGGTACTCTGTTCAGTACCCCCTTGAGGAGTATAGGTTCCTTTACGAAATAATAGAGAAGAAGGAAAATGAGAGATGATCCATGTTATTGCTTCTATACATGTCAAAGAAGGTCGAGTGGCGGATTTTCTTGAGATTTTTAATGCCAATATCCCTGAGGTGAGGAGAGAAAAAGGCTGTATTGCATACGAACCGACTCTTGATGTCCCGACGGGTTTGCCTCCACAGGAGTTGGATGGCAATGTAGTAACAATTATTGAAAAATGGGCGACCCTGGACGATTTACGGGTGCACTTGGCGGCACCGCATATGCTTGCCTATCAAAAAAGTGTCAAGAATATTGTTGAAAAGGTGGCACTGAAGGTGCTGGAAAAGGCCTGAGGCTGGCATGGAAATATGGGTAGACGCCGATGCCTGTCCTGTGGTGATCAAGGAAATTTTATTCAAAGCCGCACAACGGACAGGAGTGCTGCTGACGCTGGTCGCTAATCGGCCGGTACGCATCCCATCCTTGCGCTGTATACGTTTTGTTCAGGTTGCATCCGGTGCGGATGTAGCCGATGCTGAAATTATCAAAAGGCTTGTTGCCGGTGATCTGGTTATTACCGCTGATATCCCGCTTGCGGCAAGTGTTCTTGGAAAAGGAGGCGCTGCCTTGGATCCCCGCGGTGAACTCTATTCAGCCGATACCATTAAATCGCGTTTGAGTGTCCGGGATTTTATGGATAGTCTGCGGGCCAGCGGCGTAGAAACCGGAGGTCCGCCAGTCCTGAACAAAGCTGACCGGCAAAAATTTGCCAATCAGCTTGATACCTTTCTCACCAGGAATATGCGTAAGAGCTAAGTAAACGCTTGCCGTCCTGAGGGTATGCGTGCTTCTTTTTTCCCCAGGGAATGGTTGGTGAGGCAGCACAACTGATCAAAAACGTTTTATTGCGGATTTGGTCAAGGTTGTCCATGCCGGGCCACTGTCGCCTTCGGTTGCGGTAACCGGAATGACCTGGCGGTAGTCCCAGAGCACGGTTTTTATCCTGCTGTCGGCCAGGAACACCAGGATATCCTCAGCGAGGGGATGGCCGTCCTCATCCACAACAGCGTCAACCCAGGGGTGGGCGCAGAGAGACTGTGACATTACGATTTGGCCGGATTCTCCAAGGTTCAGCCAGCCGCGGAACCTGCCGTCGTTGCCCTGCATTCGGAGTCCGATCCCGGCAAGTGCGCCGATTATCCCGTCTCCGGTTCCGCCGTGTTCCGACAGGTGAATACCGGTTTTACTGGCCAGAAAGTAGGCCTCCTGTTTGCTGAGGACCGTCTTTTTCGCCTTAACGCCAAATTCTGTGAGCGCCTCATCGTTTAGAAATGAATCGGCAACGGCCACACAGAGGCCTGGATCGGAGCCCGGTGCCGAGGCGTTGCGCAGGTATTGTCCCGAAAATTCGATAACATCGCTGAGTCGGTTGTCGAGGGTGGTTGCTGAAAAACACATGGAACTGTTGTGCGATGTATAGGGAATAGCGGCATCGACAAAAAGCTGATGTCTGGAAATATTGGAACTCTGGGATATAAGTCCTTCTTGCTGGAGTTTTCCGGCCAAATTTTCCGCAAGTTGTCCTGAGCCTGGGCTGTCCAGGTTGTCGGTATCGTCAATACTGAGATAAAATTGCAATTTTTGCTCCTGCATGTTGGATGGATAAAAACGACTACAGAGTGGGACAGTAATAGAGCTTTTGTCTGTGATACTGTCAAGCAGGCTTCGTAAAAAACCGGTAAAAAAGAAAAAAACCAACTTTAAATAACCAATAATAACATCAATATGTTGCAGTCTGGGGTTTTGGCTCGATTTTGCCTTTCCTTGCCATCCAGAATGAAGAGGCATATTGTACAGGAGTAGAAAAGAATAGCGGGCATATGAGCGGGTTGTGACCGATTTTCTTACAGAGCTCAATAATCTTTTATGAGGATACATGATATGGCTGGACAAATATTTTACCGTGAACGAGTAAAAGCAAAAGAGGGGTCACGTACTCCCCGTTTCCGAGTGATGGCCGTCAGTGGCATTGACCTGAAGGTATATGGCGAGCATTTTAGAAAAAAAGAACTGGAACAAATCGCCAAGGTAACCGGCTCCGAGTTGGTAGCTCTTGAACGTGACAAAGACGCTAAAAAATAAACCATTTCAATTTTTACTGTTTCATTTTCAAAGAGGAAAATAATATGGCACTGGTGCGGGAAAAGGATGGCAAACGGTTGCATGTCAAGAGCGCCCTCATGGGAGAGAGCCTCGTTAGCAAAGAATTCATTGATAATCTCGCTATTGCACCTCAGGAACGATTGTATCCTGAGGTAAGCGTACTGAAAATCGGTGGTCAGTCGATTTGTGATCGGGGAGTCAAGGCCTTGCCCGGTGTTTTGAAAGAAATCGTTGCCAACCGGCCTGCCCATAAAATGCTGCTCACCACAGGCGGCGGTACCCGGAGCCGACACATTTATACCATCGGCCTGGAAATGGGGATGCCGACCGGCGTCATTGCTAAATTCGGCAGCATGGTTTCTGAACAAAATGCCCTGATGATCGCCACGTTGCTGTCTCCCTGGGGTGGGGTAAAAATTTCCCACGACGATATTGTCAAGTTGCCAACCTATTTTGCCGAAAAGATCATTCCGGTCATGCACGGAATGCCACCCTATGATTATTTTGCTATTAAGCCAAAGGTAGGCAGGATTCCGATTCATCGTACCGATGTCGGCCTTGTTATCCTTGCTGATCTGATCGGTTCCCGAACTGTCATTTTTGTGAAAGATGAAAATGGTCTGTACACCGAGGACCCAAAGAAAAATCCCGATGCCCGATTTATAGCCGAAATCGGTGCACAGGATCTACTGGACAGTGATCAGGATGATCTGGTTATAGAGCGGCCTTGTCTGGAAATAATTCAGAACAGCGAGGTCCTGGAAAAGGTTCAGATCATCAATGGCATGATTCCCGGTAATATTACCAAGGCGCTCAACGGGGAGCATGTGGGCACCTTTATCTATAAACAGTAAAGATAGCGCTGGAACAAGCTTGATCTCTTTCGTTGTGCCCCCTAGGGCACTTCCTGTAGAGGCACAGTTTTTGGCCGGTTCCTGGCATGCCTTTAGTACAGCCGGAAGCCGGCCCAAAACGCTGCGCCTTGGATCTCAACCTTTTTACAACGCCAATAGAGTTATTCAGTATCAGAGATTTGAGGGGTGGGAATCAAATGCTACGAGGTTGCAAAGTATATCGGGCTTCTTACGAGTCCATCAAGTTTAAGTTCGCCAGACGAGGGACCCGTAGCTGTAGTGAGGGCTATTCTCCCTGGCCGTTGTTGGAGAGAAACTCAGTCATGCGTACTCGGTACTCGACGATATCTTTGCGCAATGACGAGAGATTTGCCATCTTTTCGTCGACTCTTGCGATATGGTTGTCGAGAATCTCAATCAATTTCGGAGTTATTTTGTTGAAATCTTTCTCGTTAATGTCAAAAATCTCCGAAAGTTGTTCTATTTCCTTCAAAGAAATTCCCATCGTTTTCAGTTTCAGAATGAATTTGAGGCGGAGTATGTCGTCAGTGCTGTAACTTCTCGTGCTGCCGCCGAGGCGGTCATTTTTACCCATCAAGCCTATCTCTTCGTAGTAGCGAATTGTCCGTGTGGTAATCCCGAGGCTTTTGGCTAGTTCGCCAATTTGTACCAGCTTGGACTCTAGAGTACTCATTGTATCATCCTTTATTATAAAACCGTGCCTGAGGCTGTTGATACTCATGGACGGCAGCCATCCCGGTTAATTCTGCGGCTCTTTTTCAAGAAAACCTGTATCCTATATTTTATAGTCTAAAAGAGGAAAACCTATTTACCTTTACGTAATATGTTTTTAGCAATCTAGCACGCTGTCTCTTGCTCTGTCAAATGAAAAAGAAGAGATGAGCGCCGCTGTTAAGTGCTATTGCGGACGAATTGAAATAGCCACTGAAATATCTTGACCTTTACGTAAGCTTGTATTTATATAGGGGAGATAAAAATCATTTTGGACGTGCGTTTCGGCAGCGCGCTTACACGATTAAAAAGCAGGAACCGTAACCGGAGAAGACAATGGAATATACCCGAGAAATTTACTGGAACGTCGGTCATAACGCAGGGACTCTGGTCCCCATGTACCTGTTTGCGTTTGTGGCAATTGGGCTGCTGGTGAAAGGATTCCTGCGACGAGTCGAGATATATAAACAGGGTCTGCCGCTTAACAGGACCGATCAGCGAGGTCGCCGGATACGGTATATGCTCGAAAATGTCCTGCTGCAGAAAAAGGTGGCCAGGGTTCGTTGGCCTGGTCTTTTGCACGGACTCTTCTTCTGGGGTTTTGGCCTGCTCTTTATCGGGACGACTCTTATTGTCATTCAAGCCGATTTTACTGACCTGTTCTTTGATGTAAAATTTTTAAAAGGCATTTTCTACCTGCTGTTCTCGATCACCCTTGATGTTGCCGGACTGGTATGTATTTTTATGCTGGGTGGTTTGCTGGTTCGTCGGTATTTTTACCCGCCGGAAGGATTGGAGACCAAAACAGACGATGCCGTAATGCATGGGCTGTTGTTAACCATTCTGGTCACTGGATTTTTGATTGAGGGTGCGCGAATTGCTGTAACCGAGCTTGGCACACCGTTGTCTTACTGGTCGCCGATGGGTTTGCTGGTGGCGCATGGTATCTCCGGCATGGGCGAGGGCGGGCTGCGGGCCCTGCATAAAGTGACCTGGTGGTTTCATCTATTGCTGGTCATGAGTTTCTTTATTTTGATTCCGTTGACTAAATTCCGGCATATCTTCACCACCAGCACCAATTATTTCTTCGCCGATCTTGGACCAAAGGGCAAGCTCATCAACCTGGACCTGGAAAATGAAGATGCCGAGACCTTCGGTGCCACCAGCCTGAAGGAAATGACCTGGAAAGATATCTTCGATGCGGATGCCTGTACCCTGTGTATGCGCTGTCAGGATCGATGCCCGGCATTTAATACCGGCAAGCCGCTTTCACCGATGAAAGTCGTCAACCAACTTGGTGAGGC
>JBBRDD010000082.1:0-19132 GCA_038204235.1 Desulfobulbales bacterium
ACCCTGGCTTGATCAAGATTTCTCCTGCTTTCTGTTTTTCAGCACCATAAAGGTGTTATGAAATCTCTCCGCCTTTTTGCCGGTTTTTACCTGTCCAGGCAAGTTTTCTATTTCAAAAAGAAGGTTCGATTGCTATAGTGGCCAGCATGAAAAAGCCAAATAATACCAAACGAACCAAGTTTATTTTTGTCACCGGCGGCGTCCTTTCCTCTCTGGGAAAAGGGCTGGCCTCCGCGGCCATTGGGGCACTGCTCGAAAGTCGGGGATTGACGGTAACGTTCCAGAAGCTGGATCCCTACATAAACGTCGATCCGGGCACCATGAACCCTTTCCAACACGGTGAGGTCTATGTCACCGACGACGGGGCCGAGACCGATCTGGATATGGGTCACTATGAACGCTTCACCAACGCGGTCATGGCCCAGAAAAACAATTACACCTCAGGGCGCATCTACTATTCGGTTATTACCAAGGAACGGCGTGGTGAATACCTCGGCGGCACCGTGCAGGTTATTCCCCATATCACCGATGAAATCAAAGCCGCAGTGCGTCAGCTTGACGGCAGCGTGGATGTCGCCATCATCGAAATCGGCGGCACCGTCGGCGACATTGAAGGTTTGCCGTTCATCGAGGCCATTCGCCAACTGCGCGGCGATCTGGGCAGGGAGTACACCCTGTTCATTCACTTGACCCTGGTCCCCTATATCAAAACAGCCGGTGAAGTAAAGACCAAACCCACCCAGCATTCGGTGCGCGAGCTCCGGGCCGATGGCATCCAGCCGGATATCCTGCTCTGCAGGACGGAAGTTCCCCTGGAAGACAGCCTGAAGGCGAAAATTGCCCTGTTTTGTAATGTTCCCCAGGACGCAGTCATCACGGCAATCGACGTCGACACCATTTACGACCTGCCGCTGCATCTGCATAAAGAAGGTCTCGACAGCAAGATCCTCGAGCTGCTCAATATCTGGACCGGCCAGCCGAATATTAAACCGTGGGAAGACCTGGTACACAATATCAAGAACCCACGCAATAATGTCACCATTGCCATTACCGGCAAGTATGTCGATCTTACCGAGTCGTATAAAAGTCTCCACGAAGCGCTGGTGCATGGCGGTCTGGCCAACGGTACCAAGGTCAACCTGGAATATATCAGCGCGGAATGCCTTGAATCGAAAAACGTGGCCAGTCTTCTCGACGGCTGCGATGGTATTCTTGTTCCCGGTGGATTCGGCAAGCGCGGCGTCGAAGGAAAAATTAAAGCTATCAATTACGCCCGTAAAAACAAGATACCTTTTTTCGGTATCTGCCTCGGCATGCAGCTGGCGGTGGTGGAATTTGCCCGTGACGTGCTGGGACTTCCCCTGGCCAATTCTACGGAACTGGACGAGCTCACCCCGGATCCGGTCATCTATCTGATCAAGGAATGGTTTGATTATCGCACCAACCAGAAGCAGATACGTGACGAAGAGTCGGACCTCGGCGGCACCTTGCGCCTTGGCGCCTACCCCTGCATACTCAAAGAAGATACCAATGCCTATCGGGCCTACGCGCAGGATGAAATTTCCGAGCGGCACCGCCACCGGTTCGAATATAATAATGCCTATCGGCAAAAGCTGGAAGAAAACGGCCTGCTTGTATCGGGAACGTCGCCGGACAACAATCTGGTAGAAATTGTTGAGATTAAGGACCATCCCTGGTTCCTCGGCTGTCAATTCCATCCCGAGTTCAAATCCAAACCGATGAAACCGCATCCGTTATTCAGAGATTTTATCAGTGCGGCGCTGGCTCATAAGGAGCAGGGACAACTCAACAAAGCCAAGGAAGTAATCGGTGACTGATATTAAACTCGCCATCGACACCCCTTCCGGTTCCCCGCTTCTTGTCGGCACCGGACAACCGTTACTCCTTATCGGTGGACCGTGCGCCCTTGAATCCGAAGAGCTGGCCAGAACCGTGGCGGGGGCAATGCAGGAGATCTGTGACCGCCTTGGCATCCATTACGTTTTCAAGGCTTCTTTTGATAAAGCCAACCGGACGTCGCTCGATTCCTATCGTGGTCCCGGCCTGGTCGAAGGTCTGGCGACGCTCGCCAAAATTCGACGGGAATTCAGTGTACCGGTTATTTCTGATATCCATGACGTCACCCAGGTCGAGGCAGCCGCAGAAGTCCTCGACATTATACAGATTCCTGCTTTCCTTTGCCGCCAGACGGATCTTCTGACCGCTGCCGCCAAGACCGGCAAAGTGGTCAATGTTAAAAAGGGCCAGTTTGTCTCCCCCTGGGATATGCAGAACGCGGTCAATAAAATGCGCGGCGTCGGGGGCAAAAAGATCATGCTGGTTGAACGAGGGGCCTGCTTTGGCTATAACAATCTGGTCGTCGATATGCGTTCTCTGCCGGTCATGCGCTCGTTTGGCTGCCCGGTTATTTTTGACGCCACCCATTCGGTACAGCTTCCCGGCGGTGCCGGCGGCTCTTCCAGCGGCCAACGGGAATTCATCAGCACCCTCAGTAAAGCGGCCATTGCCGCCGGCATTGACGGCCTGTTTATGGAAATCCATCCCAACCCCGACCAGGCCCTGTGCGACGGGCCGAATTCCATCCCCCTTGATAAGGTTGAAGAACTTCTCGTGCAGCTGATCAGGGTTCGAAATGCGGTTTGTTAGTTATGGCCGATAATTGTCCTCCTTCTCCCACTGGCTATCCGTCCGATTGCGAAATTCTTGAAGGATACCGTAGCAGGGTCCGGGAACGCGACAGTCGGAAAAACGATCCCCAGCGAGTCCGTGCTCTGGCCAAAGCCAAAGAAATCAAACTGTTATTGCTGGATGTCGATGGTGTTCTGACCGATGGGACGCTTCTCTATACGGGCAGTGGTGAGGAAAGCAAGTCGTTTAATACCCAGGACGGTTTTGGCCTGCGGCTGCTTGGAGAAGCAGGTGTTGATACGGGTGTGATAACGGCCAGACAGTCCGAAGTTGTCGCCAGGCGCGCCAAAGAACTCAACATGCGGTTTATATACCAGGGGAGCGGCAATAAAAACGATGCCTTCAAGGAAATCATGCGGGTATCCGGTCTCAAACCCTTCCAGATCGCCTATATGGGTGACGACTGGCTGGACATGGTGCTGCTGCAGCAGGTTGGCCTGGCTATCGCTCCGGCCAACGCCGTAACGGAAGTGCAGGAGATCGCTCATTTCATAACCGAACGACCGGGAGGTGGCGGAGCCGTACGTGATGCCTGCGATCTGCTCATCGAGGCAAAAAATCTCGCTCTGGAGTTGCTGCAAAAATACAAAAATCGATGAAATTCCATCGCAACACCATCTGGCTCATCCCTCTGCTCATCATTGTTACCTATCCTCTCTGGTCCGTGCCGGTCGGCAAATTCCTCAGTCCCCGGGGCAGTGTCGATCCCGCCCCTAACCAGCAGCCCTCCGACAACCAAAATTTCAATATGAACACGGTGCAGATACTGCAAAACCAGAAAGGGCAGAAAACCGCGCTGATACGAGGCAGAAAAGCCCACACGGGAGCGAATCCAAACGTTTTGGTTATGGAGTTCGTCAACGCGGATCTCTTTGATGCACAGGGCAATATCACCAAAATTATCGCCAACACCGGCCAATACAATACAACCAGCAAAGTTCTGACCTTAACTGAAGATGTGGTTATCAACAGAACAAAGGATCAACAGTTCCTGTATACCAATCTATTGCTGTACGACAGCGAAAAACGTACCGTCAAGTGTCCCGGCAAAATCAGGCTGGAGGGGAAAAATATTGAGATAGACGGAGGTAGCCTGGATTACGACGTTACCAGTGGAACCTATGCGATTGGCAAGCGGGTCCACTGTATCATCAACGGCTTCATCAAACCGTAACTTCCGCACAACTCTCGATAAAAAACCTGTTCCCCTCTACTGTCCAGCGGATGTTGACATTCCAGAGCAGCATACCGAAATTTTTTCTGGTTTTTTTCTGGCTTGCCGGTCGCGGGTCGTGACGAATCAGATCTTCTATTAGCTGGCGTATATTTCTGCCGTTTTGGGCCAGATATTCAGTACAGAAGCTCTCGGCCTCATCACTGAACACAATATCCACCACCGGTTGTTCTCCGAGCGCGTAACCGCAGGAAGCTGACGGAAGACAATCGCTGTAAGGAATATACGGTTTGATATCGAAAACAGGGGTTTGATCAAGAAAATCGATGCCGGAGAGTTCCAAAAAAAGACGGCCCTTTTCCCAGCCAACCGCCTCGAGCCGCACCACCGATAAACCGAGATGATTGGGCCGATGCGGACTGCGAGTCGCAAAAACACCAACTCTTTTCTGCCCTCCCAGCCAGGGTGGCCGGACTGTCGGTTTCCATCCCTCGGCGAGAGTCTCATGAAAAAGAAAATGCACCCAGATATGGGAAAACTGCTCCAGACCGCGCACCATTTCCTGTCTATTAAAGGGCGGCAGTAATTCCAGTCGAGCGGTCGCTGACGCCACCATGCCCGGCTGCCGGGGAATGCCGAATTTCTCCGTGAAACAGGAGTGGATGATGCCTATGGGTGTAAAAAACCCATTATTTTCTGTACGCTCGTTATCTGGTTCCATCGCGTATTCCTTCACCTCTTGAGGCGCTCAACGGCGCACCAGTAACACTATTTTTCATTTTGTGTCTCTAAATTCTTGACACACCCTGCTGCTTTCGGTACTTTGTAACACAAATTATTTCTTCGTGTTATGTTTTGGCGTCTCAGGCCGACTATAAGAGAGGGAGAACCACATCACATGCATATTTCGGAAGGCGTCTTAAGCCCCCCTGTCCTTTTAGCCGGAGCCGCAATTACAGCCGTCGGTACCGCAATTGGCTTGAAAAAGCTTGATTATGACCGAATCATGACGGTCTCCCTGTTGACAGCTACCTTTTTTGTGGCCTCGCTCATCCATGTACCCATCGGACCTGGTAATGTCCATCTCCTTCTGGGAGGCCTGATGGGCATTATCCTCGGCTGGAGTTGTTTTCCCGCCATCCTGGTGGCACTGTTGCTGCAATGTCTCTTTTTCAACTTTGGCGGCCTGCTGGTATTGGGGGTGAACACCACGATCATGGCCCTGCCGGCCGTTATCTGCTTTTATATTTTTCGGCCATGGGTTGAGAAAAACGGCCATAAACGAAAAATTGCGGCTTTTGGCGCTGGTTTTTGTTCCATCCTCCTTTCCGCGCTTATCGCAGCACTCGCTCTCTGGTCAACTGATAAAGGCTTTGTGCGGGCGGCACAACTAATAATAGCCGCCCATATCCCTCTGATGATCATCGAGGGAATTATCACCATGTTTACTGTCTCTTTTCTGGCCAAAGTTCAACCGGAATTTCTTAAAATGGGAAAATAATGCACCGTATAACTCTCTACCAACTGCTCTTTATTATTCTTCTGGTTCCGGCTTTATGCAGCCCCTGTTTTGCGCATAAAGTGCGGATCTTTGCCTGGCGGGATGGTGACCATATCATCACCGAGTCAAAGTTCAGCGGAGGCAGACCTACCCAGAATGCCACAGTCTCCGTTGTCGAAACCAAAACGGGCCAGACCCTGCTGTCGGGAACAACAGATAGAGATGGAATGTTCAGTTTTCCCGTACCACAGGCAGGTTCAAAAGAACTGCAGATCATCGTCAACGCGGGAGACGGGCATAAAAACAATTGGACCTATACCCTGGAAGATTCTTCTGCAGAGAGCAACAATACTCCTCCCCCGGTAACCAGCGAAACCACTCGCCCTTCCCTTCAACCAGTATCCGAGGAGATAAAAGAAAAAGAGCTGCAAACCATTACGGCCTCGGAAATTGCCAGGATTATCGACACGGCACTGGATAAAAAGCTCGCTCCAATCGAAAGAACTCTCGCCGAAAACTCGGATAAGGACCCGAGTCTGCAGGATATCCTTGGCGGTATCGGCTATATTCTCGGACTGGCCGGGATAGCTGCCTATATGCAATCACGTAAAAAACAACAAGGAGGAAGATCGTGAGAAAGTTTGCCGCAATGAGTCTTCTTGCCACTCTACTCAGCTTGCCGACCGGACAGGCGCTTGCCCACTTCGGTATGGTTATTCCGGATCAGCATATTATCGACCAGAAAAATAAGAAGACGATGCTGACCCTTTCGTTTTCTCATCCCTTTGAAAACGTCGGTATGGATCTCGTCCTCCCGAAAAAATTCACGGTCACGATGGGCGGCAAAACAACCGATCTGCTGGCAGGCCTCACACCGGCCTCGGTTATGGACCATAAAGCATGGCAGGCTACCTATAATTTTACCCGTCCTGGTGTCTATCAGTTTGTCATGGAACCGACCCCTTACTGGGAACCAACAGAAGATTTGAGCATTATTCATTACACCAAAACAATCATCCCCGCGTTCGGCGACGACGAGGGCTGGGATGAACCAGTCGGTTTGCCAACCGAGATTGTCCCCCTGCTCAGGCCCTTTGGTAATTACGCCGGCAATAGTTTTTCCGGACAGGTGCTGCTGCAGGGCAAACCGGTTGCCGGAGCCGAAGTCGAGGTTGAATTCTATAATGAGGGCAATATACTGCGGGCCAGAAGTGATTATCACGTCACCCAGGTCATAAAAGCCGATGACAACGGCATCTTCACCTTTAGCTGCCCCCTGGCAGGCTGGTGGGGATTTGCCGCCCTAAGTGAAGCGGATTACACCATAAAAGATCCGGCAGGCAAGGATAAAGGCGTGGAACTCGGGGCAGTACTGTGGATATATCTGGATGAACTACCTGAGGCACGGAAATAATCGATGATGGACGAACGTTTTGCAACCGGGAATTCCCTACTGCACAAAAGAGATCCCAAGGTAAAAGTCATAGTTGCTGCCGCATATATAACTGTTGCCGCCATATCCAATAGTTTTGTGGTCGTCACTCTGGCTCTTACCTTGGCCTTTATGCTGCTGCTTTTAACCCGGCTGGACCTGCGCCAGGTCGGCAAACGTCTCCTGGCTGCCAACACCTTTACCCTTTTTCTCTGGCTCACCCTGCCTCTGACCTACGGCGGGGAAGAATTGACCCGGCTGGGTCCGTTCTCCCTCAGCGTCGAAGGGATACGACTGGCCACTCTTATCAGCCTTAAAACCAACTGCATCGTGCTCAGTCTGATTTCGCTGCTCGGCACATCACGAATCGCCAGCCTTGGCCATGCCCTGGAAGGACTCCATGTCTCCAGACGTCTTTATTTTCTGCTGCTTTTTTCCTATCGTTATATCTTTGTCATCTACCAGGAATACCAGAAATTAAAACGAGCAGCTGGAATGCGCTGCTTTGTGCCAGCAACCAATATCCACACCTACCGCACCTATGGATACCTGTTTGGCATGACGCTGGTGAGGAGCTGGAACCGAGCCACCCGCGTTCATCAGGCCATGCTGCTGCGTGGTTTTAATGGACGACTTATTCCCCTTGAGCAACAGACTGTTGCCAGAAATGATATTATTTTTCTCGTTATCGGCCTGACCATTACGGCCACAGTAGCGTCGATACCTTTTTTCTATAGATGACCGCCTCGCTTGGTGCCTCTGCCATAATTTCCAGTCTATTAGCTTGCTGATCACCTCCGTCCTGTGGTAATTGTCCAGGTAACATACTCGTTCTTTCTCTTAACAAAGGATTTTACCATGAAGGTTGGAATCATAGGCCTGCCCCAAACAGGCAAAAAGACCCTTTTCCAGGTATTGACCGGCAGTGAATTAAGAGAACAAGCCGGTCCCGCCAAACCTATTCCGGGTACAGCCGAAATACTCGACCCTCGTTTTGACCGGCTGGTATCCATGTATAGCCCCAACAAGCAGGCCAGGGCGCGTATTGACCTTGTTTTATTGCCGAAAATGGAACAGGAAAACATCGCCAAAGGAGACATCTTCAAAGAGATCGCCGACGTCGATGCCCTGTGCCATGTGATCCGGGCCTTTGAAGACGATTCGGTGTATCACGCGGAAGGATCTGTTGATCCCGTGCGGGATGCGGATATGGTAAATGGCGAGCTGATCATGCACGACCAGATCTTTGTCGAAAAACGCATTGCCCGCATTGAGACGGCCCTAAAAAAGATTAAAGATGAGAAGCAGGCCATTGAACTGGACCTGATGCGCAGGCTGCTGGCCCATCTGGAGGAGGAAAAACCGCTTCGACTCATGGAATTCAATGAGGATGAAGAACTGCTCATCCGCAGCTATCCTCTTATTACCCGAAAAGAATTGATCCTCGCCTTCAATGTGGCAGAAGATCAACTGGGAGACAAGACGCTTCTTGAAAAAACTGCCGGGCAGTGCCAACAAAACAAGATTGAGGCGATGATTGTCTGCGCCCAGGTGGAGTCGGAGATTGTGCTGCTGGATTCAGAAGAAGAAAAAACCGAATTCCTGCAGGATTTAGGGATCGACGAACCGGCACTTGGCATTATGACCCGTCTTTGCCTGAAAGCACTCGGCCTTATTTCTTTTTTCACCGTCGGTAAAGATGAAGTCAGGCAATGGCTGGTGCGAAAAGACTCCCCGGCCCCAGTCGCCGCAGGAGTGATCCATTCCGACCTGCAGCGCGGCTTTATCCGCGCGGAACTGATGAAATATGGTGAGCTGCTGGAATACGGCAGCGAGGCAGAACTGAAAAAAGCCGGCAAAATGTACCTGCAGGGCAAGGACTATATCGTCACCGATGGCGACATTTTGAATATCCGGTTCAAAGTATGAGAAAAACAGATGATTGAGCTTCACGACATAAGTTATACCTTCACCCAGGCGAAAGATCCCGTGCTGCGCCACCTTTCTTTTGCGATACAAGATAAGCGGATCGGCATTATCGGTCCCAACGGCTGCGGCAAGACCACTCTTTTCCATCTTATGGTCGGTTTACTGAAACCTGACAAAGGAGATCTGCTTTTTAACGGCAAAGCAGTCTCCACCAAAGAGGATCTACGTGTCCTGCGCAAAGAAGTCGGCTTTTTATTCCAGAGTTCTGACGACCAGCTCTTTTCTCCCACGGTCATCGAAGATGTCGCCTTCGGCCCTCTGAACCTGGGGTTTTCCCCTAAAGAAGCACGGAATGTCGCCATGAAGACCCTGGCCGATCTCGGTCTTACCGGCTTTGAAGACCGCATTACCCATCGTTTATCCGGCGGAGAAAAAAAACTGGTCGCTCTTGCCACCATCCTGGCCATGCGGCCGAAAATACTTCTGCTCGACGAACCGACCAACAACCTCGATCCGAAAACCCGCAGCCATCTTATCGAAATCCTCCAGGGACTCGATCTTCATCAGGTCATCATCTCCCATGACTGGGATTTTCTCAGCCATACCACTTCAATCCTGTATAAGATCGATCATGGCCATATTCATCGGTGTGAAGAAAATCATGTCCATGTACATCGCCATCTGCATATAGCCGGAGATCATCCGCATCAGCACGATCCGTTATAGTGTAAGAAATCCTGCTTTCTCTGTCTTCCGATAACCTGCTCTCTTGCTCCAAACCTGTCGCTGCGTCAGAAAACGGCGCCAATGTGGTTGCCGCCTTTTGTTGCTATACGTATATAAAAAAGACGTCGCTCACTGCGCATAAAAGACGGGGCCTTTCTCGCACAGTCACGGGTTTCCTGATTTCGTTCATCTACCTTTACCAGCATTGTAAACACAAAATTTTATTAAAAGTCAGATTTCGACTATAATAGCATTATCACCTAATCGAAATAGTGCATTTTAATCTAATTACCATGCACCTCAATATTTTATGATTTTTTTCCCATATACAATGCGATACTTAGCCTATACGCGCGTACCGAACCGCACCCTTACGCCAAACTGCCTCTTTTGTTTGACGAACACAAAAACAAGGTTTGACTATGAGCACAGTGGCAAGAAACGGAAATTTTGAGAGAACCCAACATCTGCCGGTAGGTATCCTCGACGCCATGCGAGAGCCGGCGGCTGTTATCGATGAAAATCTGTGCATTCAAAGAGCTAATCGATCTTTTTGCCATGTTTTTGGCCGCTCAATAAATGAAACAGAAGGCCATACTATTTATCAATTGGGCATGAGCCAAACTGAGCTCCACAAGCTGCAGGCAATGCTCACTCTGCTTCTTGAAGCAAAAGCGCCAAAAGGCAAGCAAACGATACTTGAGCTTTCCTGTTTTACAAAAATATGCATCAGTTCCAGGTTAATTGATGGACAAACTGATACCCCTCCGCTCATTCTTCTCTCCATTGTCGATCACTTGGATGAGATCGGGATTACGGAATCCTCGCAAGAAGACGGCTGGCAAATTTTCCGAACTTTGGCGGATGCTACGTTCGAAGGTATCGCTCTAACGCAGGATGGCAGATTTATAGATCTGAACGACCAGCTGACCCAAATGTTCAAATGCCAACGCGACGACTTACTTATAACACCCGTCATACATTGTGTGGCATCTGAACATCGTCGACTTGTGACCGATTTCATAGCTCATCCCAGCAAAAACGAACTTTGTGAGAGCCTGATGCTACGAAAAGACGGAACCGTATTTCCCGTGGAGATTCGAGCGCGTTTGGCTCAAATGAACGGCCGTGAAACCTGCATCCTGGCTATTCGAAACACCTCCGAACGCAAACAATACAAAGAGGCGCTGGAACTTACCCAGTTCACCATTGATCATGCATCTATTGGCTGCACCTGGATCGACAAGGACGGACGTTTTTTCTATGTAAATGATCAGGCCTGTCGTTCTTTCGGTTACGACCGGCAAGAACTCCTGCAGATGTCCGTTATGGATATTGACCTCAATTTCGATAGTAAAATGTGGTCTGATTATTGGGCCTTACTGCTTCAGGACAAAGTCTGCACCTTCGAAACCATCCATCAACATAAAGACGGTTCTTCTTTTCCAGTTAAGATAAAAGCCAACTACGTCCTATTTAAAGGCAAGGAATACAGCTGCGCCTTTACCACCGATCTCACTAAGCGTAAGGAGATTGAGCAGCTTTTGGAACTCACCCAGTTCGCCATCGACCGGGCATCGCTCTCCTGTTTCTGGATGGAAGCAGATGGTCGTTTTTTCTATGTCAACGATAAGGCCTGCCAGTCCCTTGGTTATTCTCGCCATGAATTGCTGCAAAAAAATGGCTACGATATCGATCCCGGGTTTACACCCAGCATGTGCCTCGAATGTTGGCAACTCATTGTTGATAAGCATGTGGTCACCTTTGAAACCACGCATCAACACAAAGACGGGACAATATTTCCGGTTGAAATCACTGCTAACTACGTAAATTTTGGCGGCAAAGAGTATACCTGCCTGTTTTCCCGTGATATAACCGAGCGAAAACAGGCAGAAGAGGAATTACGCCTGTTCCGGTTCTCCATCGATCGAGCATCGGAAGCGATCTTCTGGCTCAATACAGAGGGTCGTTTCACCTACGTAAACGACCAGGCCTGCCGTTCCCTTCAATACTCCCGAGAGGAATTGCTGAGCCTGCATTTGTGGGATATTGACCCCGATTTTCATCCGGAGCGCTTGAGCTCTCATTGGCAGGACATGAGGGAAATCGGATACCAAATCATTGAAACCACCCATCAACGCAAAGACGGAACGGTCTTTCCGATCGAAGTTTCAGCCAACCATATCCGCTTTGGCGACAGGGAACACCATGTTGCCTTTGTCCGCGACATCTCTGAACGTAAAGAAGCAGAGATGGAAAAATCAAGGCTTGAATCTCAACTCTTCCAATCCCAGAAGATGGAATCCATCGGACGCCTTGCCGGCGGCGTCGCCCACGACTTCAACAATATGCTCGGAGTAATTTTGGGATACGCAGAATTGATGAAATTGAACATGGCCGACAGTGATCCACTGTTTAAAGATCTCATACAGATTGAAAAAGCGGCTGTCCACTCAAAAGATATAACCTCCCAACTCCTGGCCTTTTCGCGGAAACAAGTGATTTCGCCGAAACTTATAGATTTAAATGACCTGATCATCACCCTGCACAAGACACTGGCACGATTGATCGGAGAGGATGTTGAGTTGCAGTTTTTTCCGGCAGAGAATCTCTGGAAAACCAAATTTGACCCTACACAGATAGAACAGATACTCATCAACCTGTCAGCAAATGCTCGAGATGCGATGTCCACGGGTGGAAAACTCACCATCAAAACTGACAACATCCATCTCGACGAAATGTTTTGTCTGAATCATGTGGGATTTTTCCCTGGTGACTTTGTCCAGCTGTCGTTGAGCGACAACGGGGTTGGAATGGATCAGGAGACTCTTTTCCATGTTTTTGAGCCTTTTTTCACCACCAAGGAGGTTGGAAAAGGGACTGGTCTCGGGCTGGCCACGGTATACGGCATCGTCCAACAAGGCGGTGGGTTAATTGACGTTTACAGTGAACCGGCGCAGGGAACCACCTTCAAAATTTACTTTCCCAGAACAACCGAAAAGAGACAGGTCGATACAGCAAGAGGCGAAGCACCGGCAGATGCCGGAACAGAAACCGTACTATTGGTGGAGGACGACAAAATGGTCCGGGAAATGACCAGGGCAATGCTCGAGGAGATCGGTTACGACGTCCTGTCTATTGCAACCCCACAAGAAGCTCTCACTCTTCTTGAAAACGACAGCACATCCATACAACTTCTGGTGACCGACGTGGTCATGCCGAGAATGAACGGAAAAGAATTGCATGACCGTGCTGTCGCCATCCGGCCCAATATCAAGACCCTTTTCATGTCCGGATACACTGCCAACGTAATCGTGCAGCATGGTATGCTGGACGAGGGTATTCATTTCATCCAGAAACCCTTCAGCTTAAACAATCTTGCCCGTAAAATCCGCAATGCTCTCTTGTAATAAAAGAACCTGCAGGAACACCATCAGCAACAGCGACGGGACATCTGAGCAGAATCTCAAATCGCTATAAGATCTTGTTGTTTAACTCGATACATTCCGGATCGTCCGGTGAGTTGACAAGAAACCAGTCTTCCCCCTGGTGGTCAAAGTCGGCGATTTTTTCAATATCCATTTTAAGGTATTTGCCGCTCCCGGCAACTGCGATCTGACCATCGGCAAGCAGGATCTCCCCCTCTCCTTGAAAGGAACGTTTGCTTTCCGAAACTATTCTGGCCAGCACCCGTATTTCACTGTCAATCGGCACGGGTTTTCTGAGTTTCATCGAAAAATCGATCGTTACACCCCAGATATTGCCGGAATGGGCAACCATTATCGCCCGGCCGATTGTTTCATCGAGGATTGTCGCGGCAATGCCGCCATGCAGGCGGCCGGGATACCCCTGATGCTCATCTGCCGGTCGAAAAATGGCCATAAGCTGGCCGTCTTCCAGTTCGTAAAACCGGCTCTTCAGTCCGAAACTGTTGCTCATACCACAAACAAAACACATCTTCGAGTTAGGTTGTTTCTTGGTGACGCTTACCCGCATGTCACTCTTCTCCTGTTGAGGTTAGGCTTTGCTTTGCTGGGGTTTTATTTTGAGGTATCAGTTCAGGGAATTACCGGAGGCCCATGCACCAGCATTTCGGCGATGGTGATTTTAACTTTAGGCAGAAGATGACGTTTGTTATCGAGAAGTTCGTTTTCCAGCAGGGCCAGCTTTTTCAGAAGCAGTGTTCTCTCAACAGGGGCTGGCAGCTCTTTTTTATCCAGGTTTTCGACAATCTCCTGACAGCGAAAACAACCGGGAAAATGAAATGTCCGGCCATCGGGTCTGGTCAACGTCGCCGGGACTCCGTGGGTCCTGCAGACCAGCAGACGGTGCTGGTAGACTACACAGCGCCCATTATCATTTAATGGACAGATGATCTGGGGTCGTTGCCCGGCCGCTAAGGCCTGTTCACACTGCTCCAGGTACGACTTTGCCCTGGCTATCAGTGTTTGCTGCACATCAGGCGCAAGTCGCCGGATGCCCAGCCAGAGATGGGCCCATTCCGCATAGGTGTGATGTTGGAAATAGGAGTCACAGCAGTTATCCGGACAGCCGGTGCAGGTAAAATCCAGCGACTCCGCCACCCGTTCATACTCCAGCTGGAGTTTGTGGTAGACATATTCAAGTACTTCCAGCTGCGCATCCGTCAGGATAACCTCTTTCACTCCTTTTCCTCCTCAAAACACTGGACCTGATAGGTGAAAATTTCCAGTTTTTTTTGCCGCCATACATCCCCGCGCAATCCGGCTTTCAGGCAGAGATGCTCAAGAAACTGTTCCGCGGTGGCGAGCTGCTGCCAGACCTGCGGAAGAAAGGTGGCACTGCGCCGCCCGTCGCGAAGGATCACGCCGTCGACTCCAGGGCGCAGTTTCAAAGGCAATTCCTCCGGATCCTGATACGCCAGAGGCTGGGCTTGCGAAAGAATGGAAATATCTAAGTGCACAGCCGACAGCTCCTCAGGAGAGAGCGGCGAGAAACGATAATCATTGAAGGCGGCGTTGATGGCATTATCACGGATTCCCTGCCAGAGCGGACCAACCGGCTCAAGATTGCCGATGCAGCCCCGCAGTTGCCCAGCTATTTTCAAAGTGACAAAGGTGGCCGCCTGCACCGACAAAGCTGGATCGTCGGGAGACGCAGGCGCTGTGCCCTCATCCATTTTATACTGCAGGGTCTTTCTCGCCAGCTCAAGCAGCACCTGACCCTGTTCATCTGTTAATACCTCGTTCATAGTTGATGAACTCAAAATAGCTAAAGTTAACTAAAGAGTTGGCTAAGTAAAAAACTTCATACGCGAGGCGTAATATTTTTCTATCATTTCGGCGTACTAGAGTACGTCGTAATGATAGAAAAATTGCAACAACGACGCAGATGAAGAATTTTTACGACGCCAATCACCATTCGACACCCAGCATAAGACAATTAATCCCACTGCCGATCCCCAGCAGTGCCCCTTTTTGACCCGGCTGGAAAAATTCCTGTTCCATGGCCATAGCCATGGTGATCGGGGCCGAGACGGAACCGACATTGCCAAGACTCGCCAGTGTCTCGAAATTTTTTTCGGGAGCCAGACCGAGCCTCTCAAAGAGCAGCTTTGCATGGGCCGAGCCGACCTGGTGACAGAAAAAACGATCGATATTTTCCGCTCGCCAGCCGGGTTGGGCCGAAAACTTCTGCCAGGTCATCTGGGCCGTCTCCACCCCACGATGCAGGAGCTCTTCGGAGTTGGTCGCCATCAGGACGGTATTTGCCCCGCTCTGGCCGCCATGACATAGATCGGAATGTTCCGTGTTCGCCTGCCAGGCACCATGCACCAGCCGGGGCCTGTCTTCGTTGTCTCTTGCCTTGCGCATATAAAGGGCGACAGACCCGGAGCCGATGGTAAGTGAGGCAAAGGCCGGCTTGATGGTTTTACGACTGAGCGTTGTATCTTTCAGCAGGCCGACCAGGGTCGATTCCAGCAACTCCTCGGCGGTCTCTCCAGATACTATCAGCCCGTTTTTAACGTGACCAAGCTCGATCATATTGGCCAGCATGACCATGCCATCGAGAAACCCCAGACAGGCATTGGAAATATCGAAAATTAACGCGGCAGAGGACAAACCAAGCTTATCATGCACAAAAGATGCTGTTGCCGGCTCCATCATATCCCGGGAAACAGAGGTGAAAATAAGACACTCTATGCTTTTGGGATCTATATCGGCAGTATCAAGCACTTTTTTTCCGGCAAGTGTGGCCGCGGTACTCGGCCGTGTTCCTGGTGGCCAGAGGCGCCGCTCGCGGATACCGCTCATCAGCTCCAGCCGACCGGACGGCAGACGCAAACGATTATAAACCGGGGATAACCGCTTTTCAATATCTTCGGAAGAAAGGACCCTTGGCGGCAATGCATAGCCAAAAGTGTCTAAACAGACATGAGAATAATGCATTATACGCCTTGCTGATTTGTTGACAATGGTCGCCTTGCCCTGCATTTCGTAAGAAAACCAGCGGCATCACCTCTAGACTCTTTCTGCATCCAAAACCTCCAGCTGTTGCAGGATCATTTCTTTGGTCACCGGCCTCAGCAGATACCCGTTAATGTTCTGCGGCAGATTTCCGGCAATATTCGCCTCCCCGAAACCAAAAATCGGGGTTCGCTGTCCCGAATACTCCTCGAGCTGCCTGATTATCTTTACAGCCTCAATACCGTCGAGCTGTGGCGTGGACAAATCAAAAAGTATCAGATCGAAATGCGACAGGGAAGCTTCATACATCGCTGACCGTTTGGTTTCGGCCAGAGTAACCTGCCATCCTTTCTCGACCAGGGTGCGGACAAAAACATGCTGACTGGCCGGATCGCCATCCACCACCAGCACTCGGCTCGTTAAAAACTGAGCCAAAACAGAGATCAATGCATTTCTCTGCACCGGTTTGGGAAGATAGTCATCCATGCCGGCCTGGAGGCACTTTTCCCGGTCTCCGGACATTGCCAGGGCAGTCAGGGCGATAATAGGGAGATGACCATCATGTTTACTCTCGTATTTTCTGACCTGCCTGGTCGCTTCCAAACCATCCACATCATCCATCTGAACATCCATGAGGACCAGCTGGTATGCTCCGGTGCACGCCTCGGAAACCGCTTGCCTGCCGGTGGCAACAGATGTTACCTCTACCCCAAGTTGTTTGAGGATCGTCTCAATGAGCACCCTGTTGATATACTCATCTTCGGCGAGAAGCACCCTGGCACCTCTCAGCACATAGGCAACCTCCTCTTCGATGCCCTCGAGCGTTGCGTTGGTTTTTTCCTCAATACCGGCAAGATCGGCAACTTCCTTAAACGGCAGAGTAAACCAGAATCTTGTCTGGCCCTGCGTGCTTTCTGCACCAATTTCGCCACCCATCAGCTTGACCAGCTGCGAAGCAACGGTCAAGCCCAATCCCGTGGTCCCGACAGATAACGGCAGGGCGACACTGCGTTGCACCTTTTCTTTAAAATAATGGTTGATCAGTTCGAATTTTTCCGGCGTTATTCCACACCCCGTGTCACGAATACTGAATTGAAGAAGAATATTATTGTCAGTATCGTACCCACTGTTTTCGATGGTGATATATACCCCGCCCGTGGTCGTGAATTTGATTGCATTGTCGACAAGATTTGTGACAATCTGCACCAGTCGGACCGGGTCGCCATGCACATGTGCGGGAACATCAGGTTCTAGAGTGCAGACCAGCTCCAGATTTTTTTTCCTGGCGGAAAGATTAAGGACATAGAGGTCGTGATCAAGGCTCTCCCTGAGATTAAAATCTTCCGGTTCAAGCTCGAGTTCTCCGGTTTCTATCCTGGACAAATCAAGCACCTCATTGACGACCACCAGCAGGCGGTCAACAGAGGAACCGACCATCTCCAGGTATTGTCGCTGCTGCTCTGTCAGTTCCGTTTCCAAAACCAGATCGGTCATTCCGACAATACCGTTCATGGATGATCGGATCTCGTGGCTGACATTTTCCAAAAAGACACTTTTCACCCGGCTGGACAATTCAGCCCGTGCCAGATCAAGTTCGCAACCATTCCGGTTTACCTGACTCCGGTGTGCACCATTCGCGCCAATGATTGCCTGTAGAGCCCTTTTTTTCAGGAGCTGGTTGGTCTTTTTTTCTTTTACCAGCTGCTCTCGAAGATTTTTAATCTGTTTTTGAAGACGTTCTATTTCAGCCACCATTCCCCCCTCCGGTTGGTGTTGAGGTATCCTTCACCACAAAGCTGCCTGCATTTGCTTATTGTACAAATAAAAGCTTATATTTGCACGATTCTGTTACAGCTCGCCAACACCTTGCTTGTCATGGACCTACTTCCGGCCATTTTTTTACCTGCTCCGTTTGCCTGTTTTTTCTGATTTCCCAGCACCGATGGATTTTTTCATTTCTGGCAAAATCAAAAGGCACCGACTCCTGGGAAATATCCTTTATTTCATAGAGCGAAAGCAGTTTCTCTTCAAGTATAAAGCGTCGAAAATTCGTTGAAAAAATGAGCAGACCATCTTTTTCCAAATGGGCCATCGCGCGCTCGATTAAACGTGCATGATCCTTTTGTACATCGAAAATCCGGTTGTCTTTTTTGGTGTTGGAAAAAGTCGGCGGATCGATAAAGATCAGATCAAATGTCCCGGTGGATTCGTCAAGCCACTGCAGACAGTCGGCTTTTTCAACCTTGTTCTTAAGCTCCGTCAAACCGTTTAAGGCAAGATTCATCTGCGCCCAATGCAGATACGTCGCCGAAAGATCAACTGTTGTCGTACTGGCAGCACCGCCCATCGCCGCCTGAACTGTCGCCGTCCCGGTATAGCCATAGAGGTTGAGAAACCTTTTTCCTTTAGCCTCGCGGTATATTTTTTGCCGAATCGGTCGATGGTCGAGAAACATTCCCGGATCGAGATAATCGGTGAAGTTTACCAGAAAAGAGCACTCGCCCTCTCTTACCTCAACCATTTTGCCGCTCTCGCCCTTTTTCTGATATTGTTGTCGGCCTTTCTGGCGCTCCCGTGATTTGACAAAAATTCTATTTGAGCGGACGCCAAGGATATCTCTGACACTCTTCAAGGCCGTTGTCATTCGCGATGCGGCAAGCTGCGGATCAATTGTTTTTGGTGGGGCATACTCGTGAATATGTACCCATTTGCCAAAGAGATCGATGCTAAGATTATAATCCGGCAGATCCCGGTCATACGCCCTGAAACAGGTTATATTTTCTTTCACGGCCCATTTAAGAAATTTTTTGAGATTTTTTCGCAGCCTGTTGGCAAATTCATTGTCTTCTTCTTCGCTGCCCGGCTCCGCCGGCGACCAGACAAAATCGCTCTCCTGCCCGCTCACCATGCCGGTCAGTAATCTGCAGGGTATGGAACCATTGAATAGTTTATATTTATTATCCCACCCCAGGGTAAAACTGTCAGTCAAGTTCGGGTTGGAGATAAACACCCCGGTTTTCCACCCGGAAAATCGCTGTTTGACAATCCGTCCAAAGGCTCTATACAGACGGCTTACCTGTTCCGTCTCAGAGAGCCGTTCGCCGTACGGCAGATTTGACAGCAACATCCCTTCCTTTGCCGGAGAACGAAGAGTGGCCAGTTCCGCCTGTTTTATCTGTATATGCTCCTCGAGACCAGCTTTTTCGATGTTTTTC